>NZ_JASJEU010000013.1:0-322438 GCF_030077735.1 Gordonibacter faecis | reverse complement strand
CATCCAGTCATCAAAAGCAGCCAAAACAAACGAGAAAAACCCCGAATTACCTATTGACTCTTTATAGCTGGACTACGTTGGTTACCTTTTAGTTAGGTTTATGGTACAGGAATAAGCCCTCGTCATGGTGATAGGGAGGGGATCATCCTGCGGCGTAATTGGTAGCGCGTGAGCGCGTCACTCTTTCCGGGGGGCGCGTCACTTTTGGGGGCTCTCAAACTCGGACGCTAATGCGGTGGCTACGCGGAGGCCGTCGCAGGCGGCGCTCATGATGCCCCCGGCGTAGCCGGCGCCCTCGCCGCAGGGATAGAGGCCGGTGCCGAGTTTCGCGGTCTTCTCTTCCCCATCCATCACAGCTTGCAGGGTTTCGTTGCGGACTATGCGGACGGGGCTTGAGCTGCGGGTTTCTACGCCAGTCATGATGGCACCCGCGTCAGCGAAGCCGTGCAGCTTGCGGTCGAGAAGCGGCAGTGCTTCGGCCAGCGCCTCGGCAACAAACGGAGGCAACACAGTGTGCAAGTCGCACCACGCCACGCCACGCGCATAGGTGGGACACACCGTGGAACTCGCGTCGCCCGCGCGCTTCGCCAGGAAGTCGCCCACTGTCTGCGCGGGAGCCGTATAGGGCGCACCACCAGCGTTCACGGCTGCCTCATAGGCCGCGCGCTCCATGCGCCGTTGCAGCTCCACGCCTGCCAGCGGGTCATCGCTTTCGAAATCCTCGGGGCCCACGCCCACTAAAAGCGCGCTGTTCGCGTTTTCGCCGTCGCGCGCGAAGCGGCTCATGCCGTTCACCACCACGCCACCCGGCTCGCTGGCGGCGCAAACCACCTCGCCACCTGGGCACATGCAGAACGTGTAGACGCTGCGCCCACCCGGCAGATGAACGGCCAGCTTGTAGTCAGCCGCGCCGAGTGCCGGGTGCGCGGCGGCCTCGCCGTACTGCGCGCGGTTGATGACAACCTGGGGGTGCTCTATGCGCACGCCCACGGAAAACGGCTTCTGCTCCATGCGGAAGCCTGCGTCGCGCACGGCCTCGAACGTGTCGCGCGCCGAGTGGCCGCACGCCAGCACCACGCGCCGAGCCGCCACGCGCTGCTGCTCGCCGGTGCGCGTGTCGCGCACGTCGACCGCCGCCAGCACGCCGTCCTCGCACACCAGCCGCTCTACCTGCGCATGGAAGCGCACCTCTCCGCCGGCCTTAATGATGCTTTGGCGCAGCGTGCGCACCACATCCACCAAAAGGTCGGTGCCGATATGTGGCTTCGCCTGCCAGAGCACCTCTTTCGGGGCGCCCGCCTCGGCGAACCAGTGCGTCACGTGCCCTGCGAAGGGGCTTTTGATGTTGGTGGTGAGTTTGCCGTCGCTGAACGTGCCGGCGCCGCCTTCGCCGAACTGGATATTTGTGCACGTGTCCAACTCGCCGCCGGCATCGAACGCCGCTACGGTTGCCAAACGCTCATCCACGTCACCGCCACGCTCCAGCACGAGCGGCCGCAGCCCGACGCGCGCCAGATAGAGCGCGCAGAACAGACCCGCTGGACCCGCACCCACCACCACGGGACGCGGCTCACCGGAGGCGGCGAAGGCGCTGTTCAAGTTAGGAATATCCAGCGGCTTGTACGGCTGGTGGCGCTTCACGTGCGTGCCGGCAATTGCACCCGCGCCGCTGCGTGCTTCAGCTGCGTCAAGTGCCGCTTCTTCGGCGGCGTTGTCAGCCAGCTCCACGGCCAGCGTGGCCACGAAGTGCACGTCAGTTTTCTTGCGCGCATCCACGCTGCGTTTGAGCACGTGCACAAGATGCACGTCTCCCGGGCGCACACCAAGGGCCTGCGCGACGGCGGCGTGTACCAGCGCATCGCCGGCCCCATCCGGCAGGCCCGCATCCAGCGGCAGGCGCACGTTCGAAACCTCAATCATCGCCCTGCCTCCGCTATGCGCGCGGCGTGTCGACCGGCCAGGATGCCGCTTGCCCACGCCCAGTGCAGGTTGTAGCCGCCGCAGGGCGCGTCCACGTCCAGCGCCTCGCCCACCACATGCAAACCGGGAACTCCCTGCGCCTCCATCGTGCACGCGTCGAACGCCTCCACGGCGAAGCCGCCGCGCGACACCTGACACTGGCGCGCATCGCCCATACCGCGCACAACCAGCGGGAATGCCTTCAACGCGCGGGCGAGCTCAGGTACGTTCGCCTTGGTGAGCGGCGCACTCTCGCGCAGGCCAGCCTCTTTCAGCACCGCTTGCGCCACGGCGGGCAGCAGCATACCGCGCAGCAGGTCATCGCCCGTCACCGTGCGACCAGCCACACCCAGACGCTTGCGGCGCGTATGCAAAAAGCCCTCGCACTCGGCCGCAGGCACAGCAGGCAGAAGATCTATCAGCAGAAGGTCGCCCGGCTCTGCGAAGCGCGACAGGTTAAACACAGCAATGCCCGACACGCCGTAGTCGCGGAAGAGCACCTCGCCCTCTTCGCGCGCCTTGAATGAGCGGCCGCCTGCAGCGTGCTCGGCAAAACCCGCAGCATCCGCCACCGCTTCGCCAGACTTACCCCACAGCTCCACCGCACAGCGCACCCGGATGTTGTTCAACTGCTTAACGACGGCAGTATCCGTGCACAACGGCCCCAACACCGGCCGCGGCTCACTATAAGGCGTGCCCGCCGGGACCAGTTCGCGCGCGGCTCGCCCGCCCGCAGCCACTACCACGGCATCGGCATGCGCCACGCGCCCGTCGGCGAAACGCACATGAAAGCGCTCGCCGGGCTTCGACGGCGCATCCACGCGCACCGCCGCGCATGCACACTCTTCAATAACGCTCCGCTCGCGCGCCACCGCGCGCAGCACGTCCAACACGCTGGAGGCCTTGTTCGCCAGGGGGTAAAGCCGCCCCTCGCTTTCCTCGCGCCACAGAAGTCCCAGGTCAGCGAAGAATGCGTGCACCGGATCGTCGGCAAGCTGACACACTCCGTCGGCCGCACACGCCTGACAGCGCAGTTCAGCCAGCGCGTCGCCCACAAATGCCGTGTTGCGGTACACGTCCGCCTCCACGTGCGCGTTCGAGAAGTTGCAGCGACCGTTGCCCGTCGCCAAAATGGAGCGACCCACCCGCTCATCAGCCTCATACACCACCACGCGCGCGGACACACCCGCCGCGCGCAGCGCCTCCGCCGCCGCAATGGCCGCCGCCAACCCGGCCGCGCCACCGCCAAGTACGGCTATCGTTTTCTTCGCATCGTTTCCCATGCCCGCCATCATAACGCAGAAACGCCCCCTCACTCCCCCAAACCCCAACCCCTCCAAACCATGAAGACGTATTACCAAGTTAGTAAAAAAGAATTTGACATTAGCTGTGTCGCGCAGTATAAAAAGGAAAACAAATGTTCGCTTGATAGTATCTGCAATGCAGTAGTATTCTGCGCAACAGAAGTATATATTCCTCTGGGCATCGAAGGAGTTGAGTTTGTTGACTACCATTGATTCTTATATTTCTACCCCGGGGGAAATTCTTAAGGAAGAGTTTCTTGATGAGCTGGGAATTTCGCAATACCGGTTGGCAAAGGCAATCGGGAAACCGCAGTCTGCCATCTCGGACATTATTCATGGCAAGCGCGCCATCACACCTGAAATGGCGTATCTCATTGGCACGGCACTAGGAACCACGCCCGATTTTTGGCTACAGCTGCAAACCACCTACCAGCTGAAAACCCTCAATCCGGATGCCCTTCCCCCTGTTGAGGTACTAGTGAACTAGGCCCGCGGCAAAGAGGCTACAACAAAAGGAAGACGATGGTCACGTGTTCTTGTAGAAAATTGGGTGCGGCTTTTGTGGCGTTCTGGGTCCTTTGGTTGGTTGTGGCTTTGGGTGCCGTTCCGGCTGCTCATGCGGACGAACGAGCGGAATCGCCTTCGCGGGCGGAATCGGCTTCGCGGGTGGACTATCAGACCATCGACACGTACCTGCAAACGTGTGCCACGAACGCGCATATTCCCGCCCTTTCGGTGCGCATTGTTGGTAAGGACGACGTGCTGTTTTCCGGAACGTACGGGCAGTGCGACAGCAGCAATACGCCCTTTTTGCTCGGCTCGGTGACCAAGTCGTTTACGGCAATCTGCATCATGCAGTTGGTCGAGCAGCAAAAGATAGATCTATCAGCGCCCCTTTCAACCTATCTGCCGGATGCCACCGACGGCAATGCCATCACGGTTAGCCAGTTGCTGAACCACACCAGCGGGCTTGGCGAACATCAGACGCTTGGTAATTACCACCTGGTTAATGATCAGGGCGTTCACCACTATGCGAATGTGAATTATTCCCTGCTGGGAGAAATCATCGAGGCCGTCACGGGCACGCCGTATGCCGAATACCTCTCCGCCCAGGTGCTTGAGCCGCTGGGGCTTTCACACACCGCCGCAACGCTTGATGAAAGTAACGAAAATGGGTTGATTGATGGGTACACCAATTACTGGGGCATCCCGCTCAAAGCCGCGTCTCACTTTCCTTCCTCGCGCGACGCCTGGATCACCGTGCCAGCGGGTTACCTTTCCTCTTCCGCGAGCGACCTGGGGAAGTATCTACAAATGTACCTGAATGGCGGAAGCGGAATTCTTTCTCAGAAAAGTATCGAGACGATGTTTTACGGCGATACCGTGTATGTCGAAGAGGATGTCCCCTTTTGGTACGGCTACGGCTGGGCCACCGTGAAGGAGCCCCTTCCTGAACCGGTGCTGCGACACAGCGGGCTGGTGGAAACGGGAACCTCGTGTGTATTCATTTTGCCTGAAAGCGATATCGCCGTCGCCCTCGAAGCGAACGTCAACGATTATTTCGTGACCAACGAGATGATGGATTCCCTTGGATGGGGCGTAGTCCTGATGCTTTTGGGCGAGTCGCCAAACGAAATCACAAGCAGCGACTACGTGATGGAGCACCTGTGGATTGATCTGATTATGCTCGCGGTGTTCATTAGTGCGCTTCTGCCGTGGTGTTTTCTTCCCCGCTTTCTTCGGACAAGGGATCGCAGAAAAATGTCGTTTGAAGTGGCACTTCTTGTACTCGTTCATGGGGTGCTGCCGGTTTTTATCCTCTCACTTGTTCCCCTCTTTTTCGGAACACCGCTGTGGGTTGCGCAAGCCTTTGTGCCTGACGTTTTCATTACGGTGGTGGTTTCGTCCGCCCTACTTTTCGTCGCCGGCGTGGTAAAAGGCTTTATCCTGTTTCGCGCGGCGCGGCCCCGCACAGTAAAAGAGGCCGCCGCGTGAGCGACAGCCTCTTCGAAAGCTTTCAGCATTTCGGATGACGAACGCGTTAGCGCTGGTTGCGCACCTTCGACGCCAGCACCAGGCAGATAATGATGATGGCGAGGGATATCAGGGAGAACGGGCTGAACGTGCCTTGAGCGAGGGACATGCCCAGACTGACAAGACTCAGCGCCACGCCAATAATGCAGAGCACGAAGAAGGGGCCAATCTTTTTTGCGTCTTTTGCGCCGCGCAGGCCCAGAAGGCCAATGATGAAGTTGATGACGGCGCCCACGATAATGGTGCCACCCAGCACGCCTGCCATCAGGCCGGCCTCGATAGTGGTGCCGCTAACATCGACCGTTTGCCCGTCCAAAAGCGAAGCACCCACGGCCATGAACACGCCAAACGCCGCCGCGATAAGGGCGTACACGATGAGAATGATGGACACAACTTTCAAAGCCTTCTGCGAACCGGACATGCGGTCCCCCTTTCCGTTGCCCTCCGCCCTGACGCGGCCGGATACACCGCAGACAGAAGGCGCCTCTCGCCCGCCACCTCTGACAAGCTTCGTCGATTATAGGAGGCCCCTCAACGCCCATCAGCCCCGACCTGTTGATTCAGCGAATGGTTGAGAGGGTTGTGGCGCGCAGCAAAAGTGTGACGCGCTTCGCGCTATTGATTACACCGGGATGGTATACGCATCCCTATCACCATGACGAGGGCAAGTTCTTCTACGGCTAATGTGCTTGTGTGGCCATACCCGTAGGGGCGCTACCGCGGCGCGCAGCGCCTAGTCCCTTTAGGAAAGCACCCGCTCCGACGCGGGCAGAAAACATGAGTGCGACCTGCGTTTTCGCGCTTCGCGCGAACGGGTGCACTGGAGTGCACCCCTACGGAGGTTATGCTTCTTGCAAGTCAACGCCGACAAGCCAGTCAACCCGCGTCATAAGGTAGGGGACTCGAGAAAACTCGTGGCATATTAGGCAGCGCGAAGCGCGTCACACTTTGTTGCAGCGATGCTTGGTAATAATAAACGTGCCAGGTCGAACGTAGTTGGCGGCAAGGGCAGAGCCCTTGCCCTACGGTTAACCTGGCATCTTGACGTAGTTATGAGGTGGGTGACACGCGCACGTTTGAAGTTCGCACAGCGCGCCCGCCCTACTTCGACTCAAGCACGGGAATAGGTGTCTCGTCGGTTTCTTCCAGATTCTTATCCCATACGTAGTGCTTGGTTTCACGCGCTATCAGGCCTGAGAGCAGCAGCACCACAATGATATTCGGCACCGCCATGAGGGCGTTCGTGATGTCGGAGACGGTCCACACCAAGTCGCCAATGCCGATGGCGCCAAGGAACGCCACCACCACATACAGCACCTGGTAGGGGCGCACGCCGTGCTTGCCGAACAGGTAGGCCACGCAGCGGTTGCCGTAGTACGACCAGCCCAGAATGGTGGAGTACGCGAACAGAATCATGCCGATGACCAGGATGGGCGTGCCAATGTAGGGAATGGAGGCGAACGCCGCGCTGGTGAGGTCGGCGCCGGCGTGAATCTGACCGGAATCGAGAATGCCGGGGTTCGCAATGAGCGTGGATACCAGCACAATGCCCGTGAGCGCGCAGATGACCACCGTATCCCAGAACGTGCCCGTCATGGACACGAGCGCCTGACGCGCCGGGTTGCGCGTGGAAGCCGCGGAGGCCACGATGGGCGCGGAGCCCAGGCCCGACTCGTTGGAAAACAGGCCGCGCGCGCAGCCGAACTGCAGCGCCATCATGAGGCCGCTTCCCACCGCGCCGCCAAACGCGGCCTTGGGTGTAAAGGCGCACTCGAAGATGAGGCAGATGGCGGGCCATACGTATTCCCAGTTGATGCCAATGATCATGATGCAGCCCCACACATACGCAATAGCCATGAACGGCACCAGCTTCTCGCACACCTTCGAAATAACTTTCACGCCGCCGAAGATGACGATGGACACCATGATGGCAATAGCCAGGCCGATGCCCCACGCGGGGATGCCCGGCGCGTTTGACAGAATGATGCCCGTCATGGCGCTGGACTGCACGGCCGACCCAATGCCGAACGATGCGATGGCCGCGAACAGGGCAAACGCGCCCGCGCCAAGCATCGCCCACCAGGGAGCCTTGCCGTCTTTCTCGAAGCCGCGCCGCCACGCGTACATGGCGCCGCCCAGCATGTTGCCCTTGTGGTCGCGCACGCGGTACTTCACGGCGGCATACGTCTCGGAGTACTTCGTGGCAATGCCGAACACGCCGGTGAGCCACATCCACAACACCGCACCCGGCCCACCTGCGAGAATGGCCGTGGCCACGCCCACGATGTTGCCCGTGCCGATGGTGGCTGACAGCGCCGTAGTGAGCGCGCCGAACTGGCTAATGTCGCCGGGCGCGTCCGGGTCTTTCGTCACCGACAGCTTAATAGCCGTGGGCAGTTTGCGCTGAATGAAGCCCGTGCGGATGGTGAGGAACAGGTGCGACCCCAGCAGCAGTACGATCATCGGCGGGCCCCATACAAAGGCGTCGATGTCGTTGATGAACTGGACAATGTCCATAACAACCCCCTTTTCTCACGCCGGTCCCCCGGCGAGGCGAAAAGAGCCGTTGCCGAAACCGAGTGACCGGAGCGCGGGGCGCGCGGGCGCAGGCGCGGATGCGAGGCGCGGGCGCAGGTGGCGCGAGCACGAGGCCGGGCGGCGGACAATCCGTTTCGGCAGAAGCACTTTTTCGCACTAAAGTGGTTGGATTATAGGCGCGCAACAGGCCTCACACTATGCGCGACACCAAAAATATCAGCGAGCGGAAGATCGTTTTCCGGCCACGGACAAACACCAGGGGGATGCGACACGCTTCGCGCATGCTCCCGCGCCAAAATAGGGAGCGCGCCACATTCCCACGCGAACGCAGCGCCGCCCCGCCCGCGTTTCTACTTGCTTTCCACCGTCGGGATGGGTTCTTCGTCCACTTCGTCCAGATGATCGTCGTAGACGTAGTGGCGGGTGCCGCGGGCTACAAGGCCAGACAGCAGCAAAATAGCCACAATGTTCGGAATGGCCATGAGCGCGTTGCCGATATCTGAGATAGTCCACATCACGTCGCCCACGCCCACGGCCCCAAGGAACGCCACCACCACGTAGAGCACCTGATACGGCCTGATGGCGCGCTTGCCGAACAGGTACGTGACGCAGCGGTTGCCGTAATACGACCAGCCCAAAATGGTGGAGTACGAAAACGCCACCATGCCCAGCACCAGAATGGGCGTGCCAATGAACGGGATTTTCGCGAAGGCGGCGCTCGCCAGCTCGGCGCCCGAGAACAGCGTCGGGTTCGCCAGCACGTCCGCCTGGATGGACGGGTTCGCCACCATGGTCGACACCAGCACAATGCCCGTGAGCGCGCAGATGACCACCGTGGACCAGAACGTGCCCGTCATGGCGATAAGCGCCTGCTCAGAGGGGTTGCGCGTCTTCGCCGCGGCTGCCACGATGGGCGCGGAGCCCAGGCCCGACTCGTTCGAGAACAGCCCGCGCGCGCAACCGAATTGCAGCGCCATCATAATGCCCGAGCCCACCGCGCCGCCGAACGCCGCCTTGCCCGTGAACGCGCACTCGAAGATGAGCACGATGGCCTCCCCCAGCGCACCCGCGTTCATCACCAAGATGACCAGGCACCCCAGCGCGTAGGCCACGGCCATGAACGGCACCAACTTCTCGCACACTTTCGAGATGGAGCGCACGCCGCCGAAGATAACCACCGACACCAGCACCACAATAATAATGCCCACAATCCACGCCGGCACGGGCACGTTCGACGTGATGATGCCCGCCATCGCCGACGCCTGCACGGCCGAGCCCGTACCAATGGTGGCCACGGTGGCGAACGCGGCGAACGCCACGGCGCCCAGCTTCGCCCACCACGGCGTGCGGCCGTCCTTCTTCTTGAACGCGCGCTCCCACACATACATCGCGCCGCCCAGCATGTTGCCCGCATGATCGCGCACGCGGTACTTCACCGCGGCGTACACCTCCACGTACTTGGTGGCAATGCCGAACACGCCGGTAATCCACATCCAGAACACCGCGCCCGGCCCACCTGCAAGAATAGCCGTAGCCACGCCCACGATGGAGCCCGTACCAATGGTGGCCGCCAACGCGGTGGCCAGCGCGCCGAAGTTGGAAATGTCGCCGCGGCCCTCCGGGTCTTTCTGGAACGACAGCCGAATGGCCTGCGGTAACTTACGCTGGATGAAGCCCGTCTTGAACGTGAGGAATACATGCGTGCCCAAAAGGAGCACGATCATGGCCGGGCCCCAGACAAACGCATCTATGCTTTCGAGGATTTCAAACATACGGCCAGGTATTGTACCCGAAAAGCACCCCACAAAGGCGAATCTGCCCCCGACGCACACAACTGAGCCCTACCCCAGGGTGGGGAAAGTGTCCGGTTGTGCGGGGGATAACTGGTTGTTACAATACGCGGTGATGGATTCTGTTTCAGGGCGAGGTGAAATTCCTCACTGGCGGTAATCGGATAGCGGCGCGTACGCGCTCGCGAAGCCGAGAGTCCGCGACCCTGCGACGGACGCGCACGGGATAGTCCCCGCCGCGCGCCGCAGCAGGCTGACACCGGTGAAACTCCGGGACCAACGGTTAAAGTCCGGATGGAAGAGGCAGAGTTCGCGTGAAGGCCGGCCGCTTCGTGCGCCGCACTTCCTGCGAATAACGAGCCCGTATGGAACCGAGCGGAATTCATACGGGCTCTCTTCTTTTTTGTGGGGCAAGAAGGAACCCGCAACACCACGCCCCCGCGAAAGGAAGGTGCCCTCATGGCCGAAAATGTGCCGAGCACACAGGGAGTGCAGGACGTGGACGCGTTGGACGCGGAACGCACGCCGCGCACGCCCGATCTGGAATTCACCAACACGAACAAATGGGATACCCGCCAGCTGGTGACCATGGCGCTGATGTGCGCCATTGGCGTGCTGCTGTCGTTCATTGAGTTTCCCCTGCTGCCGGGCGCGCCCTGGCTTAAATACGACGCGTCGGCCATGCCGGCCATGGTGTGCGGCTTCGCCTTCGGGCCGGGCGCGGGCCTGGCGGTGGGCTTTGTGGGAGCCATCCTCCACGGCATTTTGATGGCCGACTTCTCGGGCGCTATCATGAACATCCTGGTGGTGAGTGGCTTCATTCTGCCGGCGGCGCTCATCTACCGCAAGCGCCGCACGTTCAAGGCGGCCGTTGCGGGTCTGACGCTGAGCGTGGTGCTCGCCACCCTCATGGCCATCCTCGGCAACCTGGTGATTACGCCCGCGTGGCTGGGTGTGCCCTTCGATGCCGTGGTGGCTATGGTGCTGCCTATCCTCACGCCGTTCAACCTGATCAAAGCCATTCTGAACAGCGTGCTGACACTGGTGGTGTACAAGAGTGTGTCGAACCTTATTACGCCGAAGAAAAAGCAGGTGAAGGGCCGCTAAACGCCGCCAAGGGCGCAGGTGCAGCAAGCGCGGGCGACGGCCCGCTGCCCGCGGCCGGCAACCGCGGCGCTCCACCCCCACCCCGCCCTCCACCTCCCCCGAACCAACCCGAAAGGACCACCTTGATAGAGTTCTCGAACGTGGCGTTTTCTTACGATGGCGATGCCTTCGTGCTGGACGGCATCAACCTGCGCATCGAGCGCGGGCAGTTTGTGTGCGTGCTCGGCGGCAACGGGTCGGGCAAGTCCACGCTGGCCAAGCACATAAACGCACTGCTCGTGCCCGACGAGGGTACGGTGTCGGTGCTCGGGCGCAGCACGGCCGACGAGTCCGCCACCTACTTCATCCGCAGCAACGCAGGCATGGTGTTTCAAAACCCCGACGACCAACTGGTGGCCAGCCTCGTGGAAAACGACGTGGCGTTTGGCCCCGAAAACCTGGGCGTACCCGCCGATGAACTGCGTGAACGCGTGGCCGATGCGCTGGCCGATGTGGGGCTGCAAGGCTTCGACACACGTGAAACAAACGCGCTTTCGGGCGGCCAGAAGCAGCGCGTGGCCATTGCGGGAGTGCTGGCCATGGAGCCCGACATACTCATACTAGACGAGGCCACGGCCATGCTCGACCCCCGCGGACGCGCGGGGCTTATGCGCGTGGCGCGCACGCTGCACGAGCGCGGCATGACCGTAGTCATGATCACGCACTTCATGGAAGAGGCCGCCCAGGCCGACCGTGTGGTGGTACTCGACGGAGGCCACGTGCGCCTGGACGGCCCGCCGTCTGAGGTACTCACGCAGGCGGCGCTTCTGGAGCATTTGAACCTGAACGTGCCATTCGCGTGCCGCCTATCCTGCCTACTGCGCGAGCGCGGCGTGGACGTGAACGTGACCGTTTCCGAGAACGAGCTGAAGGAGGAGCTGTGCCGCTTACTTTCGAAGGCGTAAGCTACTCATACACCAACCCCGAGCATCAGAAGAAGCGGCGCGCGCGCCGTGCGAAACGCGGGGCCGCCGAAGAGCCGCCCTCGGTGCAAGCGCACGGCAAGCCGGTGTGGGGCACCGACCCCAACGCCATATGGGCGCTGCGCGACATCAGCTTTCAGCTGCGCGACGGGGAATTTCTCGGCATCGCCGGGCACACCGGCAGCGGCAAGAGCACGCTTGTGCAGCACCTGAACGGTCTCGTGCATCCCACGCGCGGGCGCGTGCTGTTTGCAGGGCGCGATGTGGCCGACAAGCGCGTGGCGCAGGAGTGCCGCGGGCAGGTAGGCATGGTGTTTCAGTACCCGGAGCACCAGCTGTTCGCCGCCACGGTGTACGACGATGTGGCGTTCGGCCCACGCAACCTTGGCATTGCCGGCGATGAACTGGAACAGCGCGTACGCCGGGCGCTTGAGCGTGTGGGATTGGCTTTCGACGACGTGCGCGACAAGAGCCCCTTTGAGTTGTCGGGCGGCCAGCAGCGGCGCGTGGCGTTCGCGGGCGTGCTGGCCATGGAGCCGCGTGTGCTGGTGCTGGATGAACCCATGGCGGGCCTCGACCCCGTGGGGCGCGCGGAGTTCTTAGACCTGGTGGCTGGCCTGCACGCAGGCGGCCTCACCGTGGTCATGGTGTCGCACAGCATGGACGATTTGGCGCGGCTGGCCGACCGCATCCTCGTACTGAACGAGGGTGAGTTGTTCGCGCTTGGCACGCCTGAGGAAGTGTTCGCGCGCGGCGAGGAACTGCGCGCCATCGGCCTTGATGTGCCCGCGGCCCAGCGTCTCGCCCACGAGCTGCGCACCTGCGGGTTCAGCTTGCCGCGCGCCCTGTACGACGATGAATCGCTGGCGGATGACCTGGCCGCCCAACTGACCGGTGCGGCGCAGGCGAAGGGGAACGCGCATGCCTGATACCGCCATCATCGGCCGCTACTGGCCCGGCTCAAGCCCGCTTCACCGCCTGGATCCACGCGCGAAATTGGTGTTGTCGCTCGCGTTCATGGCCGTGGTGTTTGCGGCCCAGACGTTTTGGGGCCTGGCTGTGTGCGCCCTGTTCGTGGTGGGGTTCTTCATGCTGGCAGAAATCCCGGCGGGCGCGGCGCTTACATCTATTGCTCCTTTGGCGTTTATCGTGGTGATAACCGCGCTGCTCAACATATTCTTCGTGCAGGACGGGCCCGTGCTGTTCTCCTGGTGGATTATTCAGGTGAGCGAAGGGGGCCTCGTGTCGGCGGCGTTCATCGCGTGTCGCTTGGTGCTGCTGCTTTTGGGCATGAGCCTGCTCACGCTGACCACCACCACGCTTGACATCACCGAAGCGTTCGAGCGGCTGCTTGGCCCCTTCACCCGCGTAGGCGTGCCGGCGCACGAGCTGGGCATGATGATGGGTATTGCCCTGCGCTTTCTGCCCCAGTTCGCCTTTGAACTGCAAACCATCCGCCGCGCGCAGATGAGCCGCGGTGCCACGTTTACCGCCAACCCGTTCAAGGGCGGCGTGTCCTCGCTCACTTCGCTCATGGTGCCGCTGTTCACCAGCGCCTTTCGTCATGCAGAGACGCTCTCAGGCGCCATGGACGCCCGCTGCTACCACGGAGGGTCCGGACGGACGCGCCTCCACCCGCTGCGCCTCACGCGGCGCGACGCGGTGGCCACGGGCGTGCTCGTGTCCATGCTGGTGGCTGTTGTCCTCACCAACTTCCTTCCCCACTAACCGAAAGGATGCCCCATGACCGCAAACGAAACCATCATTGAATATTTGACCAGCGTACCGGCGTGGTATCTGGCCACGTGCGAGGGCGACCAGCCGCATGTGCGCCCCTTCAGCTTCGCCGCCGAACAGGACGGGCGCATCTGGTTTTGCACCGCCACCACAAAAGACGTGTACCGCGAGTTGCAGGCGAACCCGAAGTTCGAGGTAACCGCCTGGCGACCGGGCAGCGGCTGGATCATTCTGCGCGGACGCGCCGACCTGGATGACCGCGCGAACGCGGACGTGCGCCGCGCGGGCTTCGAGCATATGGCTGCCCTGGGAGAAGTGCACGACGGGCCGAACGACCCCGAACTCACGTTCTTTTCGGTTGCCGAACCCCAGGCGTGGATCTGTGACATCGACGGGAGTTGGGAGCCCTTAGCATTCTAGGCGTCCAAACCTGCTACAGTGGGCATTCCATGTAATCGACCGCGAACCGAAAAAGGCCCCCGCCGCGTGTCTGAAATGTCGTAAACTGTGCATTTATTGCAGTTGGTTTACAGTAGTATAACATTTAGTATGAGTAATTAGATTATATATAAGGATAGATGACGCCGTAGGACACATTATGGGGAATGATGATTACGAACAGCAAATAGATATTATCAAGACCGCCGTCGGTCGCATCTTCGCGACCGCGCAAACCGAAGAAGAGGTTTGCACTTTAGAGCGTTCCATTTGCAACGAAATTATGTACTTGGCCGCCATCGCGCAGTCTGAGTTAGTAAAGCCTGACGGCGGCTGGGATCGCTTCGGCCGCTAGACCAGTCTGCCCGTGTGGGCACCCTCTTTGACCGTATACGACGGCCGGGTGTCACCTGCAAAGGTACACCCGGCCGTCGTTTGTTTCTCGGGCAGGTGAGAGAAGCGCGTTGCGCGGGTTGCGCGCGAGACACGCATGGGTCACGCGTTACGCGAAGTCGTAGAGGTCTTTGGTGGCCTGCTTGAAGTCCTCGTACACCTCAGCGGCCACGCCTTCATCCTCCACCAGCTCGAAGGCAACCGGCTGCTCGTCTTCGTCAAGTTCGGTCACTTCGAGAAGCACCAGTTCACCCGACGAGCCCACCGGCTCATCGTCCGACACAGGGAAGAAAAACCCGTAGCGGCGCTCGCCGTGCAGGATGATACCCAAGAACTCCAGGGCGATGTGTTCACCCGTCTCGTCTTCAAATTCAACAACAATGCCCTCTTCCACCGGCGGGCAAAAATTCGGCGCGCTACCTTGGCGCATGCACAACTCCTTACCTCTCGCGGCCTCATCTACCTGCGCAGTTTGGCCTCATTTGTTCCCCGTAGCATAGCACACCGCACCCATACCGGACTGCCCACCACCTCCCCATTCACGAGATCGGCGTGCACCTGCGATCAACGCCGACACGCCGAGCACCCCGTTCCCGAAAAGGACCCCAGCCAGTGTATGCGCCCTCACGCACCCGGCCATTGGAAGAGGTCGGCACGATGGTCGGCCACCCAAGACAGGGCGAAGTCGCAGAACTCCTGGGCCTGGGGCGACAAGTTGGCACCGGCCTTGCGGACGATGAACGTCTCCCAGAGAAACGTGCGATCGGCGAAGGGACGGATGACCGTATGTGAGCGTCTTCCACCCCAGGCAGCGAAGTCGAACGACACGGCGATGGCGTCCCCCTGCTCGGCCAGACGGTGGCACAGGTCCAGCTCGGTGGCCTCCATCACGATGTCCGCATGCGCACCAGCATTCGCCAGGCGATTCACAACCAGGTGGTGCGAGGCAAACTCGCGGCTCACCATGGCAAGTGGCTGGTTGTCCAGATCGACGTAGTCGATGGCAGCTTTGCGCGCCAATGGGTTCGCCTCGTTGATGACCAGGCATGGCCGGTGATGCGTAAACGGCACGGCATGGAACACCGACAGGTCCACCGGCCCACCCAGCACACCAACTTCGGCAACGTTGTCAAGCGTGCGCTGCTTCGCAATAGCGTCGGGGCTTTCCATGATGCGTGGGCTGATATGCGGATGGCTTTCGGAAAAATCGCGCACGAATGCGAGCGAGAGGTACTCCGAAACGCCCTGTGTCGAGGCGATATTCAGCGTGTACTTGAGAGCACGGGCGGCCTCCACCTCGTCCTTCACGCCGTCGAGCAGACGAATAACCATCTGCGCACGGCGGTAGAGCGCATCGCCCTGCGGCGTGGGCGCAACGCCGAAGTGGTTGCGGGCAAACAGCGACGTGCTCAGTTCGCCTTCTATCTTCTGGATGATTTTGCTGCACCCCTGGGGGCTTAGGAACTGATTCTTTGCTGCGCGCGTGATGCTCTTCGTCTCATAGACGGCCACGAACACCTTGAGATCGCGTGTGTCCATGGCCGCCTCCTTCTCCGTTTCGTCTGCGACCGGCCCGGATGGGCCCACCTTCGGTTCCTCACCTTCATTCTACGCAGCGGAACGCATGTTTTGAATCGGCCTCACGTGACTATTGATACCCCTCTCCATATCGTTCGTTCCGCTATAGAAAGCCCTGCGCGTAAGCTGGGAGCAGTACGGGAGGTATGAGCGCAGCTATCACTCACCTGCGGTTTCAGGGTTCAGCGGGTGCACGGCGCGCACGGATGCGGCCAGACGGCCGCGAAAGGGGTGAAGACAATGACCAATCGCAAGAAGATCTCTCCCGGGCTCGTGTTGTTCATGATGCTTATGTCCATGACGGCGGGAGCCATGTGTCTGAACAAGGTGGCACCCATCGTGCCGGTGCTCACGGAGAGCATGGGGCTCGCGGGTGCTGGGCAGGCTGGGCTGCTCATCTCGGTGTTTGTATTCTCGGGAATTTTCCTGGCTATTCCTAGCGGCGTCATCATAGCGAAGCTGGGGTACTACAAGACGGGCATCATTGCCCTGGCCGCCATCCTGGCCGGATCGGTGACAGGTGCGTTCGACTTAGGGTACGCCGTCATGCTGGGCAGCCGCATCGTGGAGGGCGTGGGGCTCATCCTACTCATGACGCTGGGGCCGGCAGCGGTAGCCAGCTCGTTCGACGACCGACGCCGCGGCAGCGCCATGGGCCTTCTCATGTGCTTTATGGCGTTCGGCCAGATAGCCATGTTCAACCTGGCTCCCCGTATTGCCGAGAGCGGCGCGTGGGAGAACGTATGGTGGTTTACGGCCATCTACGCTGCCGTGTTCCTCGTGGCATGGATCGTAGCCCTGCGCAATCTGGACGTGTCGCTTACGGCGGCTGCACAAGCTAAGGAAGCGCCGGTCACAGAGGCACCCGAGGGCGCCTCGGCTGCGCCAGCGAAGCTGTTCTCAAAGGACGTGTTCCTGAACCCGGGCATGTGGCTCATCGGCATCACGCTCATGGTGTATCTGATTGCCGAGCAGGGCGTCATCTCGTTCTTGCCCACGTACCTGGCCGAAGTGCGCGGCATGGATGCAGCAACGGCCAGTTCCATTGTGAGCATTGCGCCGCTCGTGGGCATCCCCGTAGGCATCGTGGTGGGCATGATATCGGACAAGATGGGCTCGCGCAAGAAGCCGCTCGGTGTGCTCATGCTAGCCAGCGCCGTGACCTACGCACTCATGCCCACCTGGCCCACCGGCGTGTTCATTGTGTTGGTGGTGCTGTTCGGCATCGCGGTTATGGGCATCGTGGGCCTGTGCTTCTCAGCCGTGGCCGAACTCGTGCCACCCGCACAGGGCGACATGGCTGTGGCGCTGCTGAACACGTTCCAGTGGGTGGGCATCTTCCTGAGCTCCAGCTTGGTAGGTCTGCTCATCGAGGCAGTGGGCTGGGATATGGCGTTCTATCTCATGGTGCCGCTTACCGTGGTGGGTGCCGTGTGCACGTTCGTCACGCCGAAGCTGCGCTAGTAGAGCCGAATGCCACACCAGAACAGCCGGGAGTCTCACCCTTCGTGCAATCGGCCCGCCGCAGGTCGGAATGACAGCCGGAGTGACAGATATGCATCGGAAAAGTTGATAAAGAAGATGGCAAAGCGCGACGCCTTGCCGGAAAGGAATTCTTCATGAAAGACATCATGAACGTCGCCGTGGTCACGTACGAGCCGCGCTGGGGCGACAAGGAACGGAACCTGAACCGCATCATCGGCTACATCGAATGCGCAGCGGCGCGCGGGGCAAACCTCGTGGTGCTGCCCGAGACGGCGCTCACCGGCTACGATGCCGACCTTACACACGAGGGCGACGAGCGCATGCACTACCGGCTAGCCGAGCCCATCCCCGGACCGTCCACCGAGGCCGTGGCCGAAGCCACGCACCGCCTGGGTGTGTACGCCGTATTCGGACTGGCCGAGCGTTCCGAGGACGGCACCGTGTACAACGCCGCTGTGGCCTGCGGGCCCGACGGGGTGCTGGGCCGCTACCGTAAGATGCATCTGCCAGCCGATGAGCCCACCTGGGCGGGCCGCGGCGACGAACCGTTCATGTTCGGCACACCCTGGGGGCCGGTAGGCGTGAGCATCTGCTACGACACGTTCGTGTTCTCCGAGGTCATGCGCTATTACCGGGCGAGTGGCTGTCGCATCATTGCGAACCCGTTCGCCGTGAACACGGGTGTGACCGCGCGCAACATTAAGGACTCGCTGGAGTATCTGGCCGCGAACAACGACGTGTTCATCGCCTCGGCGAACTGCACGGGCTGCGCCATCACTGACGATTTCGTGGGCGGCAGCAGCGTGATAGGTCCCGGCAAGAACGTGCCGGCCGTGCACTATTACGCGGGTGGGCCCTGCGGTGCGCCTGGTTCCGACGAGCAGGAGTTGCACCTGGGCACCATCGATTTGTCCTACGTGGACAAGCCTTTCCTGGCCAAACAGTGGGCTGAAGAGAACCCGGACTTCCGCCCCGACATCTACGCCCGCTGGTACGCCGAGTTGGCCGACCGGGAGCGCTTCAAGCGCTAAGAGCAAACCCAGGTTAAGACCTATCAGATCACCGAGAGGGCGGCCATCGGCCGCCCTCTCATCATTCTCGTATCAAAAAAGGTTACTTCTTGTCGGGGCGCTTTTTGCGCTTGGCTTTGGGGGGCTTCGCGGCCGACTTGGAGGCCGCGGCGCCGTGCGGTGCTTCGTAGCCGTGCTGATCGGGCGCGGCGGCTTCTGCGGAGGTCGGGACATCCGTGGCCGTGGCCGTGCCCGCCGCCGCAGCGGCCTTCGCCTTCTTGATGCCGGCGGCCGTGAGCGCGTTGGGGTTACCGAACTCGAAGCGGCCCACTTCCGGCCCGAATTTCTTCACCAGTTTCGCGTAGCGCGGCTCGCGCGTCTTCCACATGGAATAGAGCGGCGTGGCCACAGCGATGGACGAGTACGAACCGCACACAAGGCCAATCACCATGGCGAACGCGAAGTCTTTCAGCGTTTCGCCACCGAACAGCATCATGGCGAGTACCGGAATGAGCGAGGTCAGCGTGGTGTTGATGGTACGAATGAGCACCTGGTTCACCGAGTGGTTCGCCATGGTCATGAAGGTGCACTTGATATCGGAATCCTGCATGTTGTCGTTGATGCGGTGGAACACGACCACCGTGTCGTAAAGCGAGTAGCCCAGGATGGTGAGCAGCGCGGCAATGGTGTTTGGGTTCACCTCGCGTCCCACCAGCGCGTAGATGCCCATGACCAGCACAAGGTCGTGCAGCAGCGCCACGATGGCGGTAATGCCCATCTTATAGTCGAAGCGGATGGCAATGTAGATGATGATAAGCACAATGGACACGAGGAACGCAATGAGCGACGACTGGATGACGCTCGCGCCCCAGTCGGGCCCGATGGTGGTTACCTCGAAGCTTTCGGTGTTCAGCCCCAGCTTGTCCGCCACGTCGTTGGCGCGCGCGGTGGCCTCTTCGGCACTCGTGGTGGTGGTGCGCACGAGGAAGCCCTCTTGGCCGTCGGCGTTCGTGGTTTGGATGACGGCGTCGGGTTCGCCCGCCTCGTTGAAGGCTTCGCGCATCTGCTCGGTGGTGACGTCGCCCGTGCCATGGAACGACACCGACGTGCCGCCCACAAACTCAATGCCGAAGTTCAGGCCCTTCACACCCACGATGGCGAACGACGCGCACACGAGAATGGCGGCCACCGTGAGGAATACGCGGCGATAGCCGAGGAAGTTGATGTCGCGCTTGATGAAACGGCCGCGGGTCTTGCGTGCAGCCTTCGCGGCGGCCTCGCCCGCCTGGCCGGACGTGCGCTCGGCCTCCTGCTCGCTTTCAGCTAGGTTCATGGCCTCACCCGCTTCGGCCTGGGCAACGGAGGTGCCCTCAGCCGCGGCGAGCGCCTTGAAGTCGTCGGAGGCAGCCAGGCTGTCCTTGATGCCCCAGAAGCCCGGGTGCTTCGCAATGAGGCGCGGAGCGATGAGGCGAATGAGCGGTGCCTTGAACAGCAACATCATGGCGATGTCGCAGATAATACCCAGCGCCAGCGTGAGGCCGAAGCCCTTGACCGAAGCACTGGCCAGGAAGAACAGCGACAGCGCGGACACCAGCGTAACAAGGTCGGCGTCCACCGACGTCACAATAGCGTGCTTCACGCCCGTAATGGACGCGGCGCGCACGCTGCGGCCCATGCGTATTTCCTCGCGGAAGCGCTCCATGGTAAGAATGGAGGAGTCCGCGGCCATACCAATGGTAAGCACGATACCCGCGATGCCCGCAAGAGACAGGCTGAACAGGCCGAATGAAGACAGCGTGGCCAAAATGCCCAAGTAGAGCAGCGCGAAGATGGCCATAGCAGCCGCCGTAATAAGACCGAGGCCCTTGTAGAAGAACAGCAGGTAGAACATGACCACAGCCAGGCCGATGAGCGCCACCATCACGCCGGACTTGAGGGCGTCTTGACCAAGCGTCGGGCCTACTACCTGGCTTTGAGCGTATTCGAAACTCACGGGCAAGGAGCCGCTTTCGAGCACGGTTTGGAGAGACTTGGCGTCTTCGAGCGTGTAGTTGCCGGTGATCTGCACGTCGCCGTTGGGGATTTCAGAATCGACACCGGGAGCAGACTGTACCTCGTTGTCCAAAACGATGACAATCTTGCCCCTCGTGGGAGCAAGTTCTTTTGTTGCCTCGGCGAATGCCGAGGTACCTTCGCCGTCCAGCCGCACGTTCACGGCATAGTCGGCCGACGTTTCCTTATGCTTGCCGACGGTAACGTTCGTAATATTCGCACCTGTCACAATAGGCGTGTACGTGCCGTCTTCCACCTTGAGGTGTTCCGTCTCGCCGGCAGGCAGGGCGTTACCCAGCTCGTCGGTGATGGTGGCCTCGCTGCCGAACTGGCCGTTTTCGATCTTGGTTTTCACGTCTTCGTCGGTGAACGAGTCGAGACGCGCGAATTCCAGCTTACCGGTTTTGCCGATGGTGTTGAGCGCATCCTCGGTGTCCGTGAGGCCCGGAATTTGCACGAGAATTTGGTCGGTGCCCTGCACCTGCACCACAGCCTCCGACGCACCGAGCGCGTTCACGCGGCTCTCGATGATGGCGCGGCTTTTCTCCATGTCTTCAGCCGACACGGCAGCGCCGCCTTCGCCCTTCGCGGTGAGAACCACCGACAGGCCGCCCTGGATGTCCAGGCCTTGGTTGATTTTCTCCTGCGGCGGGGCAAACATGAAGATGGAGCCGATGACCAGCAGAGTGGTAATGATGAGAAGCCAGATGTTGCGCCGTTCGTAGATGCGGCTGGGCTTTTTCCGGGGTTTTGAATTCGAGGCAAGTGCCATGAGACGTGTTCTCCTTGCAAACGCTGCGACGCGCGATGCTTAACGGCATCGCTTCATGAACTTTCCTATTGTGCCACAAAACGACGACGTCAGGGGGAAAATCTGTTGATCATCCGTGAATCATTCTCGGATAAAAATATAGCACCCCCCTGACAAGTTCGTTCCTAGTAGTCCTGTGCAGCGGGACTAGCCATCCATTCTTGGTAGAAATCCTCGTAGGCGTCTGCCAGCACGGCCTCGCGGGCGCGGCGCATGAGGTCCAAAAGATAGTGCAGGTTGTGGATTGACAGCAGAATACCTCCGAGCATTTCGTTTTGCTTCACGAGGTGGCGAATATAGGCGCGGCTGTGGTTTTGGCACGTGGGGCACGTGCACGCCGCATCGAGCGGGCCGAAGTCGCGCGTGTACTTGGCGTTGCGCATGTTCATGCGGCCGGTGGATGAGAACGCCGTACCCATGCGGGCCGTGCGCGTGGGCAGCACGCAGTCGAACATGTCCACGCCTTCGCGGACGGCGCGCACGAGCGTGGTGGGGTTACCCACTCCCATAAGGTAGCGCGGGCGGTCCTCCGGGCAGGCGCGCGCGACCTCGCCGAGGGTTTGGAACATGACCTCGTGATCCTCGCCCACCGAGTAGCCGCCGATGCCGAAACCGCCAAAGCGACGGCCGCCTGCAGCCAAGCTTTCGTCCTCGATTTCGCGGAGGCGGCGGATGGATTCCAGGCGCAGGTCCAACTCCATGCCACCCTGCACGATACCGAAGAGCGTCTGATCGGGGCGTTTGTGTGCAGCCAGGCAGCGGCGCGCCCAGTTGGCCGACAGGTCCACCGCGCGCGCGACGAACGCCTTCTCGGCCGGGTACGGCGTGCACTGGTCGAGCTGCATGGCAATGTCGGCGCCCAGCTGCTCTTGGATAGCCATGTTGGACTCGGGCGTCCAGCGGATTTTCGCGCCGTCGTAGATGGAGCGGAAGGTGAGGCCGTCGTTGTCCAGCTTGAGCGTGTCGGCCAGACTGAACACCTGGAAGCCGCCCGAGTCGGTGAGCATGGGGCCGTCGTAGTTCATGAAGCGGTGGACGCCGCCGGCTTCCGCCACCACGTCCGCGCCGGGGCGCAACGACAGGTGATACGTGTTGGAGAGCACCACCTGGCTTCCAAGGTCACGCAGCTGACCTACGGTGACACCCTTCACCGTGGCGCTGGTGCCTACGGGCATGAACAGGGGGGTGTGGAAGGTGCCGTGCGCCGTTTCGTAGGCGAGGGCGCGGGCGTGGCCGCTTTGCGCCTCGCAGGTGCAGTCGAAGAGCGCCACAGTTAGCCCTCCATTCCGCTGATGGAGAAGTCTTTGCCGGGAGCTTTGGGGGCGTCGCCGGTGAGATTACTTGCGAGTGCGGCGTCGCGCGCGGCCGTGGGCACGAGGCCCGCTTCGATGTCGGTCGCAGGGTTTGCGCAGGCAGGAAGCGCCTCGGCCCACGCAGCGAATTCCTCCATGGTGCCGTGCTTCACCGTGGCCAGGTCGAAGTGGTCCGTCGGGTCGAGCAGGTGGTCGGTGACCAGGTACGCGTCAGCCCCGAGCGCGCAAATGCTGAAATCTTCCACCGTGTTATTCCCCACCATGAGCACGTCTTCGCCCGCCACACCGCACGCGGCCAGGTTCTCGGCGTAGTAGGTGGCCTTCGGCTTCACGCTGGTGGAGTTCTGGAAGTGCGTGAGGCGCGCGAACTGGCTGGGATCGATGCCCGCCCACGCAAGGCGCCAGCGCACGGCGCGCTCGGGGAACATGGGCATGGTGGCCAGCACAAGCGGATAGCCCTTTGCGACAAGCGTGTTCACCGCACGGGCGGCGGCAGGGTTCGGCACCACGTCCGCTCCTATTTTGCCGAACTCGTGCTCGTAGTAATGGTCCAGCTCAACCGGCCAATCGCACGCCTCGCGGTCAACGTGCGCGAAGTAGCCCTCCCAAAAAGCCTCGGCGTTGGGGAGGCTGTCGTCGTGCGCCGCCATGTTCTTGATGCCGGCCTTCATGCCCGCCATGAACGCCTCCGGGCTCACGCCGAACCGCGCCACATACGCCCCCAGCGAGCCGAAATACGAGCGCATGAACTCGTCAATTTCCATCGGCAGCAGCGTGCCGTCAAGATCGAAGAAAACCGCGCGATAGCCAGGTTGCGTCATAGCGATAGTCCTTTGCTCGATTCGAGTGCCTCTGTTCCAAGCCTGTAAGTATAAAGCAGTCCCCCCACCCCCACCCAAAACCCAATGAAACCCCTACGACCAAGGGCGGGGAACGAAAAACAGCTTGTCATCCTGAGCGCCGAATGCGAACCCCCTTGCCATCCTAAGCGGAAGCGGCGAAGCCGCCGAACCTTGTCATCCTGAGCAAAGCGAACGAAGTGAGCGGAGTCGAAGGATCCCGTGTGGCGATAGCAGTAAGTCTCCCCGTTGGCACCAAACGGGATCCTTCGACTCGCTTCTCTCGCACAGGATGACACAGGTCTTGATGACAAGGATGTATCTTTTACCCACACTGCTTCCCCAATCTTGCCGTCTGAGACGTCAAGATTTGGTGATTTCTTGCCGTCTGAGACGTCAAGATTAGGTAGTTTTACCATGGGTAAGCAAAGCTACAAGAAAGGCGAGAGCGATGAAGCTTTTGTTGCATGCGTGTTGTGGGCCTTGTTCGCTGGAGCCTTCTCGGGTGTTGCGGGCAGCGGGGCATGAGTTGACTCTTTTGTATGCGAACTCGAATATTGCGCCAGCGGATGAGTATGTGCGGCGTTTGGCCACCTTGCGCGAATGGGCGGCTGACGAGGGGATATCCGTGATGGAAGGCGCCTATGAGCCTGAGGCCTGGGAGGCATGCGCGGGGCGTGTGGGTTTGGCTGCGGATGATCCGGAGCGTCGTCGGGCGCGTTGCCGGGCGTGTTATCGCTCGCGGCTTGAGGAAACGGCGCAGCGCGCGGCCGAGGCGGGCTTCGATGGCATTGGCACTACGCTTTCGGTGAGCCCCTACCAGTACACCGATGTCATCCGTGAGGAAGTGGAACGCGCCGCGGCGGCCGCGGGCGTGCGCGCGGTGTTTGAGGACTTCCGGCCGTTCTATGATGAGGCTACGCGACGTAGCCGTGAACTGGGTATGTATCGTCAGAACTACTGCGGGTGTCGCTTCTCGGATGCGGAAGCCGCCGCCGAGCGGGCCGAGCGAAAAGCAGCCCGCGCCGCCGCCCGCGAGGCCGAACGCGCCGCCCACGCCGATGAGCTGGCTGCCGCCGATGCCGAGCGCGCCGCGCGTCGCGCCGAACACCAAGCCTACGCCGACAAGCAAGCCAAAAAGCGCGCCGTGTTGAAAGCCCTACGCGAGCAGGGGAAGCGTGAAGAAAGAAAGTGACGCGCCATCGCGCTGGCGGATATTTTGCGAGCATTCCGCGCGTCATTACACCATGACGTGGGCATTTTTCCACGAGGCACGTTTTTTGCCATCCCAGGCGTCGCGCTTGCTCCATATTATGTGACGCGCTTTCGCGCTGGCTAGTACGCCAGAGGCGTTCCACTTATCCCAGCTTTACGACGCGGGCTGACTGACTTGAAGGCGAAGTCTTACAAGAGGTAAAACCTCCGTAGCGGCGTAAGCAGCGACGGCGCGAAGCGCCTAGTCCCTTAGGGATGCGCCGTTCGCGCGAAGCGCGAAAACGCAGGTCATGCTTATGTTCTCCGCCTAGCGGCGGAGCGGGTGCTCTGGAGAGCACCCCTACGGGGATAGCCAAATAAGTATGGTTAACCAAAGAAGAACATGTCCTCGTCATGGCGATAGGGAGGGCAATCACCTCATGGCGTAATCAGCAGCGCGAAGCGCGTCACACTTTGTGAAGCGGGACGGGATCCTCTGTTACAGCCTCAGTGCGCGCAAGCGCGAAACGCAGGTCGTAGTTATATTCTCCGCCTTCGGCGGAGAGGGCGATTCGTGAATCGCCCCTACGAATATTACCTTTCTAGTTAGATTTTTGTTGCACCGAAAAGAGCCCGCGTCATTGCGATAGGGAGGGTGTCATCTTGTGGCGTATTAGATAGCGCGAAGCGCGTCACACTTTTGTGAAGCGGCGGCTGGTTTTGTCGGAGCGCGTGTGTTCTGGCGCGACTTCGGGGGAATGCCTATAATAGGCTGCTTGGATAGTACGCCCCGTTCTCAAAGGACTTCCCATGCTGACGAGTGACTTCGACTATGACCTTCCTCCTGAGCTTATTGCGCAGGAGCCGGCGCCGGTGCGGGATGGGTGTCGGATGTTGGTGATGGATCGGCACACGGGGGCACTTGAGGACCGCATCTTTCGCGACATTGCGGAGTACCTGCAGCCTGGTGACCTGCTGGTGGCGAATGAGACGCGCGTCATGCCAGCGCGCTTGCTCGGCACGAAGCGCGGCACCGGCGGCGCGGCCGAGGTATTCTTGCTGCGCCAGCACGGCACTCCGCTTGAGAACAAGAGCGCGCTCTGGGAAGTGCTCGTGCGCCCCGGCAAGCGCTTGAAGCCCGGCACGGGCGCGGTGGTTGACTTCACCGATGCCGCAGGTGAAGTGGCACTTTCCGCCGAAATTGTGAACTGGGTCGAAGACGCGCAGAAAGGTGAACGCCTCGCGCGGCTTTCCACCACCCTCGCTTCGCTCGACGAGGCACTGCACGCAGTGGGACACACCCCGCTGCCGCCCTACATCAAGGACTACGCCGGCGACGAGGAACTCTACCAGACCGTCTACTCGCGCCGCGAAAGCTCGGCGGCCGCCCCAACGGCCGGCCTCCACTTCACGCCGGAACTCATAGATCGACTGCGTGAGCAAGGCGTGGGCTGGGAAACCGTTGAGTTGGAAGTGGGCCTGGACACCTTCCGCATCGTGGACGAGGACGACCCCACGAAGCACGTCATCCACACGGAATACTACAGCGTGCCCCAGCACACCGTGGACGCCATCGCCGAGACGCGCGCCCGCGGCGGTCGCGTGGTGGCCGTGGGCACCACGAGCGTGCGCAGCCTGGAAAGCGCGTGGGATGCAGAAGCGGGCACGGTCACGCCGCGCGACCGCGAAACAACCTCACTCTACCTGCTGCCTGGCAGCGAGTTTCACGTGGTGGACGCCCTGGTCACGAACTTCCACGTGCCTCGCTCCACGCTCATGATGCTGGTGAGCGCGTTTTCCTCCCGCGAGCACATCATGGCCGCCTACGCGCACGCCATCAGCGAGCGCTACCGCATGCTCTCGTTCGGCGACGCCATGTTCATTCACTAGAGGCGAACGCCCCAGGCCACACGCCGCACGCGCCGCACACCCCTTGCGCACCAACCCCTTCCCCACCTTCCACCCCACGCGCAAAAAAAATGGCCCCGCACTGCGGGGCCATTTCAGCATGTTTTATTGAATCTG
This sequence comes from Gordonibacter faecis, assembly GCF_030077735.1. Taxonomy (NCBI): domain Bacteria; kingdom Bacillati; phylum Actinomycetota; class Coriobacteriia; order Eggerthellales; family Eggerthellaceae; genus Gordonibacter; species Gordonibacter faecis. The sequence goes on along the minus strand of NZ_JASJEU010000013.1, from coordinate 295,869 downwards.
CGCTTACAGTTTCGTCACATTGCTTGCCTGGAGCTTGCCATTCTGGCCGGTCGTGACGTCGAACTGCACCGCAGTACCTTCGTCAAGGGTCTTGAACCCGTCCATCTTGATCTCAGAGAAATGGACGAAGAGATCTTCGCCATCATTCTGGGAGATGAACCCGTAGCCTTTTTCGGGGTTGAACCACTTCACAGTACCTTCTGCCATTTTAAATCCTCTTTCCTCTCCCTGACCCTTCAGGGAGGCAACACTGTGTGCTACACACCGGCAGCACTCGCCCTCACCTCGAGGGCACGCGTTCACTATACGCTATCCGAACAGTGAAAAGGCGCGGAAATCTCGCATTCCTCTATAATTTACCTTTTCGTAAAACAAATCTGCGGGGTACGTGAACAACAATACCTTACTTGATCAGCCGCGATACGCAGAAGTTCCCCCTGGGAAACAACCAGCGGGGCCGGGCGCTAGCAAACGCCCGGCCCCGTGGTGCCAAGAACACGCTGTCGCGGCTCTACCCTACTCGTCGGCGGCGCCTAAGCGCTCGCACACTTCCAGCGCCGCGGCGTACGCCGCGCGGTACGCCTCGACCTCGGCCTGGAGGGCGGCGCGGGCGTCCTCATCCATGAGGGCCCCGCGAGCCGCCTCAGCGGTGGCGAAGCCGCCTTCCTCCAGCGCCCGTGCAAGGGCGGTCTCGGCATTTTTCGCCGGCCCAATGCGGAACCCCAGAAGCGAGCCCGCATGCAAATGGGCACGTCGCCGCGCATCGACGAGGGCATCGTCGCCCGAGGCCAGCGCCTCGTCCAACGCCGCGCGGGCCGCGCGTTCGTGCGCCTCGGCTTCCTCAAGCAGCGTGCGGGCGGTGTGCAACTCAGCTTCGCAGCGTACCACTTCCGCAGCCGCCACCGCCTGCGCTAACTGCTCGCCTTGGCGCTGGCGTTCGGGCAGCTGGTCGTAGAGTTCTTGCAGCCGGGCGAACGCCGCCTCTTCGTCGACGGTTTCCACTTCTACTACATCTCCTGGTAGACGCCCGCCAGCTGCTCGCCCAGGCACTTACCCTCCATGAGGCAGCGGCCGTGGCTGTTGCCCTGGACGTTGATGGGATAGTCGTACGCGTAGATGTCGCCCGCGCAGTTGCCGATGGCGTAGAGGCCCGGTACCGGCATATCTTCGCTGTTCAGCACTTCGAAGTTGTCGGAGATGTGGATGCCGCCGCACACGCCCAGCAGACCCGGCGCCACCATGCATGCCGTGAAGGGGCCTTCCTTGATGGGATAGAGGAAATGGCTTTCCTTGTAAAAGTCGATGTCTTCGCCCTGCTCACACAGCTTGTTGTAGCGCTCGACGCTCTTCAGGAACTCGGCCTTGTCCACATCCAGCATCTCGGCCAACTCTTCCAGCGTGTCGGCGCGCTTGTAGAAGTCCGGCACTTTTTCGAGGCCGCTTTCGACACCCTTGGCGTGCGAGTCGACGGCCACCTGGTAATCCGTGCCATAGGGGCGGAAGCTATCCCAGAACATGCCGCCGCCGTACTGGAGGCTGTCCTTGAGGTCGCGCTGCCAGTTCGCGTCGAAGATGGACCAGGCGTGGTCGGAGCCGCCGTTCACCATGACGCCGACGCATTTGCCCTGCACCCACGTGGCTTCGTTCATGAAGCGCTTGCCGTCGGGGTTCACGAACATGAAGGGGCCGTGGAACGTGGCGGCCGCCTGCGGGTGCATCATCGTGGGCCACGGGCCATCCTGGAACGCGCCGCCTGCCCAGGCCGCCATGTTGTGGCCGTCGCCGACATTGCCCTGGTCAGAGCACAGGCGCGTCATAACCTTCTTGGCGATGGGGGCGAACTCGTCCAGGTACTCGTCGTTGTAGCTGACGTCGCCGGTGGCCAGCACCACGCCCGTGCTGGCGTTGTACTGCACGTAGTCGCCGTCCTTGTTTTCGCAGATGGCGCCCGTCACCTTGCCGGAGTCGTCCTGAATGAGCTGCACAGCCGGCATCTCATACACGAACTCGGCGCCATTTTTCTTGGCCTCGCTTTCGAAGAGGTACTCCACGAAGTCGGCCATGGTGTGCTGCTCGAAGATTTCGCCGCCGGAAATCATGTGGTAGCAGTCGATTTCCGGGTGCACCGTGGAGCGCGAGCCCACCGTGACCATGCACTTCGCGCCGTTCTTTTCGGCCAGGTCAAGGAACCAGTTCATGCAGCGCTCGGACTCGCGGAACCACTTCGCCACCAGCGACTCGCGGCAGCGGTTGCCGCACGTGGACACCCAGCGCTCCATTTCGATAGCCTTGTCGAAGCTGATGTTCAGCTTGTCCAACTCGCGCGAGGCGATAGCGCCCGTGCCGCCCACGCCGTGACCGTTCAGCACGGCATCCTTCTCCACGAGGATGACCTTCGCGCCGTTTTCGGCCGCGGAAAGGGCGCAGCACGTGCCTGCGTAGCCGCCGCCGATGATGAGCACCTCGGTGTCCACCGTTTCCTTGATCTTGTCGGCCGCGATGGGCTCCGGCTTCACTTCCCAGGTGTGCTTGCCGTCGGCGGTGGTGGCGCTACCGTCCTTGGCGGCGTCGGCCGAGCCAGCCTCCTTCGGGCCGCAGCCCACCAGCCCCAGCGCCGCCACGCTCGCAGCGCTGAGCGCCGCTCCCTTGAGCAGGTTACGGCGAGAGATGCCTTTGCTTGATTCGCTCATGTTGTTTCCCTCCTTGTTGCTTGCTGTGATGTGCGCAAGAGCGGGCGTGCCGCCTCGCACGTGGCTAGCATACGCCCGCAAGGGTGCGTAAACCTATCCCCCAATTCATGTTGTTTTGGCGTTTGGGCTGGTAGAAGGCGTGCTTTTGGGAGGGCCACCCGCTTTGCGGGGGTTAGTCGAACAGGTCGATAAGCTCTTGGCGCGAGTGGACATCCGCCTTGCGGTAGATGCTTTTCATGTGGTCACGCGCCGTGTTTTCGGAAATGTAGAGCTTGCGCGCGATGGCGGGAACGTTGTTGCCACGGAGTACCAGACCCACCACTTCACGCTCACGCTTGGCTGAAGGGCTCGGCCAATTCGAGCGCGTCGAGGCGGCGCTCGATAAGGGCGGCGATGCCGTCGGGGGCGGGCTCTTCGGCGGCGGGTGACGTGGCGGAGAGTTCTGCGGTTGTGGCTTGGGTGGCTGCAGAGGCGAGCGTGATGGGCGCGGCGTCGCCTTCGCTTGCTGCCAGCGCGGGTGCACCGCCGAGCGGTGCTGCGGCACCTACCACGGCAACGTCAAGCGCAGGCTCTTCGGTGGTGCCGCTACGGTCGCGCTTGTTTTTGCGCGTAAACGCCACCACAAACAGCGCAAGCGAGAGCGCATATACGCACACGAACAGGATGTTCACGGCCAGGGCGAAGTCATAGGTGGCAAGCGGGCTGAGTCCCGTGCCCACCACGTCGCCCGCAAGCATGGCCACCAGCGTGGGAGCCACGCAGAGGGCGTACACCTGGGTGGAGGGTTGCAAGCGCTCGCTTGAATACACCGCGCACGTCACAATGAGCAGGAGGTTCACTATTTCGAAGCCGAAGAGTAGCATGCCCGCCACCAGTGGCGCGAACTGCAAGCCCAGAAGCGTCGGAAGGAGGAACGCGCCCGTGATAAGCGGAAACAGCACCTGGTAAACGCGCAATACCGCAAAGCCCGTCTCCGAGAACAGCTCAATAAGCGCCACGACCGCCACCGCCAGCGCCATGCCCGCCAAGATGGGCGTAGACGAAGCGCCGCCCGGCACGTCAAACAGATGCGACACGAGCTTCCACACAAAGCCGATGGCGCACGTGCAGAACACCGGCTTCCAGAGCGCGCGCACCGTGGCGCGGGCGGAGGCGGCCGTCATGTGAGGTGTCGGGTCGGCGGGCACAATCTCACGCAAGCAGAGGCGCAACGATAAAGCTGCGGCCAGAGGCAGCACGACCACCGAGCATGCGACGCGCGCTGCATCAGGCAAAACGGAGACAAGCGCGCTCAGCGCGACCGAGAGCAGTGCCGAGAGCGGTATATAGATAGCCGTGCGCGAGGCACCCTCGGACGCGAAGAACTGCTGCCACAATACGTAGGAAGCACCCAAGCCGAGGCCCACCAGCACGCCTGCAACCAGCGCGCCCGATTGCGCAGGCACATAGCCCGATGATGCAAGGTAATAGGTTGCCGCTCCTGCCGCCAGCAGCACACCAACCAACGCCGAGAAGCGAGGCGGAAAGGGTATGCGTCGACGCTCGTAGAGCACGGCGAAACCGATGGCGGCGATAGCGCACGCCTGGTCGCTCAGGCTAAAGAGGCGCTGCCCCTCGAACGGGCCGCCGCCCGCTGGAGACAAGCCCGCGAACGTGACAGCCCACACGAATGCGAAGCCCAGATGGTACCACCGCAACGACTGCAGCAGCATTTTCGCCTTGTTGACCGACACGCGGGTTCCCCTCCCGTGGATTCCCTTCCGTGCAAAATGATGCCTCCATGATAGCGTACCGTGCGTGACCAGAGAAGGGCGGCCGCGCGTGCGGAGCGGGCGCAAACCGCGTATCGCCTTGCCTCTTTTCGGCCGTTTATCAACCTTTATCTGAGGTTCGTTTACCGAAATGCCTCAGATTTCGTCAATCTAAATCAGGCGCGCGAATCCTCGGGGGCTTCGGCTACCAAGGGGCTTGGGGCAGCAGCCGGGCCCTCTTCGAAGCCAAGCAGCGCGAGGATGGGCTCAGCCTCTTCCACCTCAACATCAGCGTCGTCAGCCAGCAGGCTTTCCATTTCCTCAGCAGTAGTGGGAAGGTCAAGGCCGTAGGCGTCAGCGATGGCACGAGCCTGGTCGGCGCGCACGGCCGCCAGCGCATGCTCGCCTGCTTCATTCAGATACGCCGAGGCCAGAAGCAAGCTGCGGGCAATGTAGCCGCTGATTTGAGGATCGACGCCCGACACCTGCATGACACTGGCAATGGACTCCGGCGACAGAGACAACAGCACGCCGCCGTCGATGTCAGTAGCCTCCCCTACTGCGTCTTCCAGCATGTCGGCCGCCGCCTTCGGGTCGTGCTCCTTGCGCGCCTTCGTCCAACTGCGGCGCACGATTTCCGCGAACTGCAAAAGAATACGCATCAGATAATCTTGCGTCAGCATGTAATCTCCTTATACGTTACCTCGTCATATCAGCGAACGACAAGCAGCGGCCTGGCTCCCACCTCCCGCTACGCCGTTGGTGCTGGAATGCCCAGATGCTCGTAGGCGCGGGCGGTGGCGACGCGGCCTTTGGGCGTGCGCACCATAAGGCCTTGCTGCATGAGGTAGGGCTCGTACACATCCTCAAGCGAATCAGGGTCTTCCGACAGCGCCGAGGCCAAGGTGGTCAGGCCCACGGGACGTCCACCGAACTGCACCGCTAGCAACTCCAAAATGCGATTATCCACGGCGTCCAACCCCAAGGAATCCACCTCGAAGAAGCTGAGCGCCTGTGCGGCCACATCTTCATCAATCACACCGTCGCCGCGCACCTGCGCCCAGTCGCGTACGCGCTTGAGCAGGCGGTTCGCCAGACGTGGGGTACCTCTGCTACGACGAGCAATTTCCAGTGCGCCCTCTTCGACAATATCCACGCCCAAGATGGCGGCTGAGCGGCGCACGATGGAAGCCAACTCCTCGGGCGCGTAGTACTGCAAGCGGAAGCAGATACCAAAGCGGTCGCGCAGCGGCCCCGTGAGAAGGCCCGTGCGCGTGGTGGCGCCCACCAGCGTGAAGCGCGGCAAGTCCAACCGAATGGAGCGCGCGGCAGGACCCTTGCCCACCACAATATCCAGCGCGAAATCCTCCAGCGCCGGATACAGCACCTCTTCCACCATGCGATTCAAGCGGTGAATCTCGTCGATGAACAGCACGTCGCCTTCCTCAAGGTTCGTGAGGATGGCGGCCAAATCTCCCGTGCGCTCAATGGCAGGGCCACTGGTGGTGCGAATATTCGCGCCCAACTCGTTGGCCACCACGGTGGCAAGGGTGGTCTTACCCAAACCCGGCGGGCCCGAGAACAAAATGTGGTCGACTACATCGCCGCGCGCCCGCGCTGCCTCAATGAGGATGGCGAGCGACTCCTTGATTTTCGTTTGTCCCAGGTAGTCGCCGAGGCGCTTCGGGCGCAGGCTGCGGTCGAGCGCGAGATCATCCTCGGTCAGCTCAGGCGTCACCGCACGCGAGCGCGCCTCAGCTGGCTCGTCGTCGGCCACATAGCCCAATCCCTCTATTTCAACATCTTCGCGCGTCATACGGTCCTATCCCAGTTCGCCTCGTGCTTACGATCCCAGTCGTTTCAAGGCGTATTGTATCAGTACGCCTTCGTCGGCTCCCGCAGGCGCGCCCTTCAACGCAATATCGGCTTCCGCCGAGGTGAAACCCATGGACAGCAGCGCCTCCACGGCACCCTGCACACCGGCATCGGTGACCGCAGCCGGCGCACCCTCGTCGAAGAGCCCTTCCAACCCTTGATCGAGCGACCCCTTCAACTCCAAAATAATGCGCGAGGCCGTCTTCTTGCCCACCCCGGGAATGCGCTGTACCGCTGCCACGTCCTGTGCAGCAATAGCCGAAGCAAGCGCCTGCGGGGAGAACGCCGAGAGCGCCGCCAACGCCACCTTCGGCCCCACGCCTCCCACAGCAATAAGGCGCTCGAACAGCGCTTTTTCCTCCAGCGACAAAAACCCGTAGAGCGCCAGCGCGTCCTCGCGCACCTGTAAGTAGGTGTGCACTTCCACCGGCGCGCCGGCAGCGGGCAGCTTCGAGAGCCCCGACTGTGACATACCTACCGCATAGCCAATGCCGCCCACCTCGATAAACGCCGTTGACGCCGTCTTGCCAACCAGCGTGCCTTTCAGAAACGCAATCATGAACGTACTCCCTTCGCTGCGGCAACTCGCGCGTCAACGCCCACCGCTCCACACCGGCCGGACGGTTGCCGCGCCGCACGCTCAAGCGCCTCGGCACGCACTCGTGCATCAGCCAGCCCCTCGTGCGTGGTGAAGCAGACGGCAGCCGCCAACGCGTCGGCCGCGTGATCGGGCCGCGGCACGTCTTCAAGCGCCAAGAGTTGGCGCACCATATACTGCACCTGGTCCTTTTCGGCCGAGCCCGTGCCCACCACCGCCAACTTAATCTGGCTGGGTGAGAATTCTTCCACCTGCAAATCATGCTCGGCGCACGCAACCAGCGCCGCGCCGCGCGCCTGCCCCGTGGCAAAGGCGCTCTGCACGTTCGCGCCGAACCACACGGTTTCAATACCCACACACGTGGGCTCAAACCGCGCAATAACGGCGGCCATCTGCTCGTGGATTTTGCGCAGGCGCTGCGCGAGCGGACGATCCTTTGACGTGGACACACAGCCATACGCAACGCACGACAGCCGCGAGCCGCGCTGCGCCACCACGCCCCACCCCGTGTTCGCCAACCCCGGGTCAATGCCAAGTATGATCCGTTCCGTACGCGCCATGCTATCCCTTCACCAAGTGCAAACGTTTGTTCGCACTTATTCTAGCACAGAACCCACGGAAGGAAACCCGAAACCTCAGAAATGCAACGAAGGAAACGAATCCGCTTGCCTGAGCGGACCCCCCAACAAAAAAAGCCGCCGGGCCTTCTCGGCTTCCGGCGGCTTCCACTCACACTCTCGCAGGCGCGTTATTCGTCCAGCGCTTCGGCGATTTCGTCCGTGATGTCCATGGTGTGGTACACGTTCTGCAAGTCTTCGAGCTCTTCCAGACGGTCGATCAGGCGCATGACCTTCTTCGCGTCCGACACGCTCACCTGGGCGGGCGTGGAGGGAATCATGGTCAGCTCGGCACCCTTCGTCTCGATGCCGGCCTCTTCCAGCGCGTTCTTCACGGCCATGAGGTCGGTGGCCGCCGTGTAGACAATCCACTCGTCCTCGGCGTCCTCGTAGTCGTCGCCGCCGGCCTCGGCCACGGCCAACATGAACTCTTCCTCGTCGGCAGCGGCGCCGTTTGGCTTCACGGGGTTCTTCTTGTCGCCCGTTTCCACCTCTTTCGACACCATGATCTGGCCCTTGCGCTCGAACATGAACGCCACGGAGCCCGACGTGCCCAGGTTGCCGCCCGCGTGCGAGAACGCGCTGCGGACGTCGGCAGCCGTGCGGTTGCGGTTGTCGGTCAGCGCCTCGCAGTACACGGCGACGCCGGCCGGGCCGTAGCCCTCGTAGACCACCGTTTCGTAGTTCGCGGCGTCTTTGCCAGTGCCAAACGCCTTGTCAATGGCAACTTTGATCTTATCCTTCGGCAGGGAGTAGCCCTTGGCCTTTTCGATGGCGGCCGCGAGCGACGCATTGTTGTCGGGGTTCGGGTCGCCGCCTTCTTTCGCCGCCACCGTGATGTTGCGCGACAGCTTGGAGAACAAGGCCGAGCGCTTCGCGTCCTGCGCCGCCTTGCGATGTTTCGTTGTAGCCCACTTTGAATGCCCAGACATATACCGGTCCCTTCCAGATACAGCAATTCCAGCCGATTATTCTATCACACCCGTCAAATGCGCCACCATACTCCAAAGGAACTGCAAACGATGCCGCGTTTCGTCAACTTCGGGGGGCTTCGCGGCCACCTTAGCGGGCGCGCGCCTTACCTATTTATAGAGTGGTATCGAATATACCGAAGCACCCCAGGAAGGAGGATCCTGGGGTGCGAATGACTGAGGGGAGGAAGGTTGCGGATTGCATGGGGAAGAAAGTGCCGAGCGGGATGGTTTTCGCCAAACCCCGCCCGGCATACCCCATTGCCTCCCCCGACTCGCATAGATCGGGGAAGAATTTACAACTCAGGAACAATCGTCCAAATCAGCTTTGCGAACGAGGTGATATCTTCGCCTGGCTGGAAGTCGAGTTGGGCGCCGTTGCGATTGAGGCCTATTTCGGCGTCCACTAGAGTTGGCGACGAAACCGTGGCTGCAGGAAGGTTGCTCAGCGGACCCTTCGACTCGTCAAAGGCAAGCAAAGCTTCATCCTGACCCACCTTGACGCGCACCTGCACCCCCGCGCGCTCGGCAGCATTTGGGAACAGCTTCTCCGCACCCGAAGCCGCCTCGGACGACACCGACGCAATCGACAACGCCACCGGCGTATTCGACCGCATCTTGAAAACCGCCGGCGTCACATTCCCCGACGAGTCAACCTCCACCTTCGCCGCAAGCGGCACATCGATGTCGACACTCAAGACATACTCGCCAATAAGTTCCATATCCTGCGTGATGGCAGAAGAGAAGTCGAAGGCAGTCCCGTCGGCTGTTTTCCATCCAGAGAAGATATAACCGAAACGCTGAGGCACACCGGGATCAACCACATGCGCGCTTCCATCTTCTCCTGTCGTGACCAAAACCTTCATCCACTCGACCGGTACCGCACCGACCGAATCCGCCAACTTAAATGTAACCTTGTAGGTATTTGCAGGCAGCGGGTCGTTCGCCGTAACTAATGTACGATTGTAGGTAGTAAGCCAATAATCGGCACCAAGCACATCTTCTGTTGCGCCCGCATACCAGGTAGTCAGCGTCTCAGAGCTGAAGCCCGGAAAGTCTGTAGCCATGCCAAACATCGTCTCTAAGCCTGCCGCTTCCCCGTTCTTCAAGGCAAGCAACTTAAAACTAGCAGGAAGTGAGCAAAGCTTCGGGCAGTTCATGAACATTTGTGCCACGTCTGTGTTTGCACCCTCAATGGCAAAGCCCTCAGGCAAACTCTCAAGCGAACGACAGCCGCGGAACATCCCACCAGCGTTGCTCACATTCACCGGAACAGAGAAACCCTCCGGAAGAAAACGCAGTGACTCACATCCTGAAAACATCCTGGAACAGCTGGTCACATCACCCGTTATGCGGAAACTGGCAGGTAGCGATGTCAGCGGAGTGTTTGCAAACATATACGCGAGGTTTTGCGCATGCTGAGGTATTTCAAAACCTGCAGGAAGCGTCGTCAAACCTGAAAGGCAGAACATGTTTTCTGCGTTAATCAGGCTTGCTGGCAAATTGAAACCAGCCGGAAGTGTCGTGAGCGAGGTGCAGCCAAACAACATGCCGTCGGTGTATTGAACCGAATCGGGAATACGTAGGCCATCGGGCAGCTTAGTAAGTGACGTGCATTTGATGAACGTATCATGCATGTCCACAATCTGCGCCCCAGACGGTATGGTGAAGTCCTCTGGCAAGTTGACAATTTTTGCGCAATTCGAAAACGTATTGCGCAGACTTGTCGTCCCTGAGGGCACGTAAACGCGTGAAACGTCTTCGAGATTCACCATAGCCTGGAACCACTTGGCCATACTTTCCGCCTGGACGTTGGGTTCCATTATTGCCGCGGTTACCTCGTCGCGCATTGGGCCCCAGTAGTTAACCCGGAACTCATCCGCAGGCGCCCACAGTTCTTTGATGATAGCTCCTGGCTCGCATGAGATGACCAGCGTGCCGTCATCGGTGAGTTTCCAGGAAGCATTCTCACCGCCGTCGGTGGTGGGAAGCAGGCCGCTGCGGCCGACGTATTTTGCATACAGTTTGACATTGCCGGTCAGCGGCTGCGAGAAGTCAAACGCTGTTGTACAGCTTTCTTCGTTGTACCAGCCGGCGAACGCAAAGCCGTCCAGGTTGGGCGCGTCAGGAGCAGTTAGCGTGGCACCGGCCGCCGCGAGTTGCTGAGCGTACAGGCCGTAAGTGCCCGTTTCCGCTTCAGGGCACATCAGCTCAACGAGCACCTGGCCATCGGGTACGTTCGTCGCAATGCTGCGGTTTTGGATATCCCACTTCGAATAGGAAAGCACGTTTGAGGTGCTATCCGCCGCGCCGGCGAAGTAGGTAGGTGTGAGCTCAGCGCACCAGAAAGGCTCGGTGGCTTCCTCGGCTACCGTCTGCGGGAAGTCGAAACTTGCTGGCAGAACCGTCAACGTTGGGCAGTTGCAGAACACCTTGTGCATTTTGGTCACCGAAGCAGGAATAGTGAAGCCCTCCGGCAACGACGCGAGCGACGTGCAGCCAAAGAAGGTTTCGTCCACAAAGGTCACCGATGTGGGAATGGTGAACCCTACGGGCAGCGACGTCAGAGCCACACAATCACCAAACAGTTTCGACACTTCTTTCAGATTGCCCACGTCAGGTAAGGTGAAGGAAGCGGGTACCGATGCCAGCGAGGCACACTTCAAAAACAGGCTGTGAGCGCTCTCCAGCGAATCAGGAAGCCTGAAACCTGCGGGCAATTCAGCAAGGCTCGCACAGCGGTAGAACATATCCTTGACCGTGCGCGTGCCTTCGGGGATGGCGAAACCCGACAGGTCAACAAGCAGCGGCATGCGGCAGAACCACGCGCTCATGTCTTGCGCTTTGATGCGCTTGTCCATGCGGATGGATTTCACCTGGTCGCGCACCGGCTCCCAAAAGGTTTGCGTTGCGGCACTAGAGTCCCAGGTCATTGCCAGGTTGGCCACTTCGCCCTCACCCTCGATAAAAAGCGCACCGTCAGCCGTCACGCGCCACCACGCCGTTGAGGCAACAGCTTGGCCCGCAGCATCTACGCACGGCAATTCACCACCTGCACGGTTAAGGTCATTCTTGCCACCAGCAAGCACCCACTTACCATAGAGAGTTGTACGCTCAGTGAGGGGCTGCGTGAAGTCGAAGGGCGTAAGGCAGTCCTCGTCCGTGCACCAACCAGTGAACGCATAGCCATCTGGATGGACTGGCGCACCGGGGTCAGCAAGGATGCCTTGCTTGTTCGACCAAGCCGTAGAGCGTGTCTCCCAAGCAAAAGAGCCATCCGGCTGTTCCATTTGCATCTTGAAGACGCCTTGCTGCATGATACCCATGTCCGACTCATCGGTAATGAGCGTACGGTTTTGGCTTTCCCAGTCGAACGTAAGCACGCCGGGATCGCTCCCCGCATAATACGTAGGGATACGAGGCTCACCAGGATCAATGTCACAGTAGAAGGGGTTATTAGCACCCCAGACCGCAGTAGGGAGAGTCAACCCATCAGGTAGTACGGAGAGGGATAGGCATCCACCAAAAACACTGGCACTCGCAGTGACGCTTTCGGGAAAACCGAAGTTCTCCGGCAGCGAGGCAAGCGATGAGCACTGCCAGAACATATATTGCACCGTTTGTACTCCCCTATTGAGAACAAAACTTCTGGGTAGCGATGTTAAGTTTACACAACGTTCAAACATGCAGGAGGTATCAACAACGGTTCCAGGAAGGGCCCATCCTTCAGGAAGCGTCTCAAGAGAGGAACATCCTTGGAAGGAACGCCTCATTCCAGTTACACCTTCCGGAATATGCAGCTCGACAGCATTCGTGAGTTTGTCCATAAATGCAAACCACCCAGACAAATTACGTGCACGTAGAGCAGGGGTCATAGAAACCTTTTCTATCTGGGAGCGATACGGACCCCAATATTCAGAGTACATAGAGTCATTCACTTCCGTCCACCTGACAGACTTGTCGACGATTCCAGCTCCTCTAATAAAGAGTGTGCCATCATCGGAAATCGACCAGGCAGCCGCACCCGTGCTGGCCTCACAAGGCAACTCGCCCTCGTGTGTGCCGGGTGCGAGTTTGCCGTAAATAGTGACATCAGCACCGAAAGGCTGCGAGAAGTCTACCCGCTGCGTGCACTCAGGATCGGCGTACCACAGGGTGAACACCATACCTGGGCGCGTTGGCACGTAGGGAGGCTCTACCAACATGCTAGAGGCATCGGTATATGTGGCCGTCCAGAATGAACCAGCACCAGTTTCGTTCGCTTCTTTTATGTTGAGCGTAACCACGCTTGCCCCATCGGGCCTGTTCGTCGGAGTAACCAGCGTACGATTAGACGAAGCCCAATTATATTCATTTACAAGGATTGTGTTCGATCCTGCATAATACAAAGGAACCCTCACATTGCCGGGAAGTTGCTCACCCTGAGTCCAGTAGAGCGCAAACATGCCATGGGTGTTTACCTCAGCCGGAATCCCAAAACCGTCAGGGAGCGCGACAAGAGAGACGCAGTTGTAGAAAAGATAAGAAATATCAGTGATACGATCCGGTATTTTAAAGTCATCAGGAATGGAGACCAGACTTGTACAGTTTCCAAGGAAGTTTCTTGCACTCTGCAGATCAGGGGCTCCTGCCAAGCTGAGCGAATCGGGCAAGGAGACAAGAGAAGAGCAACCATAGAATACGCTATCGGCGTTAATTGCCGTCGACGGCAGCGAGAAGCCTTCAGGTAACGAGCTTAAACTTTTACATCCTTGAAACAGGTAATCTATACGCTTCACCTGGGAAGGGAAGGTGAAGGATGTTGGTACCGTTTCGAGTTTCACCCATTCAGCGAAAAACCCAGCCATCGCCTCAATTGAATTCGGAAAACTGAAGCCACTGGGCAGATCAGTTAAGTTAGAGCAACTATTGAAGATGTACGAGCAATCTTCAACATTTTTTGGCAAGGTAAAGCCTTCGGGGATTTCCTTCAGCGACGAACAACGCTGGAAGCAGCCGCGCACGCTGGTTACACTATCAGGGAAACTCAGAACTGGAATCGTTTCCAAACTTGAATCAAGTTGAAACATACCGGCGACACTTGTAACCCCAGGAAACACACGCACGCCGACAGCTTCGACCAAATTAGGCATTTCTTGAAACCAGCATTCCATGGACTCTTCTACCCCAGTCACCGCTTCCATCGATACGCGCGTAACGGCAGCTCGTACAGGGCCCCAGTATTTCTCATACACTCCGCTCGAACCGTCAGTGTAGGCCCATCCAAGGTTCGCAATAGTTTCGGTGCTATGGATAGTGAGCGTGCCGTCGTCGGAAAGCGTCCATCCAGCTTTGTTCTCGTCGGTGTTGGGAGAATTGGGGTCATCACTTGCTAGGGGCAAGGCTCCGCCCATGGGAGAAATCTTGAGGAAGCCGTAGTTTTCCCATGCCGCTTTCATTTCATTATATGGCGTTGCGTTGCCATCGGTGGAAACCCTCGGCAGAATGACTACCGCTTTCGCTTTAACAGTATCATCAAAAGCCGTCGCGATGCCTACATTCGGCAAAGAACTATTCGCGCGAATAAACGCGATAGCGTTGCTGTCAGTAAACGCGCTCGCATCAACAGCTTGCAAGGAAGACGGAAAGTTGATTGAAGCAAGCACGCCGCACGTTGAGAAAGCTTCTGCACCGATGTGCTCGACAACGGGCATATCCACAGAAGTCAGCTTTGCGCATAGTCGGAAGGCCTTTGTTCCAAGTACGCGAGTTGCAGGAAGACTCACTGTCTCCAGCGAGCGACAATCATTAAAAGCATACGCGCCAATGGACGTTACTTGAGACAGGTTAATGGACTTCAAAGATTGATTCGCTGTGAACGCATAATCCCTGATTGTGGTGATGGCATCAGGAAGATCGACCGACTCTAAGAGAAGGCAATTCTGAAACGCATGCCCTCCTACACTGGTAATACCGCGAGGGATATTGACAGAGGAAAGGTTTTGGCAAAAACAAAAGAGGAATGGCTCGATGGTAGTAAGACGAGATGGCAACTTAACCGACTGAAGCTTCGGGCAAGCATGGAAGACGCTCGCCTCAAGCGTTTCCACCGTGTCAGGGATATCGATAGCGGTAAGAGTGCTTTTTGAAAAGGCAGAAGTCTTTATGATGCGCAAGCTACTTCCCTCTTCAAATGTTACCGATGTCAGCTGAGGGCAATCCGAAACCGCCTGATTCCCTATTTCCTTAATAGATTTTGGGATTACAAGAGAACTTACTTGAGAACGATACAAGGCAAATTGCGCCACTTCCTCAACCGGAAAGACTAAACCACCAAGCTCGTATTCGGAAGGGATAACGACGTGCCCCGTCAACGATGAGGGGTTAATCGCGGCTATCGACAAACTCTTGCCGTCGGAGCGCATGCGATATAAAAACGTTCCGTCAGTGGCTTCTTCAACCCATTGACCGTAAAGCGTCATGTTATTTTCGATCGGCTGGGAGAAGTCCCATCGAATACCCTCAGAAGTGAACCAACCCGAAAGGCTAAATTCTTCCTTTATGGGCGAAGACGGTTCAGCTATCGGGACGCCTTTTGCAACTGTTTGAACAAAGGATGCAGGCATACCTCCCTGGGAGTCAAACGTGACCGAGCAGCGCTCCCCCAAAACTTCTACCGTTTTGAAGGTATAGCCCGCTGCGCCCGCAGCCTCCGACCAGGATGCAGCGCTATCGGCATTAGAAACGTACACGCTCACATCCTGGGTCGGCAAAAGGTCAAATGCCCCCTCTTCGAAAGAGGTTATCGTTCCATATACATATACCGTCCTGAGTGATCTACAGTTCGAAAATATATACGGAGCAAGAGAAGTCACCTGAGCACCCAAAGCCACAGAAGACAAGGATGTGCAGGTCAAAAAGCATTCTTTTCCAATGCTAACCGCCGATGATACATCAATATCAGTCAAACTTGTACAGTTGGTAAACGCAGAGGCTCCAATGCTTTTCACGGTATCCGGCAAAGCAACTTGCGACAAGGAACGGCAGTTATTAAAACTGCCTATGCCCAATGATGACAAGGTGCTACCTGCGGCAAAAGAGATAGAATTCAGATAGAATGAAGTCGAGAATCCATTGTCCGCAATAGCAGTAACCTGGTATTTCGATCCATTGTTTTCGACGGTAGCTGGAACAATTAGAGAGCCGCGAGGATCAAGAGCGGCGTTTGCGCTTTTAGACACCGCTACCTCACCGCTCATCTCCCCTTCCGCTTCGGAAAGTACGGTGAATTTAAGTGTGTGTCCGGAGGCAACCTCTTGCTCGAAGCTCTCACCGGTTGCAAGCATAGCTGCGCGTTGGATCATGCCACTTTCGTTTACGAGTTCGCCTGTCTCCAAAGAGATTGTTGTTGGGTCAAGTTCATTGGCGAGAGCTATCGAAGGTTCTGTTGCTGGCGTTTGAACGGTATGTTCCGTTTGAGCATTTAGAAGCTCTTCGGTTTTAACGCTTTCCTGTTTCTCAGAAGCTTCAGGCCCAGATGGGATTACAGGTTCAGATGAGGCGCTGACTACCACCGTACGGGTGGCACGAGTTAGTTCTTGGTTGTTGAGAGTGAGGGTCACGGTGACCTCGGAGGTGCCGGGGGCTTTGGCGGTTACGGTGCCGTCAGGGGCTACGGATAGGGGTTTGGCGGCGTAGGAGAAGGAGACTTCGCAGGGTTCGGGGGTTTCGTGGAGATCGCCTTCGAAGAGGTTGGCGGACTGGCCTACCTCCAGATGTAGGGGCTCTTCGGGGAGAGTGAGGCCGTAGGGTAGAAGGTGGTTGTTGTTGGCGATGAGGCCGAGGTTCCAGGGATAGGTACCTTCTGCGTTGTAGGGGCTGTAGATGGAGAGGTTGGCACAGCCTGCTATGGCGTCATCGACTACCTCGGGGGTGCCGAGGGCCACGATGCGGGTCAGGGACTCGCAGGAGGCGAAGGCACGGGAGGCGATTGATTGTATGCTCGCAGGGAGCCAGACTTCGGCGAGGGCAGTGGCTTCGAAAGCGCGCTCGCCTATCTCGCGCAGGGTGTCGGGGAGTTGGATGGTTGCGAGGTTGGCGCACCTTGCGAAGGCGGCTTCACTAATGGAGGTCACGCTTTCAGGAAGTTTCACGCTGGTTAGCGAGCCACGATTCGCGAAGGCGTTGGCGGCGATGGTGCTCACACGGTAGGACACGTCGTTGATCTTCGCGGATGCGGGGATTTCGAGGTTGACGGCGGGGTCTTCGGTACCTTCCCAGGTGACCGAAAGCGTGTAGTCATCAAGCAGCGTAAACACGAAGCCGCTGGCGGCAGCCTCGGAAGAGTCGTTAACTTCTGGACGCGAAGTTGTGCCTGGCTCGGCTGGTTCGGCGAAGTGTTGGAAGCCTGCTTGCTCCCAAACAGCTTTGCTCTCCCCTGCTGGGAGGGCTACTACAGCAGTGGCTTTGGTTTCGTCGGCAAAAGCAGTGGGATCAATCTCACGCACGTTCCCGAGTGCGGTGATTGAGGTAAGGTCTTTGCAGCCGGCGAGGGCGTACTCGCCAATAGTCTCAGTTTCAGTGGGAAGCACGACGGCGTTCCCTACCTTGGGCGGGCAGACAACCAAGGTTTTAAGGTCTTTCGAGAAAAGCATCCCGTTGAGCGTAGTGAATTCGGCGCTGCCATCCCCGGCAGTTAGTGAGGAGCTCAGACACCGGGAAAATGCCTGAGCGGGGACGTATGTTGTTTGGCCGGGGATGGTGGCAGCGCCCTCCTTGCCCTCGGGAATGAGCAGGAGACGCGAGTAGTCTTTTGAGAACAGCATGCCGTCATGCGAGGCGAAGGCCTCGTTTTTGGCGCTGATAGTGATGGATTTGAGGGAAGTACATCCAGCAACTGCGTCGGGGTCTACCTCGCGCAGCGTTGCGGGAAGCGAGATCGAGGTGAGTTCCGCACACTTCGCGAAAGCTTCTTTCGCGATGGAAGTTACCTCGTAGGTGGTTGACCCGCTGGTTACCGATGGTGGGACAGAGAGGTCGCCCTTGGGCGGCGTCACAGCCGAGCCAACCAGCTTGGCGGTGTTGACTGTGGTGTCAATTTCGAAAACAAGGCCATCAGCCACAATTGAGGCTACCGCATCAGCAGAGCCTTCAGGAAGCGGAACCGTACCTGCTACCTGGCTAGACACACCAGTAGAACCCGCATCCTGTACAGGCGAGTTTTCGGTTTGGTTTTCATTGGAAGAAGATTGGTCGAGTGGGACCTGTTGGGAGAACTGCGAGACATCGCTCGCATTCGGAGATTCGGCCGCACCCTCCGCACTTGTAGCGTCAGAGGTTTCGGAGGCTATAGGCTCAGAAAGCCCCCCCCCCCCCCCGGAGGTTTTCAGATGTTGCAGCATCGCCTGCGAATGCAGGCAGAGTACCGGTCGCCAGAGCAAGCGTAAGCGTTACCGCGCACGCAGCCCTGCCGAGCCGCAAAGCTCGACGATTATTCATTTCCCTTGTCCCTTTACTCCAAAATTCTTGTGCATTTCCCGATGCACGTACCCCACTCACTGAGGGATATGCTCGGCATAGTAGCACGCGAGAAGGGAAAGTGAAGAGCGCCCTCGCTCCCCCATCACAAGGAGAACCAAGGGCGCCCAAGGCGATAACCGCAGGTAGAACATATTCCGCACATGTTTTGCAAAATACTTTTCGCCAAACCTGCAAATTCACAGTTTCTTCATAAATTGTTGACAACCTCAAAAGATGAAATAAGGGAGCGGACGTGCTAAAATACAACCATCGGTGCCCCGCCAATCCGGGCAGCGTATATGGCAAGGCCGGGAAACTTTCGACGGCGACCCGGCCTATTTCTTTAACCTAACGTACCTACCAAACGCTGTTCGTCGTTACTTATCCCTTTTAGAGCCCAATCTTACGATTCCGAGAACAACAGTAAATACTGCACAGACCGCAATAACAGTTTGAACATCCATGGCAACTCCAATCTACTCAAGCTGCCCAGGCGACGAAGCACCGCGTTTATTGTACTTCGTCGCCCGTCTGGATGCCCAAAATTCTTACCTTTTTAATAATTAAATACACCACGGGGGTGCCAGCGCTCATTTCCCCAGTTCATCACCCTATAAAGACACCGTCCATATGAGTGCGGCTACCTCTGTTGAGGCATCTGGGATGTAGCGGAGTGTCGTGCCTCCCAAGTCCATGCTCACCGTGCAGGACAACAGCCCCGGCTTCGCAAAACCGCTCGACACGGGCACCGTGGCGGAAGTGGCGACACTCCCCCCTCCCAGCGGCACCGCGTATGGAGTCCCGCTTGGGAACTGCACGAGCGCGCTCACCTTGCTAGGGTCGTCAAACACCTTGGATGCCCCGAACCGCTTGTCCAGACGGAGCCCCTGCACGTTCACCTCAACAGGCGTGAACGACCGCGCCTGCGCACTCGCCGTGGACACCGAGCCCGTGGCGTCAATCTCCACCGTCGCCTGAACCGGCGCCTCAAAACGCAAGATAGGCGCGCCGAATTTGCCGTACACCACCACTTCGTTCGAATCGATCACTGAATCAAAATCGAAAAGCCTCTGATAGTCCGGTTCGGTGAACCACCCAAGGAACGGATAGCCAAAACGCGCCGGATCGCTCGGCTTCGCCACCTTGCCGGTCCCCTCGTCCGTCAGCACCGATTGATACGTCGCCCACCCATCCGGACTGGAAGCATCGGGAAGCTTAAACGTTACCGGATGCACGTTCGACGGCAAGGGATTCTCAGGGTCGTCCGGAACAACCAGCTTGCGCTTCTGCGAGCCCCAATCGTACTGGCGAACAGCCGAAACAACGGGCCCTGCGAAATAGGTCAGGGTGTCAGCGTCCTTCGCCATGAAGAAATTGGTTGATTCTTGTGCCACCGCCAGCGGGAAATCAAACGTGGAAGGAAGCACTTTGAGAGAGTTGCAGCCGTCAAACATGTTATCCATCTTACCATCATCGGCGAGCGGAGCCTTAAGGGGAATGGTGAATCCCTCCGGGAGCGTCGTAAGCGCTGAACAGTCTTTGAACATGCCGTGAATTCGCACAATGTTGTCGGGAAGCTTAAAGCCCTCTGGCAAGGATTGCAGGGAGGTGCAGTTCGAGAACATAGAGTGCGCCATAGTCAACGTTTCAGGCAAGGTGAAGCCTTCTGGGAACGACTGGAGTTGCGTGCAGCCACTGAACATGTTCTCAGCTTTCTGCAAGTTCGCCGGCAAACTAAAGCCGGTTGGCAAAGCCGTCAAAGAACTGCAGGATCTGAACATATGGTATGTCGTAATAACACTATTCGGAATTCGGAAAGCCTCGGGCAGTGCCGTAATTTTCAAACAACCTTGGAACAGGGCGCCGGTATCCGTAGCGCCTTCGGGCACCTGGAACGAATCCGGAATGTTTGCAAGTGAGGTGCAATTCATGAACAGCCCATAAAGTTCTTTCGCGCCCTCAGGAATGAACACTTCAGAAATGTCAACCAGGTTCGGCATGTTTTGAAACCAGTAAGCCATAACGTTAGTTTTGACCGTTGGACTCATGACCACCTTTTTTACCAAGCTTCGCACAGGACCCCAGTAATTCTGATCGCCGCCAAACTTAAGGTCAGAAATCTTGGCGCCTTCCACGCAATCTATCGTGAGTAGGCCATCTTCGGACAGCGACCAGGTTGCTTCCTCGCCTACTCCCTCAACGCCTTCCCTGGTCGTGGGCAAAGTGCCACTGAGCGGCTGGTACTTGGCGTAAAGCGTTGTGTTACCACTCACCATGAGCGGGAAGGTGACAGCGGTAGTGTAGTCCCCGCCCCTATACCAACCCGCGAACAATCCATCAGCGCGTTTCGGAGCGGCCGGCTGGTCAAGCGAACTCCCCTTCGCAACCATAAGCGTCTGCCAGGAATAGAAGTCCGTGCCACCCTCATTCGGCAGCATAAGTGTTACAAGCGCCTGACCCTCCTGCGCGGGGTCAGTCACCAACGTGCGCTTCTGAGCTTCCCAATCAATCAAACCCTGCTGATCCTTCGGTGCCGGGAAATAGGTAGGCAGCGTACCAGTGAAAACAGAACTGGAGAAGCCAAACACGCCAACGGCATCGTTGCTCGCACTCGTATGCGGATCGTTAAGTTTGGCCTTAGCTTCATCAGAAAGCTCGCTCAAAAGACCCGCCGGGAGCACAGTAAGGTTCGTACAGTTGGTAAACGCCGAACCAAGCGACTTAACGCTTGAGAGAATCGCAAAATTCTCCGGAAGTGAACGCAAGCTTTTACAGTAGTTAAACGCCTCACTTATGCTGGTAACTCTATCGTGCAAACGAAACCCTTCCGGCAAAGATGCAAGAGAAGTGGCACAGTAGAAGAGACATCCCATTGTGTCCACGCTTTCCGGAATAGTGAAGTCGGCAGGAAGACTCTCAAGCGATTCACAATACTGGAACATGCCCCAAATGTTTGCGACCTTGCAGTCCGCCGGAAAGAGCCCCGTTGGCAGATAACGTAATTTTTTGTCATTGAAGAAGAGGTGCTGTGTCCACTTGCAATTCTCAGGAATGAAGAAGCCTTCACGTACGTCTTCAAGTTGCGTCATGTACTTGAACCATGCGGTCATGGAACGAGCACGTACGTCCTTATGCATGTTGAGTGAATACACCTCACCCGCATAGGGCTGCCAGTATTTTTTCCTGCCGTCATTCCATGTCAGGTCTCCCACGTCAATACTGCTGCCACCTTCGCATTTGAGGTTAAATGTTCCATCAGCCGTGATGCTCCACCATGCGCTACCGATATTATCATCCACCGGCAAGGCACCCTCAGCCACGTAACGGCCTCCGTGCTTTACCCACTTGCCATAAAGGGTGGTCACACCCTCGGGCAGAGGCTGCGTGAAATCAAACGGCTCAAGACAGCCCTCGTCAACACACCAGTCTGTAAACGTGTAACCCACCAGTAGTGGTATGCCGGGATTGGTAACTATACCGGACGAGTTGGTCATGGTAACTGCACGAGTAACCCAGTCGAAGTTCCCGCTGGCCTCTTGCAACTTGAACGTCACTTCACGCATCCCGTAGTTGTTCGCATCGGATGAATCCGTCACAAGTGTTCGCCGCTGCGAACCCCAGTCATAGTTCAAAACGCTGGGGTCTTTCCCCTTGTAGTATGTGGGAATATAGCTTGACTCATCACCAAACACCGAACACGTGAATGGAGTTATCCATGGCGAACCTTCTGGAGCATCCGGAAAGCTAAAACTACTGGGCAGAACAGTGAGTGAGGGGCAGTTATTGAGTATTCGATCCATACCTGAGTTCGCCTTTGTTTTCACCACGTTATTGGGAATCTTAAAGCCCTCAGGCAAGGAAACCAAGGAGACGCAATTCTCTAACATGCCATAAGCGTCAACTCCGCCGGTCTCAGGAATCCTAAAGCGGGAAGGGAGCGACTTGAGTCGCGAGCAATCCCAGAACAACCATCGCAATCCCCGTGCCTTTTCTGGCAAGGTGAAATTCTCCGGCAAGGTTTCCACGCCAGAGGCCCTAAACATACTATTCAATTCCCAAGTAGTGGAAGGCAAGCTGAAGCTCTCCGGGAACGTGCTGATAGACGAGCACCAACGGAAAATGCCATGCACGTTGGTAACCCCTTCAGGAATCGTAAACCCTTCAGGGAAAGTATGAATTGCTGAACTCTTCTGGAACGTCCATGCCATTTTCACCACATCCCGCGGGACTACCAATTCCTGAATATCCACGAGATTCGGCATGTCAGCGAACCAGAAGCATGTCGTATTAGAGGAAATGCCCGGCTGCATGGACACCTTATATACGAGATCGCGGTACGGAGCCCAGTGCCCCTCCATAGGAGTAAATTCGTCATATCCCGTATCCCAACCGAGGTTGTCAATAGTGCCGCTTCCTCTTAGGTAAAAGGTGCCGTCGTCGGAAATCGACCAGGAAGCATGTCCTTCATTATTGACGGTCGGCAAGTTTCCGCCCAGGCTACCGGCGACATACTTGCCATAAAGGGTGTATTTCCCATTCTCATCAACAGATACCTGATCCTTGATTGGCTTAGAGAAGTCGACACGCTGAGTGCACGATTCATTCGTATACCATAGAGTAAAAACTTGGTTACTTGCATAGCGAGAAGGAGCAAGCGGCTCGACAACAAGTCCCGACTCATCAGGTGAAGCAGCGGAAATGTTAGTCCATCCCGACCCCGCCTTATCGGACACCTTGAAGTTAACCGTGGTATTTTTCGGTGTTACCAGCTTTCTATTTTGATTGCTCCACCATGGTTCAGTCGCTGCCAAGACAACAGGGTCGTTGCCTTCGTAGTACAAAGGCAACATTTTTTCAGATTTAAACAACGAGGAAGCCTCTGCAATAAGAGCAGCTGGCATTGAAAATTCAGCATTAAGGGAGGTCAGATTATCACAGCCATTAAAAGCCGAGATAGAATAAAAGGGAGTTATGCTTTCAGGAATCCGAAAATGTTTGGGAAGCGATGACAACTGTTTACAATGGGCAAACATTTTGATGATATGTTGCGCACTTTTTGGCAAATTGAATGCGTCAGGCAGTTCCGCTATACCAGAACCTTCAAACATACTATCTATATGAACAAGTCCTTCAGGCAGCAAAAAAGAATCGGGCAAGAAGGTAAGATTCTTACAACCATAGAACATTCTTCCGGTCTGTTTTATCGATGTTGACAAGGTAAACCCATCGGGAAGACTCTCAATGGCTGTATTCTCAAACATAGAATTAGCAATGCTCACACTATCTGGCATCCTGAACGAATCTGCCACATGAGTCAGGGAAGTGCAGCCGTTAAACATCGACTGTACGTTTTGCAACCCATTCGGCAAAGTGAAATTCACGCTGGTCAAGGAGGCGCAGCCAATAAACATTGAGTATGCAATCTGTACGCTTTTCGGCAAAGTGAAACTTGAGGGCACTTCGATGATCCCCGTACCCCCAAACATGTCTTTGCAATTGAGGGTACCTTCCGGAACCGAAGCGCACGAAATATCGGTTAAATTCGACATATTCTTAAACCAGCACTCCATGCTGGCCGCTTTATATAGGTTACCCATATCAACACTCTTTACGAAGTTGCGCACAACGCTCCAGTGTTCATTCTCCAAAGCCTCTGTCTTATCCCACGTCCATCCAAAATCAGCAAGCTCTTCCGTACTTGCTATAACAAGCGTTCCGTCCGACATAAAATTCCAGGAGGCAATGGACCTATCGGTATTGCTTACATTGTTTATGGTGGGTAAAGGCCCGCCCGAGCACTGGAACTGGGAAAACCCGTAGTCAGTCCAAGCCTGCTGCAAGGTTTCAAAGGTGTCGCCGCTGCCGTCTTCGGCAATAGCGGGCAGGAAAACCTTGACGTTTTCTTTTGCTACCTCCACAAAAGCCGACGATACCTCAAGGTTTTTATACGCTCCGCAAGCAAGCACACCTTTAAGTGGGGCTTTTGAGAAGGCGCCGTATCCCAGAGACTCAAGGGTCGCAGGAAGCGTCACGCACTCAAGCTTCGCACACGAATTAAAGGCGTTTTGGCCAAGCGACGTCAAAGAAGCTGGCAAGTAGGCAGCCTTGAGCGAAGAGCACGAACGGAACGCCTCATTCCCTATGTGCTGCAAAGTTTGCGGGAAGTCGACAGTCGGAAGCATGGAGCAGTTCCGAAAAGCAATCGCTCCAATGGATTCAAGCGACGAGGGCAGATGAACAGTGGCAAGGGACTTGCAATTGTCAAATGCGGCATCTTTAATTTCTCGCAAGGAATCGGGAAGCTGAATGCTTGTCAGCCTTATGCATTGCTGGAACGCCGACTCGCCGAGAATTTCCAGGGTATTAGGAGAAGCAAATTCAACCCTGTTCAGAGCCGGGCAATCATAAAAAGCCGTCCGCTCAATCACGCGAACGTTTTTGGGCAGGTAGATAGAAGCTACGTGATCAATGTCAGCAAAGGCATCTTGTTCGATTACCTCAAGAGCGCTATTTTCGCTGATGGTGACCCGTGATATTTCCAAACAGCCGCGGAACGCTTGGACGCCGATGATTTCTACTGAATCGGGGATGGTGACGGCGGTGATGTGTGTGCCTCCGAAGAAGGCGCGCTTTCCTATTTCTTTGACGGGATACGATACGCCTGCAAGTTCATAGGAACTGGGGATGATGAACGTGCCGCTGATGACGTTGGGGTCTGCGGCTGCAACCGACAGGCTTGCTCCGTCGGAGCGCATGCGGAAGATCAGGCCGGACGCCTCGTCGATTGCCTCTTCTACCCATTTTGCGTAGAGCGGGAGATCGCTTGTCACGGGCGTGGCGAAATCCCAGGGCTGCGTGCATGCTTGGTCGGTATACCAACCGGCCAAGCCGTATCCCGGCCTGGAAAGAGTTGGCTCGGACAGGGGCTGGCCCTTTGCCACAGGCCACGTGAACGAGGCGGGCGTTTCGGTGCCCGTATTAAAGATGACCTGCCAGAAATCGGTCGCGACGCGGATATTGTCGTTCACCAGGCCGTATTCCATTTTTGCGTTGGCGTTTTCCCACTTGGTTTTCTCCGCGGCGGACGGCACGTAGATGGTGAGGTTTTCGGTAGGCGTGCCGGCGAACGCGTTCTTTTCGAACAGGTCAATGGTTCCTTTTACGGTGATGGAGGCGAGCTTCGTCTCATTCATGAACAGCCGGTCGGTAAGGGCGTTGCACTGCGCGCCCAGCACGATTTGCGTCAGGCTGCTGCAGTTGTGAAACGCGAGCGGCCCAATTTCCGTCACCCCATCAGGGATTTCGAGCGTCCCGAGCGAAGCGCAGTTGTAGAACGCGTTTGCGCCAATGCTTGTGAGAGTGGAGGGCAAGGCGATGTGCTCCAGAACGCGGTCATCGCCAAAGGCTCGCTCACCGATTACGGTAAGCGACGAGCCCTCTTCAAATGAGACAGAGGTAATTTGCGGACACCACGAAAACCCTTGGTCGGCAATGGCGGTTACCGCATACGTTTTACCCTGATCATCCGTAACTTGAGCCGGGATAATCACATTCCCAGCAGGCAGTAAAGCTGCATCGTCCGACCGACTGACGGACACACTTCCCCCATCAGTAAGAACGGTGAACTTGAAGGTGGTGCCAGAAAACACTTGTTCAAAGGACACATCGGTCTGCAAGGGCTTTACTTCAGAAGTGTTGTCCGTGTAGAGCAAACGACTGCTATCCGCCGAGAAAGCGCGATTGGCGGTGGACAAAGCGGCTGTCTCGCTTGTGATGAGTGTTTCCGCTTCGGCATCTACTTCAGCTTCGGGGGACGTTGGGGTGGAGGTTAGGGGGAGTTCCTCCTTGAGTTGATCGTCTTTTGGTTGAGCTTCTGGTTCCGGCTGGTTTTCTTCTGCGGGAGTACTCGGCTCTTTCACAGTGACAGGGAGAAAACCTTGCGCAAGAGTGATGTCTTCGAGTGACAAGAACACGGTGACGGCGGTTGTACCTGCTGCTTTGCCGGTGACTAATCCGTTTTCCACCGACACGGGGGCAGCGGCGTAGGAGTAGGTGAGGGTGCAGCCTTCGGGGACCTCGGTGAGGGCGTTTTCGAAGAGGTTGGCTTGTTGGCCTACCTCGAGGGTGAGGGGCTCTTCGGGGAGAGTGAGGCCGTAGGGGTTGAGGTGGTTGTTGTTGGCGATGAGGCCAAGGTTCCAAGGGTAGGTGTTGTCTGCGTTGTAGGGGCAGTAGAGGGAGAGGTTGGCGCAGCCGGCGAGGATGTCGTCGGCTACTTGTGGGGTGCCGAGGGCGACGATGCGGGTCAAGGACTCGCAGGAGGCGAAGGCGCGAGAGGCGATTGCTTGCACGCTGGCGGGGAGCCACACGTCCGTGAGCCCCGTGGCTTCAAAGGCGCGCTCGCCTAGTTCGCGGAGGGTGTCGGGGAGTTGGATGCTTGCGAGGTTGGCGCAGCCGGCGAAGGCGGCGTCACCGATGGAGGTCACGGTGGCGGGGAGGGTTACGCTTGCAAGCGCGCCGCGGTTCGCGAAGGCGTTCGCGGCAATGGTGCTCACGCGATACGACACGCCGTTGATCTCGGCGGATGCGGGGATTTCCACCTCAGCGGCGGGATCTTCTACACCTTCCCATCCGGCGGAAAGAGTGTAATCCTCCAACAGCGTAAACACGAAGCCACTTGCGGCAGCCTCAGCATCAGAACCAGCATCGGCATTCGAGCCACCCGCTTCCGGCCCCACTGTCACGCCCGGCTCGGCCGGTTCGGCAAAGTGCTGAAAGCCTGCCGCTTCCCACACGGACTTGCGTTCGTCGTAGTCCTTTCCTGCGGGAAGCGCTACCACGGCGGAGGCCTTCACTTCGTCAGCAAACGCGTTCGGGTCAATCTCGCGCACAGTGCCCAGCGCGGTGATCGACGTGAGGTCCTTACACCCCGCCAGGGCATATTCGCCAATAGTTTCCACTTCCGCCTGCAGCACCACCGAGGTACCAATGCCCGCGGGCGCGACGACGAGCGTTTTCATATCTTTACTAAAAAGCTGAGCGTTGTATGATGAGAATGCGGCGCCGCCCTCCCCAACTTCGACGGTGAGGAGCCCAGGGCATCGGGAAATGCCCAAGGCAGGGACAAAGTTCGTCTGATCGGGGATGTGGGCGGCGCCCTCCTTGCCCTCGGGAACGAGCAGGAGATGCGAGTAGTCCTTGGAAAACAGCATGTCGTCAAACGACGCAAAGCTCCCGTTGTGGGAGCTCACCTGAATGCGCGCGAGCGAGGGACACTCGGTGAGCGCCTCCTCGTCGATGTCTGTGATTGTTTCAGGAAGGGTGAGCGACTCTACGGAAGAGTCAGTGAATGCCCCCCCCCCCCCGAGGGATTTGAGGGCCGTCACCGTGTAGGTGTCCGCGCCGCTTGTTACCTGGGAGGGAATGGAGAGGTCGCCCGTGGGCGCGGTGCCGTGCCAGCCAACGAGGGCGACCGATGCGCCGTCGGGGTTTACTTCGTAGGTGAGGCCGTCAACCACAATGGTGCCCAGCGAGGCGCGCGCAGCTTCAGGCGAGAGCGCAACTTCGCCCTTTGTTTGGGCGGACGTTGCGGCTGAGTTAGTTAAGGGAAGTTGCCGGGTGACCTGCGACTTTTCTGCGGTGTTCGCGGCGTCGCCTGACCCGGAAGACGAAGTGGTGCTTGAGGTGTTGTCGGTACCTTCGGCACCAACGTCAGCGGAAGGGTCGCTGTTCGAGGCTATAAGCTCAGAATGCCCCCCCCCCCCCCCGGAGTTTTTCGGAGTCTGCCGAGGTGGCCGCCCACGCCGAGGCACCCTCAGCAAACGGGCCTGCCGCTAAAGCGCACGACAGCGCAAATGCACACGCCGCCTTGCCGTACCGTGAAATTCGGTTTCGCATGGTTATCCCTTGTCCTTTGTAGTGCTTTTTCCCGTATACGCCGCGTGACATCTTTTCCCGGTCCGTCCCTAGCAAGCGGCATATATTCGGCATAGTAGCACGCGCGGAAGGAATGTGAAGAGTGCTGCGGCGTGCGCGTTACGAGGGGAATGCGGCGCGCGAGGGGCGATAACCGCAGGTAGAACATATCCCCCGCGGAACGAAGAGCGAGACCTGCGGATAGTGGGCGTCTACACATTTTCTCCACAAGTAGCGGCATTGGGTGTTGTGGCCGCGGCGCGCGCCCGCGCCCCGAGACGCTTACCGGGCGGCAAGCGCCGTGTAACAGGCGTGCGGGCCGCACGAGCGGCGGCGTGTTCGCGCTCTATGCTGCGCCCGTACGCAACCGAAAGGAGGCTTTCATGCCTGCAACCGCAACACTGGAAACTCAGGCCCCGAAGGCGGGCTATGCCATGGACGATGTCCGCGCGAACGTGGACCCGAAGCCGCAGTTGGAAAGCGATTCCTACCGCGCGGCCGGCAAGCTTGAGGGCAAGGCCGCCCTCGTGACCGGGGGCGATAGCGGCATTGGCGCCGCGGCCGCCATCGCGTTCGCCAAGGAGGGTGCCGACGTGGCCCTCGTGTACTATTCCTCTGATGACGATGCGCAGGCCGTGGCCGATCGCATCCGCGAACTCGGCCGGCGCGCCCTCGTGTTCAAGGGCGACGTGGGCGACGAAGGGTTCTGTCAAAGCGTGGTCAAGCGTGTGGTGGACGAATGGGGCCACCTCGATGTGCTGGTGAACGACGCTGGCGAGCAGACGCCTCAGGCGAGCATCCTGGACGTGTCGCAAGCCCAGCTGGTTCGCACGTTCCAGACCAACATCTTCAGCATGTTTTTCCTGGTGAAGGCCGCGCTCCCCCATTTGCCGCAGGGCGGCACCATTGTGAACACCACCTCGGTGACGGCTTACCAAGGCTCGCCACAGCTGCTGGATTACTCGGCCACGAAGGGCGCCATCACCGCGTTCACACGCTCGCTGTCCGAGAACGAGGAACTGGTCAAGCGCGGCATCCGCGTGAACGCCGTCGCCCCCGGCCCCATCTGGTCGCCGCTGAACCCGGCGTCCTACGGCCCCGACAGCGAGAAGGTGCGCACCTTCGGCCAAGAAACCCCCATGGGTCGCCCCGGCCAGCCCTACGAACTAGCCCCCGCCTACGTGTTCCTGGCCAGCGAAGACTCCAGCTACATCTCCGGCCAAGTCATCCACATAAACGGCGGCATGGTAGTAAACGGATAACGGAAGCAGAAGGGGCCGCGAGCAACCAGCGGCCCCTTCGTGTCCACTACACCAGTAAGCTCAACTGATCAGCACTTTTTCAGCTTAATTTCAAGCGTCACTCCCGGAGGCGGTACAAGGACACTACCGCATTTTAAGCAAACCTTTGCCTGCAAATCATTTACAGTACCGCAAATCAAACAGGTTCCGTAGGGTTTGGTACCCTTTACCTCGCCCCTACATCTTCCACAACCGGTGCAAAGGTAACCGCACATAAGAACCTCCCTTTTCGGTTGAGTACCGATCACCATCGACCCCAACCCGCACCTCACGATCCCTTTACCTTGTTTTCCACAAGGTCGATCAGTTCCTGGTGGGAATGAATGTCCATTTTCTGGTAGATGTTATAGATATGGCTCTTGACCGTCGGAGTTGATAAGACCAGTTCATCACGAATGAACTGTACATTGCGCCCTCGTGCGAGCAATAGGAATATCTCCTTTTGGCGAGGGGATAGCTTGTAGAGCTCCGCAAGTTCATCGCACGTACGACTCCACCTTCCCTTACCTTGAATAACTGACTCAATGGCCTTCGAATCAAGTACCTCCAACGTAGGTTCATTGTCGACAACGACCTCGTGAAACTCCAACTTCATTTTCTTGAATAATGCCGTGTCGATCACCACCGCAATCGACACCATAAAGAAGCACAAAGCCAAAAGTATCGTCGTATCCGCCTCTAAGAGGTATAAACTTCCCGTTGCGAAAATCCATCCAAGAATGAATCCAACCGAGTTGCCCGCTTTCGATGAGTACAACTCCCACAAGCATCGCACGGAGTCGTAGGATGAATACGCGTACGCCGTATGCGCATTTAGTATCTCATAGCACCCAAACAGAACAAAAAGGATGGCAGCGCATATGAGAACCCACTCCGTCGGCCAAAGAATTCCCAAGAACAGATAACAAAAGCTCGTGACCGGCAGAAACAGCTTTGGCAATACATTGCACACATCGCGCTCACGATCGCTTAGCACGATCACCATGATCAAGGCAGCGATTGCATTCCCGAACCCAATGACGACACCGTTTGCCGGATAGAGCCAATCCGCTAAAGCGGCGCATGCCACAAATCCAAGCGCTATTGAATAGAGCAGCGTAAAAAGCCCTTTAAGAATAATGGAGCGGCGATCTTCATCAAAAGGAATCTGTTCCCGCAACTTTTTCACACCACCGGAAAAGGTTACGGGCGCTTTCCACTCTGCAGTTTCTTCTTTCCTGCCAGCGTACCTCTGGTAGGCCAAGCGCATAAAACCATATGATGCCACGGGAAGTATGGTAACCGTAGGGGACACAACCGACTGATCCACAAAAGGAAACACTGAGAGCACCAAACCGCCCACGGCAAAAGCTCCGCAAACGGTATAAAGCTGCTGTTTGTGGGACAAAACTTTAAACCTTGCTCCCCAAAGAAAAAATGTTGCAGCCTGACCGGCTCCCGCAACAAACCAAAGCATGAGCGTAATTTCAAAGGGAAGAGGCACAAAAAGCGTAACCGCAAGCCCCATGCAGAGCGCTGGAACCAATGCCTCCCAAATTTTATTGCGAAGTCCAGCGAAGGCCAAGCGACCGGTAAAAAGCAGAAAACATGTCGCCAAAGCAACGCCACCAAAAAGCGCGCACCTCAGAATAAGGAAATCGAGTTCCCCGCTGTCCCCAAGCGGCACTACGCCCTTATCCCAGCCTACGGTAAATGCCCATGCAACGAAACAGGAATACCCCGCAATATCACATAAGGGCAAGAGCACCAAACCGTTTTCAGGATCGCCCACCAAGTCCTTATTCCTTGTTGCGGCAGTATCTACGACATTTTTTGTTGCGCGCTCCATCCCTGAAGCCACCCCCTGATTGAGCCCCGTCGCACTAGGTAAAACCGCTTCTCACAACTACGTTATATACAAGAGTCCGTCGCACTGAGCGCCATCAGTGATAATGGGTAACCACACGAAAGTTTCACCCAGAATGGATGACCGAAAAAGGCGCAGCACAACGTATGTTTTAGACCCTGAGCCTATCATATTCAACGACACTCATAGGTAATACAATGCGAATTTCGAATTCTCTCCCCTTGTCTATTCTTGTCTACCTTATCCTAAAAAGACATAGACAGCCTAAAACACAACACCTCCACCTATACCCTTTCCCAACCTGCTGCTCAGGTGTCTGAAGGCACCGACCGAGTGCGCCTTCAGACACCTTTTTCGGTTCTAGTTTTGCGCTACTACCGATGCGCGGTCTTTCATGGAAAGATAGCGCCACTGTCCCAGGGCCCAGGTATAGCCAAACCCTTGAAGGTCAGCACGCGTGCAACCCATCTCCTCGCAGATGTCGACCACCTCGCGGCCGCCATCGGTCTGTTCGGTCAACCAGGAGAGTTGCTCTTCTTCCGTCAATGCAAGAAACTCGTCCTTCGTCATCAAAACCTCCTTTTTTCAAACGGGAAGCCTTCGCCAGCATCCTTCTCACCGCGAAGGCCCCCGCAAAACCACTCTCTTCCATACGCCCGCTTACACGGTGAACAGCACGGCTTTGCGATCAAGTTCGGCCATTTCCTTCGCCAACTCTTCCATATCGCCATAATGCATACAGTGCGAGCAGCAATGAAGCACACAACTTGGCACCTTGCCCGCAGCCGTACGTTCCTCGCACAAATCGCAGAGCTGGGTTGGAACGGGAATCCACTTATACTCCCATGTATCCTCGTCAATCTGCCACGGTTTGTCTTCGGCAAGCTTAATGCCATATTTCCCGGTCGGAAGACCTTTTTCCAGTTTGCAGGACACTTCGCAAGAATGGCATCCCGTACACAGCAAGTAGTCGATCATGAGTCCCTTTTTAGCCATGGTAGACCTCCTCGATTTTGTCGATATCTACGGAGGGCTCTGCCTTGTATATCTTGCACATGAGGCATTTGAAAGGCGCACCCCAGCCCAGCTTGCCAATCGTCTTGTACGGCACCAGGTTATTGACGTTCACTTCGTATACATCGAACAGCGACGGCGATGAGGCCTCGCGCTCTGGATACCACCAACCATGCTGAGAAGCGAGTGCACCCTCTTTCTGTCCCGGTTGAACCGAAAGCTTCATCTTGCAACGCCCATTGTCGTTTTCAAGCCAGACCCACTCCCCGTCGTGCAAACCGTATTTCTCGGCATCTTTGGGATTGATGTCCACAAGCGGCCAGGGCTCTACTTCACGAAGTAGCGGCACGTGGCGCTGTTCGGAATGGAAATAGGACCAGGTTCGTGCTCCCGTCGAGAGCACCATGGGATACTTTTCGGCGTATTCCGGCGTTGTAAGCGGGGAGGTCGGCGGTTCCTCGTAATACGGCAAAGGGTCATCGCCCCATGCCTCAAGCATGGTAGAGTACAGTTCAATACGGCCGGTCGGCGTCATGAAACCAGGTTGTCCGTCGGGACGCAATAAGCCTTTCTCGTATTTTTTATACTCGTAATCTACGTGATAGCTGCCATGGTCGAACAGATCCTGCATGGCGAGCGGCCGCCCATCAGGCGTCTTTAATGTGCAGAGTTTCTGGTCGTCAATGTACTCGATATCGGTTTTGTACTGGTCCCAAAGTTCCGGGCGCAAGCGGCTCCCAAGTTCGCGCATGATGGTAATGTCGGACTTTGCCTCACCTACCGTGATAGCCTTTTTAATTGCACCTATCCACGTCCCGCATGCGCCGTAGTGAGTCGCCACGTACATGTCGCGCTCGGCGTAGGTGTTAACGGGCAAGAACAGGTCGCATACCGCCTCAGCTGTTGGCGTCATAACGATATCCATAACAACGTTGAACTCAAGCTTATTGAGTGCATTCTCCCACCGCTTGGGAAGGTTACACGGGTTCGCTATAGCGTTTGCGCTTGTGAAAAAGCCCATATGGAAGAGAGAGTCCTCTTTTTCTAGCTCGTCGAGCACGGTATCGGGATGGGTGAACTGCTGCGTTCTCACCATCGCGGGATATTCGTCGACACCCACCATCTCATTGACCTTGCTCTGCGGGTCGAGGTCGGTATAGCCCGAACCTAAACCGCCAATATCGATAGCGCCCATAATGTTGCCGCCAGGGTTGTCGATGTTTCCGGTTATTGCCATCATAGCTAGGCAGCAGAAACCCATCTGAATTCCGTTAGGCTTCTGGTCAACGGCGAGGCCCCACTGTAAAGCTGCTGGGTTTGCCTTGGCGTACATGCGCGCCGCTTCGACGATCTTTTCTTCCGGCACTTCACATATCTTCGCCGCTTCGGCCGGACTCATCGTCTGCACGCGCTCGGCGAACTGATCGAATCCGAAACACCACTTCTCAACAAAATCGTGATCGTACAGATCCTCTGAAATGATCACGTTGCAAAACGCCATGCCGAGCGCTGCATCGGTGCCAGGACGCACCTGAAGCCATATCTCAGCACGAGCAGCCTCCCAGGTCAAACGAGGATCGACAACGATGAACTTCGTGCCCATGGCATACATATCAACAATCGAGTGTCCCCAGAACCCGTCAGGGTTCGACTTCAAAGGCTCTTTGCCCCATATAAGAATGACTTCAGGGCGTCGCCAACGAGGATCTTCGTAACTCGTTGGATACTGAGACGCATAATCGAGCTCAGGATACGGTGCCCCCAGCACGTAGGATGTGCATGCCATGCGGGGGCCGTAGCACGACCAGCCCGATTGCATGTATACAATGTTAGGGCTATTGAATACTCGGCACGACATAGTGGGACCCCAGTTGCCAGCCTCGCGACCGGTTCCAACAAACGTCGCAATGGAGTTAGACCCATACTGTTCAGTGCAGCGACGAACGTTAGCAACGATCAGGTCGTATGCCTCATCCCAAGACACTTGTTCCCATGCCGTATCGTCACCACGCTTGTCGCGTGCGCGCTTCATGGGATGCAGAATCCGGTAGGGGCTATATACGTATTCCGGTAACGACAGCATGCGAATGGGCAGCGCACCTTTGGTGATAGACTGCTCAGGATCTCCCTCCACCTTCTCCAGAATGCCGTCTTTCACATACAGAAGCATGCCTGCGCCCGTCGGATGATCTCCCGGAGGTGACCACGAGTTGGTGCGCGTGACGGTATAGTCCCCCTCTTGCCATGATATCGGCGTTGTGATTGTTCCGAATGCCATTGCTTCTCCAATCTTTCGCGCGCTGGACGGCCTAAGCATGCGTGCCGCCCAGCTGCGCTTCGTCTCTGCGGTTTTGCCAAACAGCCCTGCAAGACTGCCGAACGCTAATTCTCCGAAGAACTGTCTTTCATCCATGCTTTATTCCGCATGTTGAAGACCGCCCATGCGATAGCAAGAATGGCAAATGCAGCCGAGTCGACAATCAGACACATCGACGGATTGTTTCCCACGACTGAGAACACGGCACCCATGTAGTAGGAGGCAACGAAGTTGCCGAGGTTCATCGCAACCATGACAAGCGAGGCAACCATTGCAAGGCCTGCTTTGTTGGTCACATTGCCGCACTCAAGGTTAATAACAGGAATAACAAGACACCAACCGAAGCCGAATACAAGGATGCCAATAGTAAACAGCGCGACTGAATTGGCGTTAGCAATAATGATGTTACCAATAAGCGTAATTGCTAGGGCAACCGCTCCGGTATATTTCCCGAACAGGCCTATCAGCTTGTCCATGAGCACCGAAGAGACAACACCCGCAAGCACAAACACCGAAAGGAGCGTGCCTGCGATACCTGCTACCGTTGTTGGATCTTCGCCTGGAATGTTAGTTGCCATCAGCATTGAGAAGTTCATCATAGTTGGGCTGCACACCACCTGGGCAAGCAGGAAGATAACGATGAAGAACCAAGCCGTTCCAGGAATGCGCGACTTCTCTTCCGAGGTGCCTTTTGCAGCCGCCTCTTCAGCAAGCGACGGGGGCTCCTTGAAGCAGATGACAAAAATGAGAAGCGCGACAAGAGCAAGACCATACGCCCAAAATGTTAGACGCCAGTCGATCGCGCATAAAAAGCCACCGAGCAGTGTCAGTACAACACAACCTGCTTGCTGCATAGCTCCACCACGACCAAGGTACTTGGAGCGCTCTTGCTTGTTATCGACAAGGCGCAGGAAGATTGCCGCGCCCAAAGGCGACACCATGCCCATACCAAATCCGACCAGCGCTCGCGCGATAAGAATTGAGGTGAGCGAGTCGTTCCACACCGCAGGTAGGCACCCGAAAACGAAGTACACAACAAGCGCTATGATGCCGGCTACTTTAAACGGTATCTTCTTGCCCGCAACAGCCCCGATGAACAACGTACCAATAATAGTTGTAAGAGACGGCAGACTTTGAATCAGGCTGATAGTAACCGGGTTGGCATCCGGAAACGCCGCACCAAAGGCAGCCAGGGCAGGTGTCACCGCTCCCGCACCTGCAACCATGACATAAAGCGCATACACGCCCCAAGCCTCTTTCATGTTTAAGGCTTTAGCAATACTTGACATTGAACCCCTCCTAAATACTTCAAACAGACAACGCAGCAGATAAGCTGCATTCCGGTACAAAGGTGTCAGCCGCCTCCTTTCCTTCGCCGTTGCGTAAAGAGCGAATACAGCCACGACAACAGCTGCCACAATGAACAGGCCCGCCGTAAAACCAAACAGGGAACGTTCGGACGAAAAACCGAGAGATCCGACCAGCATCATGTAGTACGGGGTAAAAATCTGCCCGCCCAGCTGAAAGATGCACATCATGGTCATGCCGAGCGTTTTTCGCGTATCAGGAGCAACACGTGACATGGTCGACATAAAGAACGGGTTGATGGTTCCCATGCAGAATCCCAGCAAAACCATACCGGCGAACACAGCGGGGATGCTTTCTGAAACCGAAAGCGTAATGAACGCAGCACCGGCGAAGCACAACGAGACAACCGGAGCGAACCGTGTAAGCTTTTCGAAATACGTCGCAAAAAACAAACTAATAAGAAACGAGGCGCAAGTCATGCAGGACACGCCTGTTCCGCTGTCGGCCGACGTACCCAAACCGTTAAGTTCAACAAACAAAGATAATTTGAACGTTGCAACCATCGCAAGGACCATGAACAAAAGCATGCCTATGCCAACGAGCCACATCTTCCAATTCAGTGGCTCTTTGCGAAGCCCCCTGTCGATCGCCTCCTTTTTCTCGGGCTTAAAATCCGGCAGAAAAATCGCTTGCAACACAAGAATCGGAACAAAGATGAGATAGAAGAGAAAGGCAAGTTTCCAGTTGACAAGCGCAACCCATCCAGCCGCCATGCTCAACGTGAATGAGAGGAGCGAACCGCACGCATTCATCCATCCGAGCATTTGGTTCTTCTCATGCTCATTGAATAGGTAGGCAATCGATGAAGGCACCAGCGGAAACGCGATGCCCGCTCCAATACCAAGGATCGCGCGCGTCAGCACCAAAATGACCATGTTCGGTGCAAACATCGCCGATAAGCCGGCAAGCATGAACAACAGCGTGCCGAACATGATGAGCTTTTTCTTGTTGAAATAGCGAGCAAGAACGCTTGAGCACAGCATGGCAGGCAACATGGTCATTGCCGTTACCGACATTGCTTGATCGAGCATAAGCTCAGTGGCATCCGGATACGCTATCGCGATACTAGCCAAGAGCGGAGAGATGAGCGCCGTTTGCACCATTCCGTCATCGCCACTCAGCAACAGTGATATCTTGGCTCCGTTTTTCGACGTGCGACCTGTGCCCCACTGTGATTCATCTTGTTTGCGCGCGTAGCCCATCGAAACCCCCTTGCACGTATTCCACTTGTAGCTCTGATCCGCAGAAACAGAACGTTCAATCTTTCGCACCAACCGTTTCGTCAGGGAAACGCAGACGCCACACGCCCGACGATACCGTGCTTCCATAACAAACGCCGATGCGAGGAAACGGTGTTACCGGGCCGGTACGCCCCCGATCCTCACGTCCGGTTAAAACAACCTGTTCCCCCTCAGACTTCACGGGCTCACTGCTATTGAAGAGCAACTTTTTCTGCGCCCTCTTCAGGTAAACCATCGTTTCCCCCCGCAGAGCAACTAATGTAAAAGGAGAGATGATTTTCCCAGTTCAAACGTCAAAGCTGCACACGTCCCGCCCAAGCCGAGCCCCCTCTTTCGATGTATTCCACCTTCTCAAAATCTTGGAGCACACACCATTATCAGGAAGTATGCATTCGCTCCTCGATCCCAATTCATACCATCGGTATGAAGGCCCTTTTTCACGAACAAACCACCGGACGAGGGACAGCAATTTTTACCGTTGCTACGATGCAATAAGCCGACCCGGCTCTTTCGATTTACCTCATTCACCGTTTCCCGAAAGGAGATTCTTATGTGCTTCAGACCTGCCGCAGTGTCTACCGACAAGACCTGCCCTTCATGTAAAGCAACCTGTCAACCCACCGAGACGGTATGCCCCCAATGCGGAGCCGAACTCCCAGCAAGTACGCTGCCGATTCCAAACGTTGGCACACCCGGCGCACCAGGCGCCCCCGACACTTCGATGGCCCCTGGTATCCCACAGGCACCCAAAGCTCCCGGCAGCAAGTAAGTAAGCGGCTTTCCGCACAGGTGCTTCGGCACCGCACGGAGAGTTCGAACGAGGACGAGCAAGAGGAGAAGGAAGTGACACCATGACAAAAAAGTATTTGGAGGGGAACACTTACAACCCCGACATCTACCGGAGCGATCTCGACCATTGGCAAGAAGGCGATTACACCGTCTATCGAACCACCCAGTGGAGCGCCCCCGGATGCCACGATGGCTGTGGCATTCTGGCTTACGTAAACAAGGAGGGGAAGCTCGAAAAAATTGAAGGCGACCCGGCCAATGGGTACAACCGCGGTGCCTTATGCATGCGCTGTCTTGATATCGTCGAGGCCATGTATGCGGAAGACCGCCTAAAATACCCCATGAAACGCGCTCGCGAAGATCGCGGCAAGGATGCTTGGCAACGTATCAGTTGGGACGAAGCATTCGATCTCATTGAGGAGAAGGTACGCTATTTCCAAGAAACCTACGGAAGCGGCTCAATCGTCGTTCAGCAGGGAACAGGTCGCAACACGACGTTTTTCCACTCGACGGCACTCTGCTACATCGGCTTTAACAGTCCCTCGGATACCGGAGGCTTCCTTTCCGGCAGTTCCTGCTATGGGCCACGTGCGTCCATTATGGCACTCATGGCTGGATGCTTTCTGATCTCCGATATGTCCCAAGCGTTGCCCGAGCGCTTCGACTCTCCTGACTATGTGCTGCCTGAGTGCATTCTTATATGGGGCAACGACGCCATTGTTTCAAATCCAGATGGCTTTCTTGGTCATTGGATGGTTGAAGCCATGAAGCGCGGTAGCGAGCTTGTCGTCATCGATCCGCGCTTGACCTGGATGGCAGCAAAAGCAAAGTACTGGTTGCCACTTCGTCCTGCCACCGATGCGGCGTTGGCAATGGCCATCGCCAACGTCATCGACGAAGAAGGGCTCATCGATCACGAGTTCATCGACTGCTGGACCTTCGGCTACGATACGTTCATCGAAGCGTGCCGCACTATGACACCGGAGAAAGCTGCGGAGATTTGTTGGCTCGATGCCGATACCATCCGCGCTGCCGCCCGCTTCATCGGTTCTTCTCATCCCACGTCACTTCAGTGGGGTCTTAAGCTCGACCAGCAGGTAGCCGCTACCCCTGCAGGCCAAGCAATTCTGGGCATCGTTGCCATGACCGGCAACATAGACGTTCCAGGTGGCAATCTACTCATGGTTGACCACGCGTTCAACCTGGCTCTTTCGACGGGCAGCAACTGGCGTTTTGTCCCCGAAGACCAACGTAAGATGATTCTCGGAAACAACGTCTTCCCCATGCATGCACAGGGAGATGTCGGTAACATGGCCCAAGAGGATGTAGTGCTCGAAGCGCTTGAGTCCGACGGCAAGATCAATGACGTCGAAGGTGATATGCCTTTGAAGATGTTCGTCCTTTACTCGACCAACCCTATCGCCAACATGGCAACCGAGGCACCGCGCATCTATGACGCTATGGTGAACCACTCCGAATTTAATGTTGACGTTAACTATGTTCTTACCCCTTCCGCCATGGCGTACTGCGAATTGGTACTACCCATCGCCATGGGACCCGAGCGCAATTCCCTGCGCGCCTGGTGGTGGCCTCTACGCTCCATACGTAAAACCTCAGAGCGGTACTACGAGTGCAAATCCGACGAGGAGTTGGTGGCCGAACTTTGCAATCGCTTGAACCCGGAAAGCCCCATCCCTGACAACGACATTGCTTGGATGGACCAAATTCTCTCGGAATCGAATACCGATCTTACCTTTGAAGACTTGAAAAAGAAGGTTATCGAATGGCCCGAGTGGCACTATCGTAAGTACGCACTCGGTGAGGTGCGCTACGACGGCCAGCCCGGATTCAACACCGTAACAGGTCGCTTCGAATTCACACCCGTTTTGCTTGAGCAGTTCGGCCTCCCGCAAACGCCCTACTACGAAGAGCCGCGAGAAAGCCCGCTTTCAACTCCCGAACTTGCCGAAAAGTATCCTCTTATCCTTATGACCGGCCGCCGTTCGTGGGAATTCTTCCACTCCGAGCACCGCAATCTTAAAACGATGCGTGAGTTCCATCCCGACCCGCTGATTGAGGTATCCCCCGAGCTTGCTGAAGAACACCACCTTGCAGAAGGCGATTGGGTGTGGGTTGAGAATCACCGCGGCCGCTGTCGTCAACGCATCAAAATTACCCCAGGTCTGAACCCTCGTTTCGTCATGGCCGAACATGGGTGGTGGTTCCCTGAAGGCGATCGCGAGCGGCTCTTCGGCGTGTTCGACTCAAACATCAACAACCTGACCACGCAATGCAATATCGGCCAAAGCGGCTACGGCGCACCCTACAACGGACTGCTCTGCACGATATATCGATGCACCGAAGCCAACAGCGAAGTTCTCCCCACCGAGCAAGTAACAGAGAAAGGGGGCTGGAGCTATGAGCGCAGCCATCTCGACTTCTAACCAAGGGCTTATCATTCAATACGATTTCTGCACCGGCTGCCATGCGTGCGAAGTGGCATGCAAAAAGGAACTCGGCCTCGACAAAGGTGAGTTCGGCATCAAGGTAATGGAATATGGGCCAGCCAAAAAGCCAGATGGACGATGGGACTATTTCTACATCCCCGTACCCACCGATCTGTGCACCCTGTGCGCCGAGCGTGTAGACATGGGCAAACTTCCCGCTTGCGTACATAATTGCCAGGCGAAAGTCATGGAGTTTGGAGACGTAGAAGAACTAGCCAAGAAGATGACGTACATCAAAAAGTGCGTATTGTTCTCGCCCGGCGAGAAGGAGTAATTCAACCGAAGAAAGGGGCCGCCATCAACCAGCGGCCCCTTCCACACGGCCCCTTCCGCAGCCCCTCCGCGCAAAGTCTTCTTCACCACACTTCTCGCTTCTTGGTTAGGGAAACGTCTTTGTGGGGAGCGTATAATTGGGGCGACAGTGGCGCGGCGGGTGGCGTGTGTGGCGGCGCGGGAAGGGGAGTGCGAGGGTGTGTATTCCTTGCGTGATGTGTGGGGCTTGTTGGCAGGATGACGCGGGCCAAACCGCGACGTCAGGCGTGTGCCCGGAGTGCGGTTCGCCAGTTCCTCCGGATGCTATTAGTTGCCCGCAATGCTACACGTTCATTCCGCCGCGAACGGCGGCGAACCAGGCTGACCGCCCTTCGTCCACCCACCCGTCTGTCGACGCGAATTCACCGAGCGTTCAATGAGCAGCGCAAGTGAGTCGTGCACGATGTTCTCGTACGGGCGCACCTCTTCGAGCGAGCGCTGGCAGGGCTCATCTAACAGGCGCTTGACCATGCGCTGGATGAACGCACCCGTAAAGAATTCAGCCAGGAAATCGACATTCGAGCCCCCAGACAATAACTCCTGCTCAACCGCCCGCTCAAGCGGCCCTTCATCGGCCAGTCGTCGCTCTATCAGTAGCATGATGTCCTGCTTGATCTGGGGGCGGTACAGGCGATACAGATACTCTTCGAGCGACCCCGGCCCGCGGACCGACAGCACCGCGCGGTAATAGGCGCGCCGGCGCTCCAGCGTGCGGGACAGCTCGTCAAAAAACGGTGCGTTGTACAACCGGCCGTCGGATTGCATGTTGCGCACGTAGAACGGCAACGTGGGATAGGCCCCCTCACCAGCAGGTTCGCACACAAGCAGACCATCATCGAACAGCGCCTTGAGACCCTGCGCCAAATCGTAGCGGAAGAGCCACGTGATAACCTCGCCCCTGTCGGAGAAGTGGTAGTAGAACGTTTTGCGATGCTTGCCAATGCGCTCGGCCACCATGCCCACGGTCACCCGCTCAAGCGGCATGGTTTGCACCAGCGAAGCAAACGCCTCGGCCACACACAGTTTGGAGTCGTATCCCGCCATCCGATCATCCCCCTTGCGCCCTGGGCCCATCCTAGCGTGTTGCGCGGCGCAGCGCATCCCCTTCGACAGATACTCCTTTTTACCCACCGACACCTGCCGTTTTAGTTCACCGAACCAAAGCACGCCAAGGTTCCCGCCACCAAAGCAACGGGAACCTCACGTGGTTTGCTTGTCAGCCCTTCTGCGAAGCGGAGCGGGCCCAAGCCTCTCGCGCTACGCCGTTGGCGGCTTCGGCGCACTCGGCGCCCCAGGCGCCCCAGGCGCAGGAGCGGCAGGAGCCCCGGGCGCTCCAGGCGCAGGCGCCTCATCAGCCGGCCTCATCAGCTCCCCGCACTCCGGACACTTCCCCTCAGCATCGGGCTCGGCCACGGTGTAGCAGTGGGGGCACACGATCTCCCCCGCCTCCGCGCTTGGCGGTCTAAAGCACATACGCCCACCCCCTCACCATTCGCAATTCGACATGAGAATAAAGTTGCCGGCCGTGGCCGACCACTCTTCCAACTTAAACGTATCCACACCAATCTTTTCGGACAAATCGGCACGCGTATCAGGGTGTTTAGCCACCTCGTAAAACGCTTCGATGGTTTCGATACCCTGAGCTTTTATCTTCTCAGCAGCCTCGGGATCCATGCCGAAAAGGCTCGCGATGTCATTCGCCATGTCATCGTCCTTTCTCTTGCGGGCGCCGCCTCGCCCCTTGCGGGTGCAGCCCCTCACGCACTCAGGCGCGAGGGGCCTTTGAACGAACGCCGGGTGTCTACCAGCCAGGATGCGTTACGCGTCCTGCTCCTCGCACTTGTACACCTTCACCGCAACGCCGGTCTGCTGCCACGCGCCAATGAGCTGGTCAAGCGTGTCGGGATCATCGTCCAAAATCATGTTCACGTTGGACTCAAACGCTCCCATCAGGCTGGGCAGCGCCTCGTCCTTCTCCGGGAACCACCAGTCATGCTGCACGCTGATGACCCGCGGATCCACGATGGACGTCTTGCGTGCCCGCTGCTTGATGCGGCCCAGGTGCGTCTCAATCCAACACCAGTCGCCGTCGCGGATGTCCAAATCCACCGCCGTAGAGGGATGAATGTCGAAAATCGGGTCCGGATGCAGGTCGCGGTAGGGGCCGGGCTGGCGGTGCTCCGAATGGTAGAACGGCATGAAGCGCGCGCCCGTAATCATGATGAGCGGGTACTCGCCTTCCCACTCGGGGTGTTTCTCAACGCTGAGGCCCGGATACTCGAAGTGCGGCAGCGGGTCGAACGGGATGCCGGTTTCTTCGGCCAGCTTCTCCACCACGCTGGACTTCAGCTCCACCTTGCCTGAGGGCGTGAGGAATTTGAAGCCGGGCTCCTTGTACTTCTCGAACTTCTTCTGACCGGCCATGTACTTCACGTCGTTATAGAACTTCTCGTGCGTCATACCCATGGGCGCAAGCTGGAAGTCCAGCATGCCCTCGGTGGTGGGTCCCCACCACTTGTCTTCCTGGCCGAGGCGTTTGGCCAGGCCATAGAAGAATTCATAGTCGTCGCGGAAGTCCACATCGGTGCCGCCTTCGAAGCGCTCGATGACGCGCGCCTGTGCACCAAAGTACATCGGGCGGTGGTTCATGACGGCATAGCAGTTGTCCGGACGCTCCAGCCACGTGGCCGCGGGCAGCGCGTAGTCGGCCAGCGCCGCAGTGGGCGTGAGGAAGTAGTCGTGCACCACCAGCAGCTCCAGGTTCATGAGCGCCTCAACAACCAGCTTTGTATTCGAGAACGCCATAACCGGGTTATCGGCTTGCACGATGAGCGCCTTCACCGGGTACGGGTCGCCGTCGCGCATGGCGCGGAACAGCAGCGGCGCGTTGCTGTACGGGTAGAACGACGGATAGGCCTGCGAGATGACGTCCCAGCCCTTGAACGTGAGGCCCGGGAAGCGGTCGTTGCCAATCATTTTGTCGCGCTGCTCCTGCGAAAGGGCGTAGTGCTCGTAGAACGCCGGGGGGAAGCGCGACGGCGGAGCCAGCTGGTCGCCACCCTTCTTGTCGAGGTTGCCCGTGATGGCGCGCAGGATTGCCTTCGCCTGGATGGCGCTGGAGGCGTTAATGCCGCTGGCGTCGCCGCCCTTCTGACCCCACGGCAAACACGCGGGCTTGATGGTGGCGTACATGCGGGCGGCCTCGCGAATCTTGTCAGCGGGAACCCAGGTAATTTCCGCCACCTTTTCGGGCGGATATTCGGCCGCACGTTCCTTCAGTTCGTCGAAGCCGATGCACCATTCGTCGACGAATTCGTGGTCGTAGAGGTCTTCCTCAATAATGACGTTGATGAAGCCGAGCGCCAGCGCCGCATCGGTGCCGGGACGCAGCTGCAGGAAGAGGTCGGCCTGCTGGGCCACTTCGCTAAAGCGCGGGTCGATGACCAGGAGCTTCGCGCCGCGTTCCTTACGATTGGTGTCCACCCAGTGCCACAGAAGCGGCTCGGATGCAATGGTGTTGCGGCCCCACAGCACCACGAGGTCGGCGTTCACCCAGTCGGACTTGTCCGAGCAGAAGCCGCCATACGTGCACGGCTCAAGCCACATGTCAGACGAGTAGCAGATGGTGCCGTTGCCGCCGGTGTTCGGGCTGCCGAACAGGTTGGTGAACTTGTAATGCAGCCAGCTCCACGTGCGCGCCGTGCCCTCGGTGAAGGCGAGAGTCTCGGGGCCGTATTCGTCGCGGAGTTTCGCCAGCTTCTCGGCAATTTCGTCAAAGGCCTGATCCCAGGTGATTTCCTCCCACTGGCCGCCGCCGCGTTCGCCCTTGCGCTTGAGCGGCTTCTTCAGGCGATTCGGGTTGTACACGAACCCATCGAGGTAACGTTCCTTCTCGAGGCGCGAGCAGATGTATCCCTTGTTGTGCGGACAATCTGGGTCGCCTTCGATCTTGGTGATGCGGCCGTTCACCTTCGTTACCAGCACGCCGCAGCGCACGTGGCAGAAGAAGCAACCTGCTCGCTTGACTTCCACTTGGTCGGCCATGATACCTCCTCCTCACTCGTCTTTTCAGACGGACGTCGCGTCCGCTCGAACGGGAGGGCCCGTACGTGCGGGCGCTTGAACATGGCTCTAGTATGCGCGCTTGAGGCACGCCCGCGCCCTATCCAACTTCGTCCCGCTGGCTAGTGAGGGAAAGAAAAAGATGGAGATTGACCAGGTCTTATATTTGCGCGCGAGGATAGAGGAGGGGGTTGGTAGCTTGCCCCCTCACTCCCCGTACTTTTCCATGAGGCTGCCGCCGCAGGAGCTGCCGCAGCCGGCGGCACAGCTGTAACAGATGGGGT
This sequence comes from Gordonibacter faecis, assembly GCF_030077735.1. Taxonomy (NCBI): domain Bacteria; kingdom Bacillati; phylum Actinomycetota; class Coriobacteriia; order Eggerthellales; family Eggerthellaceae; genus Gordonibacter; species Gordonibacter faecis. Next base: position 250,916 of record NZ_JASJEU010000013.1, on the reverse strand, counting down.
TCGTGGCAATGGTGCGCACGTCCAGCGGCTTATCCACCAGGTCGTGGATGGTGCTGGGTCCGTCGAGCGGCAGGCCCAACACGTGGTTGACCTCGCAGTCGTACAGCCGCCCGTCGAAGTCGACGTTCACCTGCGTGCGACACATCATGCGTGCAACCACCGCCGCGTTATAGTTTTCAGAGAGTAAGTCCAGGTAGAAGTCAAACTTCCCCTCGTGCTTCAGCTGGTGCGCAAAGCGCCCGAGGGCATAGTTGTTGAAGGCGTAGAGGTTGTTAAACTTCACGTGCTGCTCGCGCTCCAATTCGAAGGCGTAGAATTCCTCCAGTTCGCGCTGGTCAGGCGGCAGGAAGGGGCCGGACACGTTGTAGGCCACGTCGATGACGAGGTCAGGGTTCACGCCATAGCCGAGTGCGTTCAGCTTGCGCAGCACTTTGATCACGCGATCGAACACCTGGCGGCCGCGCTGTAGGTCGCAGCCTTGTTCGTTGAAGTACGGCAGCGAGGTGACCAGGTGCACCTTGTTGTCGGCGTACACCTGCATGAAGTGCCGGTACGCCGGGTCATCAAGAATGGTCAGGTTGCTGCGCACAATAACCTTGTCTGCCCGCGCCGCCGCTTCGCGCACGAACCATTCCAGATGGGGGTTCATCTCGGGCGAGCCGCCGGTGATGTCAAGCGTGCGGAAGCCGCCCGTTTCGAAGGCCGCAAGCACCGCCTCCATCGTGGCGCGCTCCATGACCTCGGTGCGCGCGGGGCCGCTTTCCAAGAAGCAGTGACTACAGGCCAGATTGCAGCCATACCCCACGTTGACCTGCATGGTTGTGAGGTTGGGCGCGCTGCGCAGCAACTCCTTATCGTGCACGCGCTCGGCGAAAGGCTCAATGCCTAAGTCATCGCACGCCTGCTCCAAGTCGGCGAGCCCGAAGTGCCGCTTGCCGCGCCTGAGTTCAAGCGCCTCCTGGGCTGAGCCGTAGTCGTAGGCGCCCACGTGATGCGCCGTGTCGCCCGTCACCGTGAAGTGCGGCGCATAGCGCGAGGTCCGCAGCAGCGCAGCCATGTTGCCGCTCACCGCCACCGGCCGCCCTTTGATAAGGCGCACGTCTTCGGTCAAGTCGAAGTAGCGCGCGTTTTCGGGCAGGGTGCCCAGGTACGTGGCCGTCTGGCCGTAGTTTTCCTCGCGGTCCTCCAAGCCATCACACTTGACGGCGCGCACCGTATGCGAAGCGAAGCCGATGCAGCCCAGCTTCGTCTCAATCTGAAAATCGCCCACGTGCAATGGCTCGGTCTCCACGTCATAGAACGCAGCGATGCCATGCTTCGCCAAGATGCGCCGGAAGTCCTCGATATAGAGTGCACCCGACAGGCATTCGCCGCGCAGCACCGGGTCGTCATAGAACTTCGGCGGCACACGGCGGTCGGAGAAGATGTCCGAGAAGTACAGCTCGCCGCCGGGCTTCAACACGCGGCAGATTTCCTTAAACACCTGGTCTTTGAAGGGAGAAAGGTTGATGACGCAGTTGGATATGACCACATCCACCGACTCGTCTGCAATGCCAAGCGCGGCCAAATCCTCAATGAACCCGCAATGGAATTCCACGTTGGAGCGCTCGAACCCAAACCGCGCCATCTGCGCAGCCTCATGCTGACGCGCGAACGCGAGCTGCTGCTCAGTCATATCCACCCCAATGACACGCCCGGACGGGCCCACCAACTTCGAGCAGATATACACATCGCGCCCCGTCCCGCACCCCAAATCGAGTACGGTCGCCCCCTCAAGCGCCGGCGGAATAGGCGACCCACACCCGTAGAAATGCGCCATAATCTCGTCATCTATCTCATTCATGACATCAAGAACATACTTCGGCGGCGTATGCGAAGTACAACAACACGCATCCGTCTTTAGGTCATCACTGCCTTGCAGCACCTCCCCATAATACTCCCGCACCAGCTCCCGAATATCCCGACCCTCATCAAACCCCATGTCGACCTCCCTCTTCCTCCCCCAACGATCTAACCGCCAACCCCTCACAGGTTGAACCCCCCCCCTCATTTTTGGTGATTGGACATGCCTAGAGGCCTGAAGTGGGCGGGAGGGGTCTCGCGCGCAGTTCCGCAGCGAATGGAACAGTCCAGCGGACTGTTCCACCGAGCGAGGACTGTTTGAGCACGAGGCCCCTCCCGCCCACTTCAGGCCTCACCCCGCAGGTCCTATCGTCCTTCGTCCGCCATTCCAAAGCATTCCGTAAAGAACACCTGGCAGTCCAGACCGTACTTCTCGCATACTTCATCCAGCGCATCATCCATAAGCCGTGCGAGCGGTCGCGCCTCACACACGGCGCGCGCGTTGATAATCATGCGCAGGTTCTTGTGCGGCCGCAACAGTTGCTGCGCATATTCCACGTCGTAGTCCACGCCGATGAGCGATGCCTTGTTGAAGTCGCCGTTGCCCGAGGTGGCGAACGTTTTCAGGTGTGGCACATTGCGCTTGCGCTCAATGAAGCCCATGCGAATGCCCTCAATGAGGTCCTCCACCACCGCGTTGCAGTCAATCTTGTTGCCGTCGTTCGTCTTGAGGTACAGGCGGCGGTTGTACCAGGTGAGTTTCGCCTCGGCATCTTCGAATTCCTTATTGTTACGCACGGAGAAGTTCTTCAACTGGGTTTCGTGCGTGGTGATAAACGCCGCCAACTCGTCAATGCCCGTCCGCTTAAGTGCCGAAATAACGATGACCGGAATGTCCGGGCAGGCGGTTTTGAGGAAGTCGACGTAGCGCTCGATGTCGGTGGGTTCAAGCAGGTCAGCCTTGTTCAGCACAACGAGGTCAGCCTCTTCCAGCTGTAGCTTCAGCAGATATACCAGCTCTTCGGGCAGGTTGATGTCGGCGCGCTCCGGCATGATCATGCGCAGCCGCTCCGGGTCTACCACCACGGTGAACGGCGACAGCGTGAATTCGTCGGCGCAGTCTTCGGCCAGGCGGTGGTACACGTGGTCGAGCGCGCCCACGCCGCAGCCGGGGATGTCCGACATGACGAACACGGCGCCGTCCTTGTCGCGCAGCCGACGGATTTGGTCGATGGTGTTGTCCATCTGATAGCAGATGCAGCCCGAGGCAATTTCAGCCACCGTGCAGCCCGACGTTTGGGTAAGGTTGGTGTCCACGAGGTTCGCGCCCAGGTCGTTGGCGATGATAGCCGTCTCGCCGTAGGTTTTGTTCATGTGCTCAGCCAGGGCTATCATCGTGGTGGTTTTGCCGGCGCCCAGAAACCCGCTCACCACCATAAATCTGATCTTGTCCATATTCGTACCTTTCACGAGAGGGCGGACGGAACCCATCTGGCCCGCCCGCCTTCGTCTACCTTTTCGCCGCAGTGCCTGCTAGCAGCAGCTCACCATGAGGGGCTGGTCGTCTTCGTCCACGATGCCCTCCCAGTCGGGGGCTGTCTTGATAATCTGGTCGCCGTGGATGTCGCCGTAATGCACCTCGCGGTTGCCCTTCACCGTGATGACTTTCGCATAACGGCAGCCCTCGAGACCCAGCACCGACACGTTGTCGCACACGTGGCACGGCTTGCCGGCGGGGAACTTGATGTCCTTGTCGAACAGGAAAAACTCAGGGTAGTCGGGCAGTGAGCCGTCGTAGATGATCTCTTCGCCGTAGTCTTCGCAATGGTCCGACGTGAGTTCGGAGTTCAAAAGGCGGCAGGTGATGGTGGCGAATGCGATGCCGGGGAAGCGCGCGGCCTCAGCATCGGTCAGCGGCGTTTGGCGCGTGATGACGTAGCGCGGGTCGTGGAAGCCGAGGCTTTGAGCCATGCGGCGGAAGTCCTCCACGAAGAGCGCGCCGCCGAGGCGCAGAGCCACGTTTTCGATGATGTTTGAGGTTGCCTGCGGGATGCGGCGGTCGGTGAACACGTCGGTAAAGTACCACTCGCCCTGGGGCTTCAGCACGCGCTTAACCTCGGCAATGTAGGCCGCCTTGTCGGGCGAGAGGTTGAACGTACAGTTGGAAATGACCACGTCAACCGTGTCGTCGGGGATAAAGGACAGGTCCTCGGGCACGCCGTGCACCAACTCCACATTGGCCTCCGCGAAGCCAAACTGCTTCATTTCCTTGTCGAGGTACTTGCGTGCGATGCCAAGGCGCGCCTCGTTAGATTCCACGCCGATGACTCTACCGCCAGGCCCCACCAGTTGCGCCGCCAGGTAGGTATCCCGCCCCGACCCGCAGCAGAGATCCACCACCGTGCATCCCTCGAGAAGCGGCGGCAACGGAGCGCCGAACTCGTGGAAGGTATTCTTGATCTCGGCGGCCACGTTGAACAGCTTGTCCTTGGCCTCACCAGGCACGGCGTCAACCGCGTTACGCGTCCGCGCCGTCGCCTGCGGGTCAATCCCCCCAGCCTGAGCGACGACATCATAGTACGCCTGGTACCCTTCCGAAGTGGCTTTACGATAGTAAGCAGAATAGTCCATGACAAGCCTCCCTTTCGTTCGCACCGCATTCTTTTATGCGACCTATACAACTATAAGACTTAGTCTAGTAATAATGCAAGTCTTATAGTTGTTATGAACGACTAAATGAGGGAATGGGGGGGCAAGCGGGAGCAGGATGTCCAGCACATTAAAGTGTGACGCGCTTCGCGTTAGCGAATACGCCCAAATGTGCTGCGCTTCCCTATCATTATGACGAGGGCATCAAGCATCAGATCCCGCAGTCCACCAGGTTATCCGTAGGGTAAGAACCTTCAGCACCTGCTTGTTTCACCCGCGCTCTCCGCAATCCGTTTTTCGTGAACCCGCCTCGCCTCGCTAGGGAGGCCGCAAAAGCCACTGGTATACTACTGTTACTCGACACATATTCTCGGCGGTCTTTTGTCACATTTGAAGGGGGTTCGCTGTGACATCGCATGACTTTGGCGACGATATCTTCCTTCCATCTGTCTCGGGGAGCAGTTTGCCCTCCGTGACACTGTCCATGCTGCTGGATTTCCTCTCGGATGCCGAGATAGTGCATCGCCCCACGCGGTCGCGCAGAACGTTTCGCTGGTTCGCCGCCTTGTCGCGCGATAACGTGGCCGCAGATATGCCGAACGACATCGAAGATGCCCACGTGCTGTTCGTGTGTCGCCTCAGCCACGCGGAAGCGGCGCTGCGCGACCGGCCTTCGTCGTTCGCGCTGGCCTTAGCAGACGAAGGCGAAACCTTCCCGGATGAGCTGCACGACAAGGCGGAACGTCTGCTGGTCATTCGGCAACCCAACCGCTTTTCCTACTTTATCTTCCTGCTGCAAACCTACTTTCTACGGCTGCTGATGTGGGAAAACGAACTCGATCGCATCGCGGCGCGCCAAGGTACACTCGCCGAAGCGCTCGATGCCAGCGCGCCCATCATCAAGAATTTCATGTTCGTCACCGACAACGACTTTAACGTGATAGCGCGCACTTCCGGCATAGAACCACCCGATGACCTACACCGACGTCTGGTGAAGACCGGCTGCCTCTCGCCCCAGATGATCGCCGAGAAGCGCTTCCACCTGCCCGAGAAAACGTTCTACATCAAAGAACCCTCCGAGGTGACACCCTACGCGCGCCTCTCGCGGCCGCTCTACCTGAGCCACACGTACTTCGGCTCGCTGTCCATGTCCTGCCACGAGGTGCCGCTCACCGAGGGGCTTAAGGACCTGTTCTCCCTCCTCTTTCGCCACGTCATGCCCATTTGCGAGCGGCAATGGCGCCTCCAAGTGCGCCTCAACATCCCCCACTACTTCTTCTTCGAGAAGTTGCTGGAGCACACGCCCGTCTCCGACGAATACGTGCGCACGCAACTGGAGATGGCATCCCTGGGGTGGGACACGCAGTACAAGCTGATAGTCATGGAGGTGGATGAGGGCGCCGAGCCCGAGAAGGCGGCGCGCGTGGTGAAGGCGGCTGCGCACCTGAACCAGGGCAACGTGCACTGCTTCGCCTTTCGCTCCGAGGTGCTGGCGCTGTGTTACGCGCCACCGAGCGACAGCCTGCTTTCGCACCGCCGCACCATGGATGAACTGGAAGAACGGGTGACCGAGCCCTTCGACATAGCCTGCGGGGTATCGGAAATTTTCGAAGGCATTACCAACCTCGACCTGGCATACCGACAGGCGAAGATTGCGCTTGGGCTGCGCCAGACCATACGGCTGCAGTTCGCCGCCGACGAGAATGCCGACCGCGGCGTGTACCTCTTTGGCGATGCCCTCATGTACTTTTTGGTGGACCCCTCGGACAAAGACGAGCGCTTCATGCGCTTCTGTTTCACCCATACGGTCGTTGAGAAAATCCACGCGGAAGACGTGCGCAACAACACGAACTATTTGGCGCTGTTCTGGCACTACCTGCACAGCGGCCGCAACGCCACCGTGGTGGCGCAGAAGTTGCACCTCCACCGCAACACCGTGCTCTACCACATAGAGAAAATCCAAAAGCGCTTCGACTTCGACCTCTCCATGCCCGGCGCCCACGAGCGCATGCTCATGGACTTCAAAGCCTTCTTCCTCAACACCAGCCAAGACTCCATAGAGAAAGTGCTGGTAGGGGTGCCAAAGGGTGAGGAAGAAGAGGACGAAGAGCAGAGATAACAGTGTGACGCGCCTGCGAATGACAAACCTATAGCAATCAGCGAGAAGCACTATACTTTGTTATAAAGAGCTATACTTTAGTATAAAATAGTATAAAGTGATATAAATTGGTAGAAAGACACCGAGAAGGCTCGCACTCGCCACAAAGAGAGCGCCGCGCAAAGAGCCTTCACTTTCTTGCGAGATGAAAGGCTGAGCCTATGTCCGCCACCAAGCAACCATTGCAAAACCCTTTCAAACCCACCGCGGGGAAAATGCCGCCGGAGCTGATTGGACGCGACCAGGTCATCGAGGAATTCCGTGACGGCCTTGCGAACGGGCCGGGAGCGCCTGAGCGCTTAATGCGCGTCTCAGGTGTGCGCGGCATGGGAAAAACGGTCATGCTCAGTGAGTTCAAGCGGATTGCGCTTGTAGAACCCAAGAAATGGACCGTTGTCAGTGAAACGGCAAGCCCCGGCTTCTCCGCCCGCATTCTGGAAGCGCTTTCGCGAACAAGCCATGCCTCCAGCATGAAGATTCAACCGACCGCCTTCGGCGTGAGCCTGGGTAGCCTGGAAATTGAACGGGCCTCCCTTGATCTGCGTGAAGCTATGATAAAAGCGACCGAGAAGAACCAGGGCCTGCTCATCACTCTTGATGAGGTGCAGGATGCCTCGCTTGAGGAAACGAAGGCCCTCGCCATCGCCGTCCAGCACATCATCAGCGAAGATAGGAATATCGCCTTCGTGTTCGCAGGGCTTCCGTCCATGATAAGCGAGGTGGTGAATGGCAACACGCTCACCTTCCTGAGGCGCGCTATTCCCGTGAATCTTGAAGCCATCCCCATTTCCGAGGTTGCTTTCTCGCTCGCCGACACTATGCGCCGCCTGGGTCGTATGACTATCAAGGATGATCTTGTGGACGAACTCGCACACGCATCCGCTGGCTACCCCTTCATGGTGCAGCTGGTTGGCTACCAAACCTGGCAGGTCGCCTTTAGACGACTTGGCCGCGAAGCAGGCGAGGTGTCGGCCGCCGATGTCGAAAAGGGAATCTCCGAGGCTCTTGCCCGCTTTGATGCCATGGTTATTGAACCCGCCGTCCACCATGTATCGCCTTCAGCCATGCGCTATCTGCTCGCAATGGCCGAAGATCAGGGAAAAGCAAGCGAAACAAGCGAAGTGGCAGCTCGCCTGGGCATGAGCCTTAACGGTGCCAGCCCCGTGCGCGCGAAGCTTATCAAGGATGGCATCATTGAAGCGGCTGATCGAGGGAAGGTCAGTTTTACCATTCCTTATATGGCACGTTATTTGGAACATAACCGGCAAGAGCTTGAGCAGGAGGTTTACTGAGCGGACTCGGCCTTTGGTAGTGCCGCGCCGGGGGTTAGGCTCGTGGTGCCGGATTGGAGCGTGAGGGACGCGCTGCATGCGGCGCACGCGGTTGATCCGGGTTCGTTCATATGGCCGCAGGTGGGGCAACGGCGGACGAGGATGGGTTTTGGTTTCTCGCCGCGGCAGCGACCGCAGTTCATGCAGTAATGGCAGTTGCCCATACACGTCCCTCTCCACACGGGAGGCCGGAACAAGTCCGGCCCCCTCTCACTTTATGCGAACACATTCATTCTCCGCAGCAGTTAGCCTTAAACCTGGTCATTCTTCGCCGCCGCTTGCTCGTCGGCAATCTTGCCGGCAACCGAGCTGCGTACGTTCGGGAACAGAAAAAGCGACGCCACCGCAACAAGGCACAACACAGCCGTCGCCACGTACACGCCTTGGTAGTACGGCACGCCATCCACCGCGCCCGTCGCCGCAATGGCGATGGGCGAAATGATGTACGACGCAATGAGGAACATACCGAAGTTCTGGAACGTCGCCTGGATACCGCCGACAACGCCATAGTGCTCGGTCTTCACGCTGGGCAGCAACGTGGGCAGCATCTTCGTGAACGGCATGGCCGACGCCATCAAAATGGGCTGGATGCAGAACACCGCCCACGTGATGGGGCCATACGGCAGGAAGAACACCACACCGAAGCAGAGGGCAGTACCGACCAGACAAATGATGAACGGCGCGCGCATATTCTTGAACAGCTTCGCGAATACCACCGGCAGCGCCATGGAAGCCACGCACGCGATAACCGTGTTGATGGTGGACATGTCGCCCGCAATGCTGGTCAGGCTCGGGTCGCCCATGAGGGTGGTCACCGCCGCCACCATGTACGAACCGTTCACGTTCGTCATGCCGAACACCAAAAACGCCACGATAGCCACCGCCCACACGTGCCAGTTCTTCACCACAACACGCAGGTACTGGCCGACAGGCTCCACAGAGCGATGCTCGCCATCAGGATGCTTGCGATACACGGCAAACCACACGATAACCCCTACTACCATCAGGCCAAAGCTGAACCACCACGCGTCCTGAATGACCGCCACACGCGAGCCGTACCAAATGGCCAACGCAGCACCGGCCGACATGCCAGCCGTGTACACGCCCATGGCAAACGAGTTCGCCGTACCGGGGAACCACAGGCGCAGCAGCTTCGCGGAGTTCGCGTTCAAGGCCGCCACACCCATACCCATGAAGAAGCTGGAAATAAACAGTGTCCAATAATCACCCGAGAAGCACCGGGCAAGCGCGCCTAAAAGCGACACGATGAAAGCCGCGGCGAACACCTTCCCCAAGCCAAGGCGGTCCGCCAACACGCCACCCGCCATGCAGAACAGCACACCCGAGAAGTACGGGATAGACATGATCATGGAAAACATCATCGGTTCGCACTGATACTCCTGCATGACCAGGATGGCAGCGCCGCCGGGAACGATAAACGAGAATTGCAAACTGATGAGCAAAACGGTCATACCAATAAGGATGACCCATCGCCACGGATAGAGCTTTTCCTCTTGCATAGGAAACCTCCTTGTATGTTAAATCCCCCTGAATCCGCCGCATACAGGGCCAGCCGACCTCGAGGGCCAGCCAGAAAACACCTTGCGGGGATGCCTGGTCACACGTGCATACGACCAGGTGAGACACTGCGGGAAGCCTGCCCCGTCGCACTCGGCAGGGCAGGCTCATCCCGTGAGGCGCTACTTCGCGAAGATCACCATCTTGTCCTTCGCAGCAGCCTTTGCCTTGGCGGCAAGTTCGTCGAGCGCGCCATACACCATGACACCAGCCTGGCAGTGATGCACGCAGGTGGGAAGCTTACCTGCGGCCACGCGGTCGGCGCAGAGGTCGCACAGGTGCGTCGGTACCGGCAGGTAGTCATACTCCCACACGCCATCGGAGCACTGACGTGGGCCATCTTGCACAATCTTGATACCGAAGTCGCCCTTGGGCAGGTCATGTTCTTTCTTGCAGGCTACCTCACATGCATGGCAGCCCGAGCAGTACTGGTAGTCGATCAAAAGACCGTATTGTCCCTTTTCAGCCATTGTTCTCCCCTTCTATTCGGCGCGGTAGTCGTAGAAGCTGGGCTCGTCGCTTTTGTGGGACGGGCCATGCGTGTAGCCATTGGTGGCCGTCACCTGGTAGGTGGGCTGATCTTCAGGCTTCATGTTGTCGGGCGTGCAGGCATACACCTTCGCCATGCCACACTTGATGGGCGCACCGTAGCCAGAGGGGCCGTTTTCGCACATCGGAATGAGGTTGTTCGGATTGCAGTCAAACACGCCAAACAGGTTCGGCTCGGCGGCCTTCTGCTCCGGGAACCACCAGCCGTGCTCGGTGGACACCACGCGCGCATCAAGCGTGTCGTTGAAGCGCGCCACCTGGCGGCACTTGCCCATCTGGTTTTCGATCCAGGCCCACTCACCCTCATGGATGCCATACTTCGCGGCCGTGTCGGGATGAATGTCAAAGTACGGAACCGGGTGCAGCTCACGCGAGGTGGTGTTTGCCTGGCGCCACTCTGAGTGGAAGAACTCAAAGGAACGCTTACCGGTGGTGAGCACAAGCGGATACTCTTCGGCGAGTTCCGGCGTGGACACCGGTGAGGTGGGCGGCTCTTCGTAGAAGGGCAGCGCGTCCACTCCCCAGCTGTCAAACAGGCTGATGTAGAACTCGTAGCGGCCGGTGGGGGTCATGAAGCCGGGCTGGCCGTCGGGGCGCAGCAGGCCCTTTTCATATTTATAGTAGCGGAAGTCGTTGTAGATCATGCCGCCCTTATCTTCGAGCTCTTCCATCGTAAAGCCGCAGTTGCCAACCTGAAGACGCCAGTTCATGTAGTCGCGCGGCTCCTGAACCCACTCAGGCCAACTCTCGGGTGCCAGGCGATGACCGAGGTCGATCATAATCTGCTCGTCTTCCTTGGCCTCGTAGAAGCTGGAGCACTTCGTGAGCGAGCGTACCGGGTCGAACCACACGCGGATGCAGTCACGCTCGTTGGACATGGCACAGGGCAGCACGAGGTCGGCGCATGCCACGATGAACGGGGTCTTGAACAGGTCAACCACGCAGATGAACGGCACATTCTTCATGGCACGGTAGATGCGCGGAGCATCCTGGCCCATGTTCGTAATGGGGTTGGACGACTGAATCCACAGCATGTTCACCGGACGCGGGTCGCCCTTTTCGTCGAGGCCCGTCTCGCAGGCAACGAGGATGGCGTCGGACTGGGAAGACGCGGTGAAGCCGTACTTCTTCAGGTTGTACTTGGAGTTGCCGAGGCGCTTCTCAACCATGCCCTCCTTCAGGTACTCGATGCCGGAGTTGTAGCCAAACTCAAGGCCGCACGCCTGGTCAATGAGGATGTTGCCGCCCGGATTGTCAATGTTGCCGGTGATGCCCGCCAAGCAGGCGATGGCGTGGGCCGTGGGTGTGCCGATCTTCGACATGTCGACGGCAAGGCCCCACTGGATGGTGGACGGATGTGCCTTCGCGTAGAAGCGCGCGGCTTCCACGATGAGCTCAGGCTCGACCCAGCAGATCTCGGCCACCTTCTCAACCGGGTAGTCCTTGACGCGCTCGGCCAGGGCTTCGTAACCGTACGTCCACTTATCGATGAACTCGTGGTCGACCAGGTCCTCGCCGATGATGACGTTCATCATGCCAAGCGCGAGCGCCGCATCAGTGCCGGGACGCAAACGCAACCAGTACTTCGCCTTTGAAGCAATCCACGTGAGCTGCGGATCGACGGCCACCAGTTCGCTGCCGCGCTTCATGCACTCCACAATCCAGTGACCGAGGAAGGCGTCGGAGTTGCACACGACCGGGTTCGTACCCCAGATGACGATGCACTCAGGCAGCTGCCACTCGGGGTCGTTCTCGTAGCGGTCGGGGCGGAACTGGCTCATGTCGGCCACCCACTGGTTGCCCATGACCACGTAGCAAAGCGCCGTACGAGGCAGCATGCACGAGTCGCCCGAGAGGAAGCAGAGCGTGAGGTCTGGGCCACCGAAGTTCGCGTACTGGTTGTGAGCGATGACCTGGGAAACGTTACGGCCGGTGCCAATCATGGAGATGATGGACTCGGGGCCATCCTTTTCCTGGAACGCGCGCACCTTTTCCTCGATGATGTCGTACGCCTCATCCCAGCTGATGCGCTCCCACTTGTCCTCGCCACGCTCGCCGGCGCGCTTCATGGGGTAGCGCAGGCGCTCCTCATGGTTCACGAGCTCCGGCAGCTCCAGGCAGCGCATGCACAAACGGCCCTGGTTAAACGGGCTGTTCGGGTCGCCTTCCACCTTCACCAGCTTGCCGTCGTCATCGGTGTAGAAGATGACCTGGCAGCCCTCGTGGCAACCCGGGCCCGACCACATGGTTGTACGCGTGGCGGTGAGGTCGCCCTCCTTCCAGTGCAGCTGTTTTGGGTACAGGTCAAGGTTGTACTCGTTGTTGTACTCCATACCTATTCCTCTCTTACCTCGTCCTCTGGGATCTTTGAGCGCGAGCCGCTCGCCGAATAGCGCCCATTCTAGAGACGGCGCTCCCGTGGCCGATACGGAGGAAGTTCCAAAAAAGCAAGGGGAGTTTTGGAAGTTCCTCCATAGGCTGCGAAAGGAGGCGTTTCCTATACTGCTGGTGAGGTCGGTCCCCCGCCGGCCCTCCAGTAATCCCCAACAGAAAAGAGGCTTGACCATGTGCTTCAGACCAGCAGCTGTCGAGCTCAACAAGAAGTGCCCCGCGTGCGGTCACTCTTGCGAGCCGAACCTGACAACGTGTCCCGAATGCGGCGCTGAGCTACCCGCAACGTCCGGCGCACCGGGCGCTCCCGGTGCCCCCACGGCGCCCGGTGCTCCTGGCGCTCCTGCAGCCCCTGGTGCACCCGCAGCACCGAAAGCTCCGGGGCAGAACTAGCGCTCGTGCGGTGCGGCCGATCCCGCCACGCCTGCGAGGTCGACCGCACCGCAGCCCATCCACACGACCGACGACAGGCCGCAACAAAAGCTCTTTGCAGGTTGACCGTAGGGCAAGGGTTCTACCCTTGCCGTTCAACAAGAACGAACTTGCCAGGTCAAACGTAGTTGGTGACAAGGGCAGAGCCCTTGCCCTACGGTCAACCTGGCAGGACCTGCCAACAAGAGGAGAGGGAAATTATGGAAAAAGCAAAGACCGGCAACGCGTGGGCGAACTTTATTCTCATATTTATTATGGGAGCCATTTTCGCCATTGGCTTTTTTAAGGTACCGCCCGCCATGGGCAGCCTCATGGCGTACTTCCAATGCGACCTGGGCCAGGCCGGATGGTTCATGTCTGCCTGCTCGGTGGCCGGCACTATCATTGCGTTTGCCACAGGTATGATTCAGACGAAGATCGGGCCGAAGGGCATGCTCATTGCCGCGCTGGTGTGCATGGCGCTCGACTCGCTCATTGGCGTGCTGGCCCCCAACGTGGAAGTGTTCATTGCGTCACGTTTCATCGGCGGCCTCGGCAACGGCTTTTTGGCCACGGCCGGCCCGACGCTCATTGCCCTTCTGTTTAAGGATCCGGCCAAGCGCGGCCTGCCGAACTCCATTTGGGCCTGCTGGACCGCGGCCGGATCCCTCATTATGCTGAACTCCTACGCGTTTATTCTGAATGCCACGGGCAGCTGGCAAGGCGTGTGGTGGGTATGCCTGGCCATTGTGGTTGTAGGCCTGGTGCTGACCGTCTTCGGCGTACGCATCAACCACGCCGAAGAGATGCAGATGGTGGCTGGCAGCGGCGACGTGAAGCCGTGGGCAGGCCTGACCTCGCTGAACTCGTGGCTTCTGGTTATTATCTTCGCATGCTTTGCCTTCATTTTCTCCGTGTGGTCGGCCATGGCGCCCACGTATTTGCAGACCCCGCTTGTGGGTATGGACATGGCGGCCGCGAACTCCATCTCGTCCATCACCACCGTCACCGGCATCATTGGTTCGCTCATCATTGGCGTGGTGCTGAACAAGGTGAAGAACCAGCCGTTGATTTTGGTGGGAACCATGGTGCTGTGCACCGTTGCGGGCATCATCCAGTTTATCTTTACTGGTCAGGCAATGATTATTGTGGTTGCCGTACTCGTAGGCCTGTTCACCAACATTGTGCCGCCGGCACTGTTCTCGAACGCACAATGGGCCGCTAAGACCCCGGCTGGCGTGGCGCTGGTCATGGCCGCACTGCCTATCGGGTCGAACTTCGGTGGTATTCCTGCAGCCCCCATCGCGGGTGCCATCGTGGAGTCCACGGGAAGTTGGGCGATGACCGCCGTGCCGCTGGGTATTGTGGGCGTGATTGGCGTGGTATGCGCCATCGTATTCATGGCACGCTGCAGCAAGTATGCCACGTCTTCGCAGGCTGAAGGCGAGAAGTAGCAGAGTTCTTCCGCACATCACACCCCTCCCCGCCTTGGCGGGCGAGGATTCACCAACCATCAACGCGAAGCGCAGCAACCCCCTGAACGCCACGTTTCGCCGAGATGAGATCGGCCGCAGGCTACAAGCCTGCGGCCGATTGTTGTTTGAGAGGGATGGTAGCGAATGATCGCAGCTTGGCACTTGATTGGGAACTGGTTGGCAGAGATCGCCGTTTAGGTACGGATTACGAGGGTTGAAATGGGTTTTGGGAAATCACGACCAGGCATTTCTTTATCGGGAGAGAATATTCGCCTCTTTCGAATTCGAAAATCCGTACCCAAACGGCGATCCCTGCCATTTTCTCGGGAACTGAGTGTCGCGCAAAGCTGAAATCAGAGTCAGCCTCCCTTTGGCATACCTTTTGCCGATTGCGTTTCCACCTCTGGCAGAGCGATCGTCGCCCATCAAAGTGTGGCGCGCTATCGCGCTATCTATTTCACCATGAGGCGGCTGCCTTGCCTAGCTTTACGACGCGGGCTGACTGACTTGTTGGTCTTGCCATGCAGTTGGGGAAACCTCCGTAGGGAGAGGTACAAAAGCACTTAACCTGCCAGCTTGCCCGTAGGGCAAGGGCTCTGCCCTTGCCGTCAACTACGTTTGACCATTAGGTTTATTCCCCTTGAGCGGCAAGGGCAGAGCCCTTGCCCTACGAAAACTCACAAAGGGAACTTTTGTTACAGCCCCGTTCGCGCGCAAGCGCGAAAACACAGGTTGAGGTTGCGTTCTCCGCCTATGGCGGAGCGGGTGCACTGGAGTGACCCTACGGGGGGCCACCATGCAAGCACGTTAATCGCAGGAGAACACGCCCTCGTCATTACGGTAGGGATGGCAACCAGCCCTTGGTGTAATCTGTAGCGCGAAGCGCGTCACACTTGAACGCGCCGGATTGCCAAGTACGCTAACCATGAAAACTTGCCTCGTTATAACGATAAGTGCTGTTTTAGAGAACTCACGAAACATTCCTTACCTCTTTTTGGCAGCCCTCCTTCTTGCGAAATGTAAGACATACTGATACTATCGTCTTGCATTAGTTATAAATTATTAAGCACAAGGAGGATCTCATGGCTATGGCATCGGTTACCGTCCGCGTGGACGAGAGCATAAAAGAAGAAGCTGCCCGCATCGCCGAGAGCTTTGGTTTCGATCTTTCTTCGGTCACGCGCGCCTTCTATCGCCAAATGGTGCGCGAGCGAGCCATTCCCCTTAACATCACCACGCCGCTGCCCAACGAGGAATCTTTGCGCGCCATCGAAGAAGCGGATCGCATCATTGCCGAAGGGAAACCGGGATACAAAACCGTCGAGGAACTCATGGAAGCCCTGGAGGCTTAAATGGCGCGCCTGAGTGCTCGATTCACTCCCCAATTCAAGCGCGACTTCAAACAGCTTCAAAAAAAGCACGTGGACACAGCACCTCTTGAAAGCGTTTTCGCCCTCGTGCTTGAGAATAGCGAGCGAAGCCACAACGAACTTGTGCGTCGTCACAATATGCATGTGCTCACTGGCGTTTGGAAGGGCAGCTATGAATGCCATGTCGCAAACGCGGGAGATTGGCTTCTCATCTGGAAAACAGGCGAAGGCTTGGCAGTGTTTCAACGCACCGGATCACACGACGAACTGTTTCGCTAACAGTTAGGTTGTTTTCTGCCCTGCGAGCACAATCTCTCAGATAATCACGTTCCCCACGCCCGTCATCTATACACATCGCGACGGTGACCCACTTTGATAGAAACCACCACCGCGCGGTCGTCCTGTAGATCACATAACACACGGTAATTCCCTATGCGATAGCGCCACATGCCTGGCAGCTGGCCGGTTAGCGACTTTCCCTGCGAACGTGGGTCGGAACATCCGTCGATGTTCTTATTCATCCACGACAGCACCAGCGTACGCTGTCCGGCATCCATCTTATGAAGCTGACGCCGAGCAGCCTCGGAATACTCCAACTTCCAGGCGGTCATCTCAGCCCGAATTCTCGCATAATTTCATCGTTACTATACGTGACCGGATGCGCGTCAAATTCTTCCTTCGCGGCTTTCCAATCGCGCAAATCCAAAGCGTCTTCAATGACATCAAGCGTTGAGGAAATCATTAGATCGGCCATGGACACACCCTGCATCTTGGCATATTCGCTGATGAGCTTCTTTTGCCCTTCCTGCATCCTCATGGTATACGTGGTACTCATGGCATCCTCCGTTCCGATTGTATGTGCATTGTAACACACCCCCTTTCGAAGAAGCATTCCCAAAATGGAAGAGAGGCGAGCATGCCTACCTCGATGGTAAAATAGCAGCATCAACAAAACCTCTCCGAAGGCGTGCCATGAAATTGAGTCTTCAAACCATCGAGCACGAACTGGGCGAAGCAGTCGCAGGTTCCAGCATATGCTCAAATGCATGCGAGCCAACCCTTGACTATCCAGCACTATTTGGTGCCGGCGAACCCCGTCTCTCAGAACATATCGTCTATGTAACTAACCACCAAGATCTCGAAAACGCTAAAGACAAAATTAAGCGACAACTGAGCCGCAACCCGCACCTCGCGCTCACCTTCGTGTGTCGTGGCGTGCCTCCTGCATACTGCCTCGAAGCAAAGAACTGCGATATTGTGTGGGTCAATGCGGAGTACCAGGAGAGCAAAACCTTTAACGCTGTCCAAGAGGCATTCCAACGTCTCAACGCTTGGGAACGCGAACTCGGTATGATTGTTGAGCGAGGCGGCGAGCTTCCCGATCTCGTAAACGCAAGCCTCAAGATCTTCAAAAACGATCTGTGCATTACCGACCCGTTCAGCCGCGTTCTTGCCTACCGCGTGTACCGCAATGAACGCTTTACGCGCGAACAAACCGATCTCATCACAGAGGGCGAGTATCTTCCCACAAGCATGATGTTCGATGGCGTAGAAGACGAGCAAGGCGGCGAAAACTTTGCGTCTCACGTTCCTACGTTTTCCACGATGCACGCGTTTCACTGCACCGTGCTACGTTCAACTATTACACTGTCACCCGAATATGCTGTTGTCCTTTCCGTCCATCCTAACTACCAGCCCGTCGGTGAGCATGACTGCGCACCCATGCTCACGCTTGCTGCTGCTATCGAGCGGCTGTTTCGTGCGAATAGTGCCACGGGGAGCAGTCAGCCGTTCATCAATGCCCATTCCTCGTTAAAAGCGCTTATCCAGGGGAAACAGGTGTCCGATGCCGATCTTATTCAAAGCGCCATCGCGCAAGGGTGGAGCCAAGACGCCGACGAGTATCGCTGTCTGTGCATCGATTTTGCGTCATCCCTGCAAATTCAAGACTGCTGTTTCATGCGCCCCTATGCCGCCGTATGCAGTCGCCTCCAGGCGACGTTCGATTGCTTGGCATTCGTTGCAGAGAACCGCATTATCGCCGTGGTGAACTGCTCGCGCATGAATATACCTCACGAGCAGTTCTTTACCAACTTTAGGCACTTCGCCAAGGAGCACCACCTCATCGCAGGTGCAAGTGCACCGTACTACGGACTACGCAGTTTGCGAGACAGCTACCGACAGGCATTTGCAGCCTTGCGGCAAGGCTATGCCGCAAACGATGACCAGCTTATTCTATTCACCGATCATGCACTCAACATTGGTATGAACTTCATCATGAAGGAAATGAATCCTGAGCGTTTCTGCCCACGACCACTCATCGAACTCGCGCAGCAAAACCAGGACCTATACCTTGCTCTGAAAACATACCTCGTATCAGGTTGCAACTCCAGCGAGGCAAGCAAGCACCTTAACTTGCAACGCAGTAGCTTCGTTTACCGGCTCGAAAAAGCCAAAAAGATACTGGCACTCGATCTGGACAACCCAGATGTCAGACTCTTACTGCTTATTTCGTTCAAACTTGTTGACCTTTACGGCCTCTCCAACATGGAGTTTCTGGCTCCAGCAGAGCGCTAAACCCGAAGCTAAAATCTATACAGCTACGTCAGCCCAACTCATCCAGCAGTTCGATCTGATACGTAAGATCCTGACCTGCGAGAGGATGATTAAAATCGATGCGCGCCACTCCCGCTTCGATATCCAGCACCTTGGCAGGAATGCGTATACCCACCTCCGTCACGAAGTAGAACAACTTGCCCACACGTACGTCTTTCGCATTCGGAAGTGCATACAAGGGAGCACATTCCACTTTATCTTCGCACCATACGCCGAATGCGTTACACGCTGGTACCGTGACAGATTTTGTCTCCCCCACCTTCATGGACGCAACCGCTTCGTCAAAGCCATGAATTACCTTTCCCGAACCCACGGTGAACTCAAGAGGTTCCAAACCTTCAGTGCTATCGAACACCGTGCCGTCTGCGCATGTTCCCACGTAGTGCACTCGTACGGTCGTGCCGTAAGCAACCATGATGAACTCCTTCGTAAAAGGGAAAAGGACCCCTCGCTAGGCCCTTTTCCGCAGACTAAGATGCAATCATTTTTATGACCGCAGCGTACCGGCCTTGGGCACAAAGAGGACGTATTTTGTTGTGCCGTCTATATCGTGCACAAGTTCGTCCACTGAACCAAAACGCATAGCCAGGCTCTGACAGTGCTTCACGCACAACGGCTTCTTGCCTTTCGTCGTGCGCTCTCCACAGAGATTGCACTGGTCGGTGGGTACAGGTACAAAATCGTACTGGTAGTCATCTCCGCCAATGTGCCAGGGACCCACCTTCTGAATTTTGATACCCCAGCGGTCTGGTGGCAAATTGTGCTCCATCTGACACGACACCTCACACGAGTGGCAGCCAGTGCAGAATTCATAGTTGATCAGAAGACCGAAGACCTTGTCGTTTGCCATTTACACCAGCTCCTCGTTCATCGCGAAACGCTCCACGATATAGTCCATGTCGGTGTCGCCGACAATTTCCTCCGGCTCGCATTTGTACACGCGACACATATGCGACTTGCAATTGTTGCCAAAACCGCTCTCTCCACATCCCGCTTCCACAATGACGTTTGGATTGGAAAGATACGTGTCATAGCATCCGGCTCCATCGTCCTCCGGGTCACGCTCGGGAAACCACCACGCGTGGTCGAGCGAAATGGTGGACGGGTCCAGAACCGGCGACACGTTTGCCTTCATCTGCACACGACCCAGATGGTTCTCGATCCAGCACCAGTCGCCGTGACGCACGCCGTACGCCTCAGCCGTCGCCGGTGCGATTTCGAACTCGGGGTTGGGATGCAGTGCGCGCAGGTGGGGAATCTGGCGATGCTCGGAGTGGAACGAGGCCCATTGGCGCGCGCCTGTGGTCATGATAAGCGGGTACTTCGCCAGATACTCGCCCTTGTCAAAGCGCGCGGGCACCTGGTTGGGGCTGTAGGGCGGCTCGGCAAAGTGGGGCACCGGGCGTTGACCCCACTGGCCGAACAGCGTGGAGTACAACTCAATGCGGCCCGTGGGTGTGTTGAAGCCGAGCTTGCCGTCGGGGCGCTGCTCACCCGTGCGGAACTTCTCGTAGTGATACTCGGGGTAGATCCAGTTCTCGGCGCGCGCCTCCTCGAACGTCATACCGGTTTCCTTCATCGTGAAGGTGAAGAACTCTTCCAGCGTCTCGCCTGGCCACATGTCCGCGTTCCACTGGCGTCCGAGTTCCCAGCATATTTCCATGTCCGACTTACTTTCGCCAAGCGCTTCACACGCCTTGTTTGTGGTCTGAACGTGGTAGTAGATGGAGCGAATGCCGTTGCGCTCGGGGTAGAGGCACACGGGCAAAAACACGTCACAACACGCTTGCGCCGTAGGTGTCATGAATGGATCCACCATGACGTTGAATTCCGCGTTCAGGTAGGCCTGCTCCATGCGCGTGTTCGGCTCCTGAGCCGTGCACGACAGCGGGTTCGTGGACTGTATCCAATTCGCGCGTATCTTGTACGGGCGGTTCGACAGCATTTGATCAACCGTCATGTCAGCCTGCGTCAGTACCACACCCGAATATTTGAGCGCCGGAAAATCCTCGCCGCCGATGCGCTGCTTCTGCTCTTCGAGCGTGAGACACTCGGCTGGATCGGGCGGGTTCCACGTCTGAATGTTGAATGGTTGGTGCACTGTCACCATGCCGCCCGGGATGTCAATTTGTCCGGTGATAGACCACAGGTCGATGACGGCAGCCGAGCCAGCGAGGCACTCCATGGTCATGTCGAGTGCAAGTCCCCATTGTACTGCCGTAGGCTTCTCGGCCATCATACGCGCGGCGCAGGCGATCTTCTCCGCAGGAATCCAGGTGACCTCGCTCGCGCGCTCGAGCGTCCATTCACGCGTTGCCTCGTAGTACTCCTCGAAACCGTAGCACCAGCCCTCCACGAATTCATGATCGTAGAGATCCTCTTCGACGATGTATTTGCCCATAGCCAGCGCGAGCGCGGCATCGGTGCCGCAACGAATCTGCAGCCACAGGTCGGCGCGGGCAGCAAGCCACGTGAGCTTCGGATCCACCACCACGAGCTTGCTGCCGCGCTTCATGCAGTCGACGATCCAGTGGCCCAGGTTGCCATCGGCATTAGACACGAGCGGGTTGTTACCCCAAATGAATATGTTCTTGGGCGGCACCCAGCCCTCATGATCGTAGCGGTCGTGGTGGTTCTGCGAGCAATCGGGCACGGTGTAGGTACCCATGAGCACGTTGGAGGCGCCCACGCGCGGCACATAGCAGCTGTTGCCCGACAGCATGTAGGCGTACTGCACGGAACCGAACGCGTACTGCAGCCGTGTCATATAAGGTGCCGTGCCGCGACCGGTTCCCAGGTGGAACACGACGGCTTTCGCGCCCGATTCGGCCTTGATGGTGTCGAACTTCTCCTTGATCAGCGCGTACGCCTCGTCCCACGAGATGCGTTCCCACTTGTCAGCCTTGCCGCGGTCGCGCGGATCGCGCTTCATCGGGTGCAGGACGCGGTCGGGATGGTACACCGCCTCCTTAAGAGCGATGCAGCGGGCACACAGGCGCCCTTGGTAGTAGGGACTCTCTTCGTCGCCTTCCACCTTCACGAACCGGCCCGTCTCTTTATCCGTGTACACAATGACGCCGCAGCCGTCATGACAACCTGGAGCCGCCCACGCTCCGGTGCGGGTTGCAACCAGGCCATCTTCTTCCCACTGCCACGGCAGATCACCGCCTGTATATTTCACCGGGGGTTCGCGGAAGAAATCAGGCCGCACCTCATTGGTTCCGCCCTGCTCGACTTCCATATCGATGCGTTTCACCATACTCGCTCCTCTCGTTTACCGAACTGGCCGCAGAATACGGGCAAAAAAGTAAGTTTGTAAGTGCCGTCCTCCTTTATTCAGCGTGCTCAAAGCTTCACGAGAAGGCGCGGCTGAAGGCTGGGAAACTTACCTGCCGGCTCGTACCATCGAAGCGCCGAATCATCGGCAAGCTCTGCCAAACCCGTACCGAGATAGCGGTAGTGGGTCGCAGAAGGAAACCTGAGGAGAGGAGTGCGTTATGGCGTTTCATTTCAAAGATCATCCAACGCCGAAGAAGACCGTGCTCGATGATGGCACAGAAGTTGTGCGCACGTGCGCGTGGTCGCCACCGGGCTGTCACGCCGTAGGCTGCGGAGTCAAGCTCTTTGTAAAGGATGGTGAGCTTGTCAAAGTAGAGGGTGACCCGGATCACCAGCTCACACAAGGAAGGCTGTGTCCACGGTGCCTCGCGCTAAAAGAGGCAGTGTATCACCCCGACCGCATTTTATATCCCATGAAGCGCGCCCGCGAGGACCGCGGCCTCGACAAATGGGAGCGCATCAGCTGGGACGAAGCCACCGACCTCATTGTATCCAGGACAGAGGAGATTCGCGCAAAATACGGCTCCGAAGCCATCTGTGTGTACATGGGCACGGGGCGTGAGGCCGTACGCTACGGATTCACGCTGTCGTCCAAGGTGCTACGCACGCCAAACAACTGTTACGCGCAATCGGGCTGGTCATGCATGGGACCTCGGCAAACAGCCATGACCATGATGCTTGGGAGCGCTTACATTGAGCTTGATTACGGCGGCGGCTACGTAGACGTATGGAACAACCCGGAGTTCGTTGTACCCGACTACGTATTCTGCCTCGGCAAGGAGCCGCTCAAATCAAACCCTGACGGTTTGTGGGGCCATGCACTTATCGAGCTCATGAAACGCGGGAGCAAACTTATTATGGTTGATCCGCGTTTGAACTGGCTCGCCACGCGCGCAGACCAGGTACTGCAGGTAATACCCGGAACGGACGCCGCGCTCGTATTAGCCATCTTGAACGTACTGGTAAACGAAGATCTCATTGATCATGACTTTATCGAAAAGTGGTGCTATGGCTTTGATGAGTTGGCCGAACGCGTGCAAGAATATTCGCCCGAGTTCGCCGCCACAACGTGCGGCATCACAGCGGAGGAGATCTACGCGTGCGCCCGCAAGCTGGGCTTTGACGGCGTGCATCGCTGGAGCCTGCTCATGGGCGTGGCCGTGGACCAGAACCCCAACGGCTGCCAGGTGACGCAGGGCCTCATCGCCATAGCCGCTATCACGGGCAACCTCGACGTACCCGGCGGTACCGTCGTGGGCGTACAAATGCAGTTCGAAATGACCGGAGCCACCGACTTCATGAGTGAGGAACTCAAGAACAAGTGCATTGGCTGGGACGTCTACCCCATCGTGAAGGTGCTGCTGAACACCACGCATCCCGACATCACGCTGGAGGCGCTTGAGACGGGACGCCCCTACGAGCTGAAAATGGCCTGGATCGACTCCACGAACCTCTTGTCCCCCACCTGCTCCGCCCAGCCGAAGCGCTGGCACGACGCGCTCATGAAGATGGAGTTCACCGTGGCCAAGGAGATGTTCATGACGCCCACCGTCATGGCCCTTGCCGATGTCGTGCTGCCCTTGGCCACGTGGGCCGAGCACGATGGCATCGTTATGACGAACCAGGGATGCCAAATGGGTATTGCCGGAGCCATAAACAAAGGTCTTCAAGTGGGCGAATGTAAGTCCGACTTGGAAATGCTTATCCACTTCGGCAACGCATTCTACGAGCATGCTTATCACGAGGAATACCCCTTCAAAACGGTGGAAGAGTATCTGACCGATGACGTAGGCAAGATGGACATGACGTGGGAGGAGCTGTCCGAGAAGGTGGTGGCCACGAACGACATCGGCGGTTACCGCAAGCACGAACGTGGGCTCATCCGCGCCGACGGACAACCCGGCTTCCAAACGGCCACCGGCCGCGTGGAACTGTGGTCCACCGGCTACCAGGCGCTCGGCGACGACCCGCTGCCGTACTACTTCCCCCCGAAGCTCGGCGCCGAGGAGCGGCCCGACTTGGCTAAGGAGTATCCGCTTATGTGCACCACAGGCGCGCGCTACTACGCGTCGTTCCACTCCGAGCACCGGCAAATTCCCAGCCTGCGCCAGCTGACGCCCGACCCGTACCTCGAAATTCACCCGGAAACGGCCGCGGAGCTGGACATCAAGGACGGCGACGAAGTAACCATAGAGAACCCGTGGGGCGAGGCGCACGAAATAGCCAAGGTGACGCCCGTTGTCCGCAAGGACGTGGTTGCCGCCGCACACGGCTGGTGGTACCCCGAAGAGGATGGCGAGGAGCCGAACCTGTTCGGCGTGTGGAAATCCAACGTAAACAGTCTCGTACCGCACCGCGTGCTGGGCAAGATGGGCTTTGGAGCCCCCTACAAGCAGCTTCCGGTCAAAGTGTACCGAACCCCGAGCGAAGCCTGCGTGCTTTAGAAAAGGAGTCCGCTCATGCAAAAGTTAGGGCTGATGATAGATTACGAGTACTGTACAGGCTGCCAAAGCTGCGAGCTTGCTTGCAAAAACGAGCATGGCTTCCCTTTGGACAAGTGGGGCATCAAGATGATGGAGTTTGGCCCCTTCGAGATGGACGAGGGCAAACTGGAATGGAACTATCTGCCTTTCCCCACAAGCTACTGCGATATGTGTACCGATCGCATAGCGGCAGGCGGCATTCCTTCCTGTGCGCTGCACTGTCTGGCAAATGTTATCGAATGGGGGCCTATCGAAGAGCTTTCCCGTAAACTTGAAGAAAAGGGTTCTAAAGCGGTGATCTTCCTTCCGTAAGTACCCTCACAAAAGAGCACCTTCTCAGGGCCCCTTGCAACAGCCAAGGGGCCTTTTTTAACCTTGCAAATTAACCCAAATAGAGCAAACGGAGCAGAGGCATAACACCTCTGCTCCGTTTTCTGAACTCCCCTTACGTGCTAGAGAACACTACTATTCAGAGACTACTTCTTCCTGCTTCATGGCATTCGCCTTTTTCGCAACGTAGAGCAGACCTAGCAACACTACAACTCCTACAACAATGTCGAAGATCCACACGGAGCTCATAATGGCGTCGGCGCCTGCCACCGTAGAGACAAGTTGATCAATGGGTGACGCGAGAAAGCCGCCGCCGTTCTGGAACACGTAGCTAAAGCCCATAACCGTACCAACAATGGCAGGTGCCACAAAGGTGGACAGCAGCATAGGGACGCCCACCGTCATGGTGTTCGTACCAAAGCCGGCAAGCACGATAGCCACGTAGAACAACGCAACATTGCCTGTCACATGAGCGATATACCACAACACGTAACCGACGATACCCACAATCCAAAATGCTGGAATAGCATAGGCCTTGAGAAACTTATACGCAGGTCCAAATAACACGGCAGAAGCGATAGCTCCCACAGAGAACAACGAAAAGATAGTGCCAATAACAGCTGGGTTGTCCACCACTGCACCGATGGTTGCGCCACCAAGGTTGAACAGCGACTGGCTCATAATGATGCCGCCCAAGAACAGTACAAGCAGTACCCAACCGGACACAGGCAGCTTAATTTTAACCTTCTCACCTTTTGCATCGGTAGCGGGAACAGCCGGAACGTTTTTAGGCGTAAGCAAGAAGATGCAGAGCACGAAGGGCAAAAGTGAAAACAAGTAGATACCCCACGCAAGGTTCCACGAGATGGCACCTAAGATGCCAGCTACATTCGTTGTCACGATCATACCCACGTTGAACACCACCGATGCGATACTCATCATGGTGGCGCGGACCGATTCCTTCTGGAACATGAGCGAAATAACACCCAGAACAACAGGCATAAAGCAGCCAAGCCCCAAACCGAGGATAGCGCGCGTCACAAGGATTCCCTCCCAAGGCAGCGCCGCACCCAAAAAGGTAGGTAGACCCCCCACAAACACGAGTGCAGTAGCTAGCAGCGCGCAGATGCGATAACTCAACTTACGACCAGCCACAAGACCAATGACGAACGCTGCAGGAATTTCAAGCAAGTTGGTAATGGACACCATATAAGAGATAGCATTTGCATCAACACCATAGGTGCTCATGAGACCAGTGGACGCTACATTTACCGCGCTGTGCGTCGGTGCAATAAAGTACATACACATCAGCGCAACAAACACGCCTATTTGTCCACCTGATATCCTCGTTTTATCTGACATAATTTCCCCTTTCAATGGATGCCTCTACAGTGGTGCGCACATCGGGAGCATACGTATAAAAAAGTAAGTTTTGAACACTGGGTGAAACGGATTCAACAGGGGGTTATGGGATAAAGATGGAAGCCATCTTACCCTTGTCGGCCATGCGAGCAGCAAGTTCGTCCAAGGACCCAAACTCAAGCGCCTGAGCTAAGCAGTGATGCACGCAACTGGGCTTTTTACCTGCGGCTATACGATCAACACACAAGTCGCAAAGCGATGTCGGCACGGGCACGAAGCGGTACTCCCACCGTTTAGTATCGGGAAGTTTCCAGGGACCCAGCTCAAGCACCTTGATACCCCACTGCCCGAGTGGAAGATCGTGCTCGTTTTTACATGCCACCTCGCAGGAATGACATCCGGTACAGTATTCATTATCGATGAATAGGCCAAAGCTCGTCATAATTCTCCTCCTCATTCAGTGCGATAGATCTTGCAAGGCATACTTTTGTAGTGGGTTCCAAATCCCAAGGGGCCATTTTCCTCATGTGGGATAAGTTGGTTTACATTCATTTCGAACACATCAAACAGGTTTTCTGGGTCAGCTTCGGGCAGCCACCACCCATGATCGCAACTCACGACGTTTTCCTTCACAATGGGTGTAAGGTGAGCCATCATCCTCGCCCGTCCCAAGTGGTTCTCCACCCAGACATACGAGCCTTCAGCAATGCCGTACCCCGCAGCGGTAGCGGGATGAATATCTACAGTCGGCTGAGGATGAATTTCACGTAATGTGGCAATTTGCCTGTTCTCTGAGTGAAACGACGTAAAGCGACGTGCTCCGGTCGTGAGCGTGAGCGGGTACTCCTCGGCCAGGTCGGGGCGCGATACGGCACTAAACTTGGGCTCTAAGTAGTAGGGCAGCGGGTCGTCGCCAAGGTTCTGCAGCACGGTGGAGTACAACTCTATGCGACCCGTAGGCGTGTTGAAGCCGGGCTGCCCGTCAGCACGCAAAAGCCCCTTCTCGTATTTGCGGTATTCTATTTCGTACTGACCAATGACATGCTCGCACAGATCGTCGTATGTGGCATCCACACCACGCATTTTCCCCAGCTGACTGTCGATGAAGTCAGTTGCTGACGCCCAGCCTGGCTTTTCACTATCCGGATACAAACGGCGAT
Source organism: Gordonibacter faecis (assembly GCF_030077735.1). Lineage (NCBI taxonomy): Bacteria > Bacillati > Actinomycetota > Coriobacteriia > Eggerthellales > Eggerthellaceae > Gordonibacter > Gordonibacter faecis. The sequence goes on along the minus strand of NZ_JASJEU010000013.1, from coordinate 223,872 downwards.
GTAATTCGAGCATAATTTCCAAGTCGGCGCGACATTCACCTGCCGGCTCAAGCACTGGCACGATAGCACCCATCTGCCCAGGTTGCGAGGCATTGTTGTTGGACACATAGCCCTGCTTTTCAAAGAATGTCGCCGCTGGCAACACGAGGTCCGCCAAGCCCATGATGGTGGGCGTCATGAATAGATCAGCCACAGCTATGAAGTCGATTTTACGCATGGCTTCATACCAGCGCTGAGGCTGCGGCACCATGCAGGAGAGCGTGTTGTGCCCAAATGCGTATGCAAAGTGGATGCCGTAGGGTACGTTTGTCTCCAGCACATCGAGCGTTGCGTCGGGGTGCGTCGTGTTCACAATGGCGCTCATGGCCGGGTAGCGGTCGTGCCCGAGCGGCTCCACGCCGACATTGCCGAACTTGGCCAGCCCCTCGGGCTCCCCCACCCCGTCGGCTACGGGTGCGTTCTCTGCCATGCCGGCGAAAATGGGCGGCAGGCCCATGAAGCAGCCGCCCGGAACATCCATGCTGCCGCAGATGGCAAACAGCGAGAGCAGCGCATGGCCGATCTGCAACGTGTTCGGGTTCTGGTCGACCGCCAGCCCCATGGAAAGCGCTGAGGGAACTTGGCTCACGCAGCGAGCAGCTGTACGAATGTCGTCGGCATCAACCTCACAGATCTTCGCCACACGATCCACCGGGTATTCCTGCACGCGTTCAGCCAGCTCATAGAAGCCGTAGCACCACTGTTCCACAAAGCCATGGTCATAGAGATCCTCCTCAATGACCACGTTCAGTAGCCCGAGAGCAAGCGCACCATCCGTACCAGGACGCAGCTGCAGATGCACTTCTGCACGCGTCGCCAGCCAATTCACACGAGGGTCAACCACCACCAGTTTCATCCCACGCTTCATCATCTCCACAAGAGAGTGCCCAAACAGACCATCCGGATTAGAACGCAAAGGGTCACGTCCCCACACAAGAAGGTATCGTGGGCATTCCCAACGTGGATCGTCGTAGCGGTCAGGAAACCCGATGGCGTTGTCGGCCTCGATATAGGAGCTACCCATAGTCCACAACATGGCCGCCATGCGCGGCACGATGCAGGACCACCCGCTGTTGGGATGTACAGCATTCACGGTGCCGAACACATCGTTGGCCATCTGAAAGTGAATCTGACTTGCCTCACGCCCCGTACCACACCACACACTCACCGCACCAATGCCATAGCCTTCTACGGTCTTGCGATACTGAGCAATGATGGTCTCAAGCGCCTCATCCCAGCTGATGCGCTCCCAGCGGTTGCGCCCACGATCCTCCCGGGCGCGCTTCATCGGGTAGAGCAGGCGGTCTTTGTGGTAGTAGTACTCCTTAGCCGTCAAACAGCGCACACACAGGCGGCCCTTGCTTATGGGATGCTCCTCGTCGCCCTCCACTTTCACCAGCTGCCCGTCCTTTACGTGCACCTTAAGCCCACAGCCCAGGTTGTGACACCCGATACCTGCCGAGCACGTCCGATACACGCGCGTGCCATCCTCAAGCACTGTTATAGCCGGCGAAGCGTGCTCGCTAAAATGCAATGTCGGCATGATGTCCTCCTTATCGTTGCTTTTCCCCAACCGCCTGGGGCAGAAACACCATCAGATACCGATTTCACTCAGCCCGATACGTCCCTGCCGCCTCGGCACGAAGGCTAACAAGAAAAAAGTAAGTTTCATCTCGTGAAGGAAATGCTCCCCCCGCACCGACTTGGCACATCAGACGGTTCTCGTTAGAATGGCTCCCAGGTGCATCTAAAGAAACGAGGCGGTTATGCCGAGTCGACAAGAGAACAAGCAGGCGATGGAACAGCGGCTCTACGATGCCGCCATCAGTTTGTTTTGCGAGTTGGGTTACCAAAAAACCACGCTTACCGACATCGCCGCAGAGGCAGAGGTATCCACACGTACCCTCTACAAGTACTTCCCCACCAAAGAGTCTATTCTGCGAAAATTCGGCAAGGAAAATATTCTTGCGCTCAAGGCCTTCGCTGGCAGATTGCCTTCCGACATGCCACTCAAAGAACAGGTTCTCCAAACCATGGTGCAAGACTTCAAGCTGATGTTTGGGCTGTTTGATGTCAGCTATATCCTACATTCCGCGCGCGACGAGTCCGGTATGTTCGCGCGCTTCGAATTAGAAAACATTCTCACGAGCGAATCGATCTACTGCAATCTCTTCAAGCAAGAGCAACTGCGTGCAGGCATAGAGCCCAATGAAATGGTGGCTCTATGCGCATCCATTGTCATGGGACTCTACCGCCACTGCAACGACTTGTACCGGTTCAGGAAAAAGGGTACCTTTGATGAGAGTGATTTACGCGCGTTTTATGCCACTCACATTGATGCGATCTGGGATTCCCTTCATCACACGCTGCTTGCAAAGTCAGCAAAAGGTATTCGAGGTATTGACAAGCATTTGTTTAGCTCCATGGACTAGTGCGACAGGGTAAGAACCAGCGCACCACTACCGTCCATCCGCACTCCTTGGCGTGAACAGCAACATCTTGGACTTACCGGTAAACAACTCCATTAACTCATCAACAAAGCCATAGGTAATAACACCATAGCGGCACCTTCGTACGCAAGCAGGACGGCCACCTTGGGTTACCCTCTCTTCGCATAAGTCGCACCAATCAGTAGGCAACGGAACGAAGTCATACTGCCACGATCCATCCCGCGTTTTCCACGGACCTAGCTTTGTAACCTTGATACCCAGTGCGTCGGGTCCAAGTCCATGCGCTTCCATGCACGTCGTTTCACACTCGGAACAGCCGAGGCAATACTCATAATCAATCAGCAAAGCTTTCTCCACGTCCATCATGCAACCCCCTTTTTGCTTCAAGTACGCATGTGACGAGAAGTCTCATTTTGTACTTCGTGCGCCGTATCGAGCACTTTGTTGTATTGATCTCGCAAGCAACCGTTCGCCTGGAGGAGGTGGTTGCGCGGCACCACAAACCGGACAGCAGCGCACTGTTGCACTTGGCAATTTCTCGTAACAAGCGATACAGCGACCCTGCCTTTCAACGCACTTCCCACAATGAATACAAGGGCAACACATGAGCTACTCCGTCACGTCGCCGTATGGATACGCTGCATCTTTTCGCGTTAGCACCAGGTAAACAAGCACAACTACAAAGAGCACTGCAAACATGGCAGACATAAGTTCAAACAGAGCCGTTGTGCTTCCGCCAACAACACCTTCAGCAAATGCGACGTATATCGACGAGCACGCCTGCCCCGCAAACATGGCAATTGAAAGTGCTGAAAGCGCAAAGGTTCGTCGACACGGATGCACCAGCCCGCTGAGAGCGGTTTGTAAATACGGAATGATGGTGCCCAAATATATACCATAGACAATAGCACCCACAAACACTCCCGCAGGGGTGGTCGCAAACGCAAGCAGCGTAAATGAGGCCGCAATAGCTGCCATAGGAACAAGCACGGTATAGCGCCGCAGATGCTTAAATATCTGCGCAAACACAAGCGATATGAGAAGTGCCGTAAACGTGGTAGACGACGAAGCGAATCCAGCCATAACAGAATCACCAATGCCCGATTCCTGAATGAAAATAGCCATTTTCAACAGATACACCATGCCTATAGTCATAGATACAAACATGAGCAAAATACCCATCCATGCTCGCCCACCGATACGCCTTTGCTCCGGCGAAAGCGCGGCGGCCTCCTGGGCAAACGCAAGATCTTTCTCGGGCGGTACTTTTGGTAGAAATATGATTTGCATAATCAGTACAAACACAAAGAAGACGTTCACAAAAAACGGCACATGCCAACCAATAACAGCCAACGTCCCCGAAAGGGTAGAGAACACCATGGCAATGATTGACCCGACCGCATTCGCACCGCCCATCATTCCCGCGCGCTCCTGTCCCGCAAAAAAGTACGAGATAAGCGTGGGCACGATGGGGTACACAAGACCGCAACCCAGCCCAAAGAGTACTCGCGTAAATAGTAAAACTTCGAAATTTGGCGCGAATGCACCCCCAATGCCGCCAAGAACAAACAACAACTGACCCACGGTAAGAATAGTTTTACGGCTAATGTAATACGACAACTTTGCCGCAATGAGCGATGCGGGAATGATACACAGCGGCGGCAAAGCGACGAGCAGGTTCACGTTCTCCCCCGGAAACGCGAGCGCCATCACCGCTAGGATAGGCGTCATTTCAGAGCCAAGCGCGTTGCTGTCGCAGGCGCATAGAAGCAATGTGGCCTTTGTACTAAGCTTTGATCGATGACGTATGGTGGAATTGGACATAAAAGCCCTCCTTTGGCCAAGATGCGGAAGCAACTTCAGCATCGGTGTATGAGTGGCAGGTTAGAGCGGCCAACGCTGCCGGCCAAGGCACGCAGAACCTGACGCGCCCAAGATCAGACTCTGAGTATGAAGGCGTTAAACGAGCCGATCATCAGGAGGTTCAGTCGTTTCCTGAAAGAGGCACTCCTCGGCTTCTACAATATCGAGCAACTCCTGCTGCGAATGGACCCCTAATTTGTTATATATGTTGTAGATATGACTTTTAGCGGTATGTGCCGATATGGTAAAACGATCGGCGATATAACCCGCATTGCGACCCTGTGCGAGACAGCACAGCACCTCTGTTTGGCGCGGAGTTAACTCGTAGCGCTGCGCCACGAGACTCGTTTTAAGCTTTAGCGTTTCCCCTATTCCACCGGATATAGCTTGACGCGCCGAGCGTTCCGCATCAATTCTTACCTCGCGAACATAGGAAAGAGGCCCGGGATGAAATACAGCGAAACTGGTGGCCACTACAAGAAACACCACAAGAGCAAAGCAGATAAACATACGCCCGAGCGGGTCACCGGCAAATCCGAAGCACATCACGGTACCTACAATCCACCCCAATGTGCATCCTAGCCCATTTAACGTACGCCCTACCGCAAAGGTTTTTACATAGTTTTCGTCAAAAAGGCGAAAACTCTTAGAAACGCTAGCGATGTCCACAATGTCATGGCACGCCAACAGGGCAAACAAAACAAGAAGGCAGAGAAGTTGCCCTACATAGTTTGCGAACGAGAACGCAAAGATCCCTATAAGCATAATGGGCAAAAAAACTTCTGTCAGGATAAGTGCAATGTTGCGAGGCTTGCGAACTAAAAACAATACCGTAAATACAGCAGCAATCACGTTAGCCATGGCTATTACATGCACGGTAAAAGGATAGTACGCCTCCACCGTTGCAGAAGCTCCCACAAAACCGATGCCGACGCTATAAGCAAATGCTAATAACACGGTACGCATGAAGGAGAAGCGCTGTCCCGCTTCAACACCCTCAGCCAGAACTTCGCCTTCGTCCGAATCGACCCATATATTACTTGATACATCATCATCTTGAAACGCAATACTGTCTTCCACTGCACAACTGGTACCTTCTTCGTCAAACTGCGCGAACACAACTGAAGGCGAAAGAGCCAACCACGCAAGTACAACAGAAGCTACAGGAAGCGAAACCGTGGCAGTATAGGCAATACCCGAGGGCATGAACGCTGTGGCGACATAGAAAAGCGATCCTACAAGGAAGGCACTCGATGCTGAAAAGATAATTTGCTTTCGGTTGAGTACTACCAATTTTTTAGACCACACAAGCAGCAGTGCGGAACTACCCACTCCACTCGCACACCAAAGGAAAATGCCCCAAGCAACATCAGTATTCGCAGGAAGTAGTCCAACTGCGCCAGCAAAAGGACAGCACAAGAGCGCCACCACACGCAAGGCAGTCTCACCCCTACGAGAGGCAAAGAATCGAGCAAACACGCCAAATACAACGTAAGCCGCAAACATAGCAACGGTCATAGCCGTGCGTACAATATGTGCACCAAAGTCACCAAAAACGCTGTGAGGAAGCAGTGACGGACTCCAGAATAGACAGAATATCCAACCCAGGTAAAAGGAAAGACCTAACACACATAACAGAGGGATACGAAGTGTGAATTCGCGCAACGGCGTTTGCCCAGCATTGGGATGCAGGAACTTCATATCGATGGAAATGTCCGACTGAGCGGCCCGCTCGCGTTGCATGAAAGTCTCCCCCTGCCCGACTTCTCCCTGCGGCAAGGCCAGTGTAGCACAGGCCTTTTAAGCCCTTTCCGAGGCCCTTTTCGCCGATTTTGGCGATTTGCACACCACTTTTCGTGATTTTCGCAGCTTGTCCAAAACGCAGCGCTTCAAGCGCTCAGCTATAACAAACGAGGCTGTATTCAACCAACCTCAGCCATCCTAGCGCGAGGTTTTCCATGCATTCAAGTCAGAGTCGAGAAGGTTATCCTCCCCCTCCCACCCGTCTACCGTTGCCGTAGTAGGGCGAGGGAGAATTCTAGATAGAGGCGGTCGTCGGGATCCTCGAGGTTTAGTTCAGTGATGGCAGCAATGCGCTCAAGGCGATACTGCAGCGTACTACGATGGATATGCAGCGCCTTGGCGGTGAGCGAAGCGTTATAGAGATTCTCGATGTAAGAGGTCAGTGTTTCCAGGTAGTCGACACCGCCGCTGTCGGACTGCTTCTGCAACTCCAGCACCCCTGGTGAGCAAAGCATACGAGCCGGCAGCCGCTCGGTGCCATGCAAAAGAATGTACGTTGCCGCAACGTCAGTGAACCAGTGAGTCTTCCGCGACGGATGGGCTTCAGCGCCCAACTCAAGCGCCGCCTTGGCCTGCTGGACATACTTACCCACTTGCAACAAGTCGGAGAACGGAAAACTAACCCCAATCTGCATCGGATAGGCACTGTAATACTTGACCACCTTTTGGAAGAACTCCGGCAGGGCCGGCTTGCAGCGACTGAGATCAGCCAGGACAAACACATCCGACTCGTGCTGAACCGTCAAATACCCCTCCCCCATGCCCTCAATGATGGCACAATTCTGCTGCAAGGGAATAGTCTTGTAGCTTCCGTAAGTATTAAGATCAACGATAGCGCACGCATAGTTCCCGCAGTGGGGAAACCCAAACGCCTTGAGATGTCGCTTAATCGACCGCAGGTTCTCGGTCTTGTCGGACAAGAGCAGCTTAAGAAGGGAATGGGGCGACACGATCTCTTTCCCATCAAGGGAAGTCTGGGTGTTCAGGAACGCCTCAAGGGCAACTCGCAGCTGGGAAAGATGCCACGTCTGCGCCTCAGTTGCCAGTCCATCCGGAAGGGGCACCAACAGCAGTCCCAAACACGACCCGTCACTCACTCTCACCGGCACCGCCAATACGTCTAAGACATCGCCGAACCGGTCAGTGATCTGCGTCGCAAGCGGCTCGGTGGAGCCGATAGCCTCTTCAAGACAGCTATAATCAATTTCTTCGGAGTAACGGCCGTCTTCATCGACCAGACCCCACACGCGGGTGGCTTTCCAATCATCCGCCGTCGAGAAAACGCAACCACGCCATTCACCAGCGGGATAGTACACAAGCATGCCGTCAAACAAATCCACACTTGCGTCCAAAAAGTTCTTAATGGTACTGCCCTCACGGTCCTGATGCAAGCGCCAGAGCGCTTCACGCCACACACCCTCGCGATGGAACAGATCCAGCAGGCTCGCGCACACTTCAAGAAGTCCACCATCAGGAACCTCAAGGTACAGCGTGCGACCTTTCCTTTGCGGACGCCCGAGCGCCTCACTCTCCGACAAGTACGTACCCGACTCGCAGCAGATAATAGATAGAATGTCCTCGCAAATTACGCGCTCATCATTTGCAGATTCCAGACGCATCAGGTAGATGCGCTTCGCCTCAACAGGCACACCCTTGCTATACACCGCAGGCATCGCATAACGCGCGCGCCTATCTTTACTCGCAGAAAGAACGGTGAACCGCTTTGTCATATACTCACGTATATAGCCGTATCCCAGTTCCATACGCCGCCCCTATTCGGCTTGGATGCGCCTCATCACCTGCGCATTTTGGATACTTGCCCGCACCACGATGATAACAAAAATGCACACTACCGAGCAATGTGCAGCCAGTGTGTGCCGAACCAGACGCTGGCACCGACACACACCAACTTCAAACAAAAGCTTCGCCCGCGCGCCGCTCAACCCCTAAAACGCAAGGAACTCGGCAGGGTTTGTTGTAATCATGCGGTGGGCGGCATCGGCGAAGCCTAGTTGGCCCAGCATGTCGCAGACGAAGGTGGGTACGCGCGTGTAGCCGTAGCCGCCGTAGGCCTTGGCGGACAACTTGCAGCAGAAGTCGTGGCCCAGCATGATCTGTCCCTCATAGCCCAACTTCAACAACTCGTAGACGGCACTCAACTCCAGATACTCGCTCACCACATTCGCGCCACCCAACTCGAAGGGCTGAACGGCCTGGTTGCCGAAACTGTCGAAGGAGATATTGATTCCCAAATCAAGTAGCCGCTGGTGGGGTTCAATGCTGAAGCGCGGCTGATGACTTTTGATAACGTCGGCTATCATTTCCGGACGACCATCAGGAGAAGTCACGAGACTTTGCGCATGGCAGAAGAGCACCTTTTTCGGGTCGGCCCCCAAAGCAATCGCCAGCTCAGCGAATCCAAGAATCTGGTCGCCGCTGAGCGGCGGCACTTCCAGATGCACCATCATGGGCATGCCGCGCTCGGCCGAAATACGCGCAACCGCCCGAAACACATCCATCTCTCCGGGGAAGGGCAGCCGCCCGTCAGCCAAGCCGGAAAACGTGGCTTTCAAAAAGCCCGGCTTGATGCCGGTTTCCTCAAAACCATTGTCGATGTCAGCCTCAAATAGCGTCTTGATTTCGTCTTCAGACTTGCCCTGAAACTTGGCCGGGCGCACGGAGTCGCGATACATCCCCACACCATAAACAATATTGACGCCCGACTCCTCAGACGCGCGCACCAAATCCTCGTACGGCCTGCCCAGGATGCCGTAGACCGAGCACTCGCACAGCGCTTCCCCGCCAACCGCCTTGTACTCCTTCAATTCATTCACAATAAACTTGAGATAGTCATCCCCCGACGTATCCATCACCTCGGGAGCCATGGACCACGCGCCGCTCTGGAGAAACTTGAGATTGCGATTCTCCAGTGTCAGCTGCTCGTCTTTTATCTGGGGAAAGAACGTCCGCGACCCCGCAGTAACGGGGCTCAGATTGATAGCGACATGTTCATGGATCATGGTGGTGCCCAGACGTTCAGGCGCGATGTCGCCGCATACCGTCCGTACCTTTTTCATATCCCTGCTCCTTGTCGTATTCTGCCGTGTCGCCGCAGGTGCGACACGGCTCTTCATTTGTTGCTGGATGTCGCGGTGGTGCCTCGTAGCCACACCCTCTTACACCCGAGCTACTACGCTTCGCGTGGGAGTCGTTTCGCCAGCTTGAGGGACGTGATAACCGCCGCTGCGGCGGCCACGCAAAGCGCCACGCCAAACCACAGCGCCGGATAGAAACTACCGGTAGTATCAAGAATGAGTGTGATAATGGTCATGCCGAACGCCCCCACAGCGCTCACCGCAAACATGAGCGTGGAGTACAGCGAAGCGAAATCCTTGTTGCCAAACGCATCTCGACAGAGCAGCGCGGGCGTCACGCTTGAAAGCGACAGAGCTACGCCGTAGAAGAGCCCGCCACCCAGCGCGCTCGGCGCGAGGTTTCCGAAGAAGATGAGTAGCAAAAAGCCTCCAAGCACAATGCCGGAACCCAGCATGCCAGCGACCAGTCCACCGAACCGATCACTGACCGCCCCCAGACCCAGCGTACCGCTGAACTGCCCAATCATAACCATGGTGGCAATAAGGCCAACAATAGCCGTCAATCCCACGTTGCTCATGTACAGCGGAAGCAATTGCGAGAAGCCGCCCAGCATAGAAAACGCCACAAATGCGAAGAACAGCAGCCAAAATGCGAGCGAATGATAGGCGCGCTTCGCCGACACACCCTCAGAGGCGGACGAGGGCGCGCCAGAAGACTGTACGCCCTCGGCAGTGAAAGCTTCTGCACCATAGGGCAGAAGGCCTTTGTCCTCAGGCTTAAAACGGATGAGGAAGAGCGTGCAGGGCAACACAATGATTGCAGCGATGGCCGCCGTCACCAGATACGTGGTACGCCAACCCAGCGACGCGATAAGAGTCGCAACGATAGGATTCATAATAGCCGCAGCAATGCCGGTGCATGCCATGGCAATACCCACAACGAACCCGGTCTTTTTGGCAAACCAGTTTCCCAAAATTATGGGCGCGGGCACCAGAAACACGAAGCCACCCGCAAGGCCAATAACTGCACCCGAGACCCACCATTGCCAAGGGGCATCGTAAAACGCCATGGCGCCCAACGCGGCAACGCTCGCCAGCGCGCAGGCAGTGAGCAATACGCGAATGTTCGCTTTGGGCAAAAGCCTCCCCACAAACGGTGCCGCCAAACCCAGGCCCAACGAGCAAACCGTCAAGTAGAGCCCGAGTTCTGTGGTACTGAAACCCAATTCCCCCGTCACTGAGGCGAACCATTGCCCGCCCGTGTTCAGAATAATACCCATCGTCGAGGTGAGTCCGCAGCAGCCTACAAGCACGATCCATGCGTAATGCAACTTCTTCTTCATTTCTACTTTGTCCTTGATCTCTACTACGAGGTGTCCCTGCGCGCCCCACCTCAGCAGGACGCGCAGGGACAGAAGGAAGTGTCTAGATGGCTGTTACCTTTTCCGCATAGTAAATGTTGTCGCGGGTGCCTTCCCAGGCGTGACGCTTGTATACGCCGAAGCCCAGTTCTTTCAACTCTTCAATGCGCACGTTGAAGGGGCTCTCGGGGTCATCGGCATCACCATAGGTGAGTGCCTCAGTCGGGCAGTTAAACACGCAGAAGGGCTGATCTCCCTCCACCGTACGGTCGGCGCACAACGTGCACTTCTTGGTGTAAACGGGCTCCCATTTCATGAACAGGTTTGGCCAGGTGCCGCCGGGGCTGTCCACACCCTTGCCGTCACCGATGGTATTGACATACTGCCACCACTCGTCGGTGCCCAGTTTGTGGCCTACCTTGCAGGCCAAAGAACACGTCCAGCACCCCGTGCAGCGGTTAACGTTCACCAAAATAGCGGGTGTAGCCATGGTTTATGCCTCCTCGATCTTGCGGACCTCACAGAGGTCCTCCCAGTAGGTTTCAACGCGGTCGAGGCCGTTGTAGATCAGCGCCTTCGGCACGCCTGCGGCCAGGCTTTTCGCCGTGTTGATACGCTCCCACTCGTCCGTCATGGGGGTGTGCGCCTCAGGACCGGTGAGCGTGGTCGACAAAACTGTCGGCGGATTGTCGCGGTGGAACTTCTTCGGATAGGCGTACCACACGTGAGCCATGCCCGGCGGGAACGCCTCAGAAAGCGTGGCTACCGAGGTCATCTTGCCCTGGTAGTTGTACACCTCAATGAGGTCGCCTTCCTTGATGCCGCGCTCCTTAGCGGTGGCGGGGTTCAGCGACACGCGTGGCTTGTCGCCGCCGATAGCCGTGAGCTCCGGGAACTCGGTGAACTGCGTCTGCATGAATACGCGGTGGCGCCCCGGATACATCTGCAGCGGGTAGTCGGCCAGCTTCTCCGGGTCGTGCAGGCGCGGCTCTTCGTACGTTCCGAAGCCGCCGCCGGCACCTGCCAGGTCCTCGCAGTAGAACTCGTAGCGACCAGAAACCGTGTCGAACTTCCACGCCTTGCGTGCGTAGACATCGGTATCATCCACCGCACCGTACAGCGGGATGGTCTTTTCTTCCTTCAGGCGCTCATAGGTGATGGGCTCGGGTCCGCCAAGCTTCGGGTCGCCTCCGGACAGGCGCAAACGATGCCAATCGGCGTCTTCCATACCCTCAAAGTAGTCGCCCACACCCATAGCCTTGGCAAAAATTGAATAGATGAACGAAGGAGGCTTGGACTCGCCCATCGGTTCGATGGCAGCCTCAAGCAGCGTCATGGTGTTCGCCGTGGCCAAAATTTCCTCGCGCTCAAACGGCGTGCACACCGGCAACACGTAATCGGCCCAAGCCGTGGAGTCGGTCATGCGGAAGTCGATGTCAATCATGAGATCGAGCCGCTTCAGGAACTGGTCGCACACCACCTTAGGATTAGGCCACGCGTGCACCGGGTTCACGTAGGTATTGAGATAAACGCGGTACTGCTGGCGCTCAGGATGATCGAAGCTTTCCAGAATCTCATCGAAGGAGACCTGATTGCCCTTCATGTTCTCGTAGCCATCAGGCATGGTCATTTCGGTGTCGTTCAGATAGACCGTCTCGCCGTCGCCCAGAGGCGAAATGGTGATGCGGCCACCGCGCTTAGCGAAGTTACCCGTGAGAATGGGCAGCAGGTTGATGGCACGGTACGCCTGGCCGCCGTTGGAGTAGCGCAGGCCGTCGTTCAAGTAGATGCAGCCGGGGTCGGCGTCCATGTATTCGTGCACAAGATCGATTGCCACCTGCGCGGGTACGCCAGTGATAGATTCCTGCTTTTCCGGGGTCCACGGCTCCAGGTGCTCTTTCAGCTTCGCGAAGGCGGTCTTGCAGGCGATGCCGTTGATCTCAACGATTTTGTCCAGTTCAGGGTCGAGGTCCTCAGCTGACACGGTGGTGTTAGTGCGGTAGTTCGCAAACGAGCTGAACGTGCGGTCTTCCAGGTCGCGGTCGATGCTCTCGGCAGGACCGATGGGCGCAGGACCGTTGGTGGTCTTGTCCCAGCACAGAAGCGTCTTTGGGTCGCCGCCTTCTTTGATGTCGGCCTCGCGCAGGTACTGGCCATTGTCGTCGCGGATAAGAAGCGGTGCGCACGTGTACTTGAGCAGGGCGTCTTCGTCTACGCGGTCCTCGTCAATCACAATCTTAGCCATGGCCAGAGCCAGTGCCGCATCCGTCGCTGCGTTAATGGGAATAAACTGATCCGCCTTGGCAGCCGTGCAGTCATACACAAGGCCGATGTGCACCAGCTTCATACCCTTTTCCTGCGCGTCGATGATGGTACGCGTGGTGTGAGCCGCACGCGTCCACCCAACCGGGTTACCACCCCAGGTGATGAGGTACTTTGCATCAGCGAGGGCATCGGTGTCGGACATGATGGTGAAGCCACCGTCACCGTCTTCAATGTTGTATTCCCACTGACCCGCCACGTCGATAATGGGAAAGTGGAAACGCGTGGCACCCGAGGTGAAAATCAGGCGCAGGGTAAGAGCGGTCTCAAGAGCGCCCACGCCGCCCACGATGCCACAGCAAAACGTGTTGACCATGACTGTTTCGGGGCCGTACTTTTCGATGGAATCCTGCATCTTCTCAGTGATCTCTTCGATAGCCTGATCCCAGCTGATCTGCTCGAACTTGCCCTCGCCGCGCTCACCCGTGCGCTTGAGCGGATGCAGGATGCGCTCTTTGATGTAGGGCAGCTTGCCCACAACCATGCCCTTTTGGCAGACGCGGTGACGCTCAGCACGCGGCCCTTTCAGAATAGCGCGCTCGGTACGTTCAATGACGCCGTCTTTCACATAGGTCTTCAGAACGCAGTGCTCATGGCACCCCCATCCCTGACAGGCAGTGTAGACGAAATTCTCGTTCTCACTCATTTTGACCTCTTTCTCGTTTCTCTTGTATCTCTCTCGCTTACGCGAACTGCACGCTATGCCACAACGGTCTCTTCCAGCGCACCCCCTTCCTTTTGCACTTCCTCTTCAGCGCCACCTTCGCGCGGCAGGCGCTTCGCAATACCCATAGAAGCCATGAGCGTGGGGATGGCAACAACACACAGGACAAAGCCGAGCCACAGTGCCGGGTAGAAACTGCCGGTCAGGTCAAGCGTGAGCGACAACAGGGGCATACCAACAAACGCCATACCGTTAATGACCAACATGAGCGATGAATACAACTTGGCGAAGTCGCGGTTGCCGTAGGCATTGCGGCAGAGGAGCGGCGGTGCCACAGAACCCAGCGCCAAAGCTGCACCATAGAGAACGCCACCAGCAAGATCACCGAATACCATTTGGCCGAAGAAGATCAGCAGGAGGAAACCAACTCCCGCTATCGCAAAGCCCACCAAGCCGGTAGCCGTGCCACCGAACCGGTCGCTCACCGCGCCCAAGCCAAGCGTGCCCACAAACTGCCCGATCATGGCCATAGAAGCGATGAGGCCAACCATGGCCACCATGCCGATAGTCTCCATGTACACAGGAAGCAGCTGCGAGAACGAACTCAGAATGGCTATCATTGCCAGCACCAGCGCTAGGAGCCAGAACGACGGGGAGCGGAAGGCGCGACGCGCAGGCACACCCTCGGCCATGATGGACGTTGCTTCTTCGGCACCACTTTCGCTTGCCTCATCAATGCCGTACGGCAAAAGGCCCTTGTCCTCAGGTTTGAAGCGGATGAGGAACAGCGTGCAAGGCAACACAATTACTGCAGCAATGGCGGCGGCAATCAGGTAGGAGGTGCGCCACCCCACGCCGGCGATGAGCGCTGCTGCGATAGGGTTCATGATGGCAGCCGCAATGCCCGAGCAGGACATGGCAATACTTACCGCGAGCCCCGTTTTCTTCGCGAACCAGTTTCCCAGAATGATGGGGGTAGGAATCATGAATACAAACCCACCTACAAAGCCAAGTACCGCACCCGATATCCACCACTGCCAAGGGGCGTTAAAGAATGACATGGCAGCCTGGGTAGCGATACATATGGCATACCCAAGGGTGAGGAACAAACGGACATTCACCTTGGCAAGCACCCTCCCCACAAAGGGCGAAACCACGGCGAACCCCAAACAACAGACGGACATGTACAGCGTCAGTTCCGTGACGCTGAAACCAAGTTCCCCCGTCACCGGGGCGAACCACTGACCAGCGGATGAAATCAATATCCCCAAACCACTCGTCAGAGCACAACAGGCCACCAGCACAACCCACGCATAGTGCGTTTTCTTCCTTGCCATGAACCTATCCCCTCCTCTGTTGGTAAAAGCACCTCTTTGCTACTGCGAGGCTCCCGGGTTCTTGGGGGCCACGGGGGCTCCCGGGTTTTTGGGCGCGCCGGGATTCTTGGGCGCTCCCGGGTTCTTGGGAGCAGTGGGAGCCTGCGATTGCGGAACCGCAGGCAGCGGCTTGCCGCAGGAGGCGCAGACGGCAGCGTCGGCGGAATTCTCGGCACCGCACGAAGGGCAGGCCTTCTCTGCTTGCCCTTCCACAGTTGGCGGTCTGAAACACATAGCGTACGTCCTTTCTCGTTGAACGACCCGATTAGCACATGCCAAAGCAGGGGTCGCTGGCTTGATTGATCGCAGCGCGTGAGGGGAAGGACTCCTCTTTCTTCGCCACGTGCGAAGGGAGCCGACGGAAATGAGTGAAGATGCCGGCCCGCAAGAGGCTTCCTCCTTCTCACGAAGAAGCAACCTTGCAAGCGGGGTTCCGCCCCACTTGCTTTCAATCGAGCCATGGCGTACCGTTAGTCTATCTGCCAGCGTTTTTCCTGCATATCCTCATTGAGAAGGGTTTTACGGGGCCGCTTTTCCTACAAAGTGCGGAGAGAAGCAGAACTTTCGTCTTGGCCCTATTTGTTGAGGTTTTTGGACCGAAAAGTCTGACGCTTGCCGAATGCGCGAAAGTGCCAGAAAGCGCGTTTTCTTTGCGAATAGGTCGGGAATTGCTGCAGATTATCGCTCTTTTTTGGCCAGTTCGGATATAACCGATTCATTAGATCGCGGCTTAGATAGCCTTCACGGTATGGATTATTTCGACAAAAGAAGGCAGCTTGGGCAGCGCATCGTGGAGACGCGTAAGGCTCAAAACATCTCCCAAAAACAGCTTGCCCTCATGTCGAACATCAACCAGGGATACCTCTCTGAAGTGGAAAACGGCATCAGCAACATCAGCATTAACAAGCTGTTCCGCATAGCCGATGCCCTCGGCATATCCCCCAGCTACCTCTTCACCGAACCAGAAATAGAAGTGGGCGACCCGTTCACCCAGCGGGCGTAACGCCTTCGCAAACTCAAGCCAAAACATCTTATATATAAAGAAGCCGCCTCACTGGCGGCTTCATTCACTATACACTGTTTTTGATTTGTTGAGTTGACTCCGGCCTATCCGGCAAAGCAGGAAACGGTGGCGGCAGCGCCGCGCCGCAGGAGGGGCACGCACGCGCGACCTTGTCGGGAGCCTCCGCGCCGCAAGCTGGGCACAACCGGTGTCCCAACTGTGCGCTCATCTCGTCGGCGCGACCACAGCGGTTGCATAGGTTGCAGCAATAGCACATGGTGCGCTCCCTTCCCCCGGTGTCGCTTGGCTGGGCGACACCGTCATCTCTCCAACTTAGGCGCAGGGTGCCCAGATTACTTGCTTGGGCTTCTTCTTCAATTCCGCCGCCAACTCATCCAGCGGGCCAAACTTCATACAGAACGCCTGGCAATGATGCACGCAGGAAGGGTCTTTGCCCGCCGCCACGCGATCAGCACACAGGTCGCACAAATCGGTGGGTACGGGAATCTTATTCCAGTTGAAACAGTTGCCGCCCTCGCCGGAATCGTCCTTCTGCCAGGGCCCATCGTCCAGGACGCGAATACCCCACTTCCCAACCGGGAAGCCGTGCTCTTCCTTGCACGCTACCACGCACGTCTCGCAGCCCGTGCAGTACTCGTAGTCAATCAACAGTCCCCATTCAGTCATGGCGCTACTCCAATTCTCCGAATTTTTCGACGACCAGGCTCATGTCCGTGTCGTAGCTCTCCTGCAAAGGCGTGACGCTGCAGCAGTTGCACTTGTAAGGTCCACCGTAGCCTAGCTTGGAGTTGTAGTGGTTCGATACGAGGTCGTTGCAGTTCGATTGCCACACGCCATACAGGCTCTTCTCGTCGGCGTGATCTGTTTTCACGAAA
Organism: Gordonibacter faecis; assembly: GCF_030077735.1. Lineage (NCBI taxonomy): Bacteria > Bacillati > Actinomycetota > Coriobacteriia > Eggerthellales > Eggerthellaceae > Gordonibacter > Gordonibacter faecis. The sequence goes on along the minus strand of NZ_JASJEU010000013.1, from coordinate 207,000 downwards.
CCATCCCTGATCTCGGTGCCGTTGATGACAGCCTGTACCTCGTTAGGCTCCACGATTTCGCCCAAGGGCACCACATCGCCGCGCGCGTCATCATCGGCCTGACGCTCGGGGAACCACCAGCCATGATCAGCCTGAACTACGCCCTTTTTCACGATGGGCGACACAACAGCCTTAAACTTGGCGCGGCCATAGTCGTTCTTGATTTCCACCCACTGTCCGTTTGCCACGCCCAACTCGGCCGCATCAGAAGGGTTGATCTCGATGATTGGATCGGGATGCAATTCGCGCAACACAGGAATCTGCCGATGCTCGGCATGGAACGAAGCGTAGTTGCGGGCGCCCGTCGTCAGGATGAAGGGATACTTCTCTGCCAATGTGGGGTCGTTGTGCGGGCTAAACGCCGGCTCCTGGTAGTAGGGCAACGGGTCTTCGCCATAGTGAGCGTACGCCGTCGACCACAGTTCCACACGTCCGGTCGGCGTGAGGAAGCCGGGCTTGCGATCGGGACGCAACTTGCCGGTCTCGTACTTACGATAGTTCACGCCGCGCTGGTGTACCACTTTCTCGCGCAAATCCTCGAACGGCATTTTCGCAGGCCGGGCGCGACGCTGTGTAAGGAAGTCATCCTCGTCTTTGAACAAGCGCTCGCCGTTCTCGTCTTTGAGGCAGTCCATCTCTAGATACTCGCCCAACTCGATGAGTATCTGGATGTCCGACTTCACTTCGCCCACGTCAACGGCTTTGTTCACTGAACCCAGCGTAACGGGCGAGCCCGCGTAGTGCGTCATGACGACGTCATCCTTCTCAGCACACGATGCCAAAGGCAGAATAAGGTCGGCGAACGCCTCAATGGCCGGGGTGATGAAGCAGTCGGTGGCCATACACCACTCCAGATTCTTGCATCCCTCATACCAGCCAGTTGGCTGCGCACAGCACGTCGGGGTAAGTAGCGCCGTGGACTGAATCCAGCCCATGCGGATGCGGTAGGGCTTGCCCGTGGTCACGGCGTCAAACATCATGTCGGCCTGGGCGTTGCGGATGTTGTCTACATACAGCGGATATTCGGCGTAGCCGATAGTCTTATCCCGCAGGTCTTCGGGCAGGCTGTCCCAGCCGATGCGGCGCTGGGGACGCGCGGCATCCTCAGCCGACGTGTCATCCGCCTTGTCGATATCGAGCGTGGAACCGCAAGCCACCGCGGCCTCGGCGGCTGCCTGCGCCTCCGCATCTTCTTCCACACCAGGGGCGGGGTCAATCTCGGCGATGATCTGGCCGCCGGGCACATCAATGTTGCCCGTAATAGCCATGAGCGCCAGCACGCAGTGCGCCGCCTGGTTGCCATTCTGGTTCTGGTCGAACGCGAGGCCCCAGGCGATGGACGCCGGAGTGGCCTGGGCATACATGCGCGCGGCGCGGTAGATGTCTTCCACCGGCACCTCGCAGATCTCCGCCGCCCGCTCAGGCGTCATACCTTTCTCGGGGTCGTTGATGCGGGCCGCGAACTCTTCGAAGCCGTACGTCCACTTCTCCACAAACTCGTGGTCGTACAGGTCCTCATTGATGATAACCCACAGCCACGCCATGGCGAGCGCCGTGTCGGTGCCGGGGCGAACACGCAGATGCACCTCGGCGCGCGTGGCAAGCCAGTTGACACGCGGGTCAACGCTGATGAGCTTCGCACCGCGCTTCATAAGATCGATAACGGCATGGCCCCACAGGCCGTCGCCGTTAGAAGCGAGTGGCATCTTACCCCACATGACCATAACCTCGGGCACGCGGTAGGCCGGGTTATCGTAGGTGCCCTCCAAGCCGCCCGCGTAGTCAAGCTCAGGGTAGTACGCACCCAGCACGTGCGAACAGGACATGGATCGGGGCTGGTAGCAGGCGTATCCCGACTGGGTGTAGCAAGCGTTCGGCGTACCAAGCACGGCCTGCGCCATGTCGGCTACCAAAATGCCACCCGAGCGGCCCGTGCCGGAGAACACCGCCATGCATTCGGGACCGTACGTGTCGCGGAAGTAGTCGCGCTTCTCTTTGATGAGGGCGTACGCCTCATCCCACGTAATGCGTTCCCACTTGTCGTGCTGGCCACGATCCTTCGGATCGCGCTTCATCGGATAGATGACGCGGCTCGGATTGTATACATAGTCTTTCAAGGCAAGACAGCGAGCGCACAGGCGCCCCTTTGTGATGGGGTTGTTCTCGTCTCCCTCCACGTGATCAAGACGTCCATCTGCGTCAACGTAAAGCTTGAGGCCGCAACCCACCGGATGGCAGCCCGGGGGCGACCACATAGACGTGCGTACAACCGTAAAATCGCCTTCCTCATATTTCCACGGTTTACCCAGGTCATTTTTGAATTCCATACCGCTCCTCTCTTTCTCTTCGTTATGAAATAGCTTTGATTCGCGTATCCTCAGACTTCGCCTCATCCTGATCACGCTCTATCCAGTGCAGACGGCCACGAAATGCGTACGCCAACCGCACAGTGACAAACCCAAGCACCGTGATACCAATGCCCAACATGAACGCGGGAACGAAACTGCCCGTAGCGTCGAACACAGCAGCTACGGTCACAGGACCCAAACATCCAATGACACCGGTACCGATACGGGCATACGTGAAGATGGCAGGGAAGTCGCGCTCGCCAAAAAGTTGGCGAATGAGCAGCGGCGTTGATACGGACACGAGCGAATTTTGCGCACCAAACAAGAATGCCGACACATATAACAGCACAAGGTTGTCACCCGCAAGTATGAAACCCATAAATCCGAGCGCCACCATAGCTAGCTGTATATTCACCGTGAATTGCACTCCCACCTTGTCGTTCAGCCACCCAATGAGCAGCTTCTCCACCACGTTACCCACCATGACGGCTGTGAGCAGCGACGATCCCACCATCGCCGAGAAGCCGATGGACTGCGCGTAACCCGGCAGGTGCGAGTTAAAGCCGGCAAAGTAGGCAATGAGGCCCGAAAACAGAAACATGCATACGAACGGAACCGTCTTGAGCGCCTTCGACAGCGGGACGCCCGGCAAGCCCTCGTGGCGCTCCTCACGCACACGTTCGGTTTGCTCGTCGGCCTCTGTCCATCCGTAAGGCTTGAGTCCCATGTCCTCAGGGCGCAACTTGAACACAACAAGGGTCCACGGCAGCACGAGCAGCGCCATGATACCCGCCGCAATGAAGTACGCCTCCCGCCAGCCGACCGTTTGAATGAGCAGCGTAAATACGGGTCCAAGCGCCGCGCCGCCTATACCGGAGAATGACATGGCTACGCCGAGCGCCAAACCCCGGTGAGTGTGAAACCAGTTGCCTATGAGAATGGGCGCGGGAACGACAAAGATAAAACTACCCGCCAACCCGAACACGACGCCCGATATCCACCACTGCCAGGGTTCGGTATAGAACCCCATGGCCGCCACAGCAGCAACTACAAGCGCGAAGGACACGCTCAGCACGCGATTGAGATCGAACTTCGTGATCCACTTCCCCACAATTGGCATGGCAAACACCGTCGCGATGAAGTAGAACGTCAGGTAAAGCGAGAGTTCTGAGCGCAAAAAACCTAAGTCCTCACACACGGGTACAAAGAACACTCCCGCCGCATCAAGGACGGCACCCAGACCGCCTGCCTGCATAAAGCAACAGCCAATGAGGATGAGCCATGCGTAGTGAAACCGTGTTTTTGGTGCCGGCATTGCAAACCACCTATCTGTCGCGCGCCGCACGCGGCGTCGCTTTCCCCACCCGTGTACAAAATCAGCCTAGAGGACGCGTGCTGCCGCCAGCTCAGACGCAGCAGCACGCGCGAAACGAACATCCTTCGGCGGAGCAAGTCTCTACGAGCGGGATTTCTCGGGCTCGCCCTCTTCCGTCCACTTGTCACGGAACTTCTTCGCCGTCACTACGGCCACAATGATGGCCAGGGCGATGACAATCTCGAACCCAATACCGCAGCCATACGCTGCCTGGAAGCCTCCCGCCATAGAAGCCACAAGGGCGACGAACGTCGCGCCGAGGCCACCGAGTACGGCGATGCCCATGTTCAGATACGAATAAATCTTGGCGTAGTCGCGGTCACCGTAGCAATGGCGCGTGAGCAAGGGCAGACCCACCGACATCATGGCGTCGCCTGTACCAATGCAGAAGCCAGCAGCCAGCATGGGTACCTGGTTGTCGCCCATCATGAACACCATGAGCGCAAACCCGATGATGCTCACCACGGCAAACGCCACCATGGAGTTCATAATGCCAATTTTGTCCGACAGAGTACCAAGCGTAATCTTGCCAAGAATATTACCTACAGCCGCGGCTGAGATCATGGAAGCTCCCAGCAGCGCAAGCTCCGTGCCACCAACCGACTGCACAGCCGTCGGCATCATGGACTTGTAGCCACCGCCGAGCGAGATGAGACAGGCCGCCACAAAAATGCAGTAGAACGCCACGGTACCGAGAGCAAACTTGCCAGACACGCCGCTCTTCTTCGCCGGCTCGGCACCTTCGGCCGTCTCCTTCTCAATACCGTACTGCGCAAGTCCCACATCCTCGGGGCGCGTGCGGAAGAAGAACACGGCGGGGATGAGTATAAGCACAGCTGAGATCGCGGCTTCTACGAAGAATGACGATTGGTAGCCTATGGATTTGATGAGGCCTGCGAACAGCGGAGACCACACGAACGTACCGACACCCGTAAACGCTGAGGCGATGCCGAGGAACTTGCCGGCCTGCTTCGGCGCGAACCAGTTGTTGATCAGAACCGACGGACCGACCAGGAAGATAATCGGACCAGCGAGGCCAAGCAGCACGCCGGAAATGTAGATCTGCCATACGTCGCCCCACACACCGAGCAACGCCACAGCCGCCACGACGCACAGGCCGCCGACCCCGAACAGCACGCGCGCGTCCACCTTGTCGAACAGGCGGCCAGCAAACGGCAGCCATACAAGCATGACATACGAGTACACGGTCATGAGCAACGTCACCTGCGTCACGTCGGGCTTACCCTCGGGTGTCACGAGCCCGAATTGCAACGCCATCGGCACGAAGAAGTTGCCCATGACGTTGAGCACTAACCCCATGCCGCCAGCCATCATCATGCATACACCGATGAAGACGAGCCAAGCACGATGGATCCCCTTCTTTTCTTCTACCATGTCTTACACCTTTCCTTGCTTGATGCGAATTGGACAAAAGGATGGTGGACGTCTCCTCCTCTCTCAAAAACAGCTCCCCTTAGGTGTCCGCTCGAGCGGACGATCAGGATTCTGTTCCCGTTCGTCCAAAGTTTCATGAGGTGCGGTTTCCTATCTTGCAAAAAAGGCTCTACAAACATAGGAAACGAGGGATTACACAAGCTGTTGATCAGGTACAATGCCGAAGGAGACGCACTGGCTACTGCGTGAGTAAAGCGCAGCGTGAGGTGCCGTCAATCTTTTTGGCCAGTTCCTCCACCTCGCCGTAGTACATGCACCAGGCTTGGCAGTGCTGCACGCACATGGGCAGCTTGCCCTTCTCAGTGCGATCGACACACATGTCGCACGCCTTGGTGAGCACGGGAAGCCACGTCCACTCCCAACGCTCCTTGCCCGTTTTGCCCTCGTACTCGTAAGGGCCTGTCTCGGTCAGCTTGATACCGAATTCGCCTGCCGGCAGGTCCAGGTGCTTCTTGCACGCCACCTCGCAGGAGTGGCAGCCCGTGCAGAATTCGTAATTAACCAGAATGCCTTTCATTAGAAACGCCCTCCCTCGCGCGTCGTGTTGTCGGTCGTCCATGCAAAGGGCTGGCCGGCCACGTAGTCGTTGCGGAATCCGCCGAGCTTCGTCACAACCTCACCGGGCGAAGGTTCATCCACCTCATCAGTGCACTTGTAAATCTTGCAGCAGATGCTCTTAAGCGGGTTGCCGATACCGCCGAAGCCCGTTTCATAGGAGGCGGTCAGATTGTTGATGTTGCAGTCAAACACGCCATACAGGTTCGGGAAAGCTGGCTCCTGCTCGGGGAACCACCAGCCGTGCTCGGCGTGTACGTAGTTCGGATTGAGTGTAGGGTCGATCGTCACCTTCTGACGGCAGCGGCCTTCCGTATTCTCAAGCCAGATCCATTCGCCCTCAGTCAGCTGATATTCTTCGGCCGTTTGCGGACTTACCTTAACAAGAGGCCACGGATGGAACTCGCGCATGGTGGCCTGCTGGCGATTCTCTGAATGGAAGAACTCATAGGAACGCGAACCGTTGATGCAGATGAACGGGTATTCCTTGTGGAACTCGGGGTCGTTTAGCCAGCGATCCGCCGTAAGCGATTCCACGTGTTCAGCCAAAGGCGGAATACCCCATGCGGTAAACGTGTTGAACGGCACCAGTTCGATGCGACCCGTCGGCGTGGCGAAACCGGGCTGACCGTCGGGGCGCAGCATGCCCTTTTCGTACTTGCGATACGTGGCGCAGAAGTCGTCGTACTCGTAGCCACCCTTGCGCACGAGCGCATCGAACGAGCACTCCCCGTCGTCGTGGTGCTTCTTCCAGTAGTCGGTGTGAACGTCGTCCACTTCCACCATGCCAGCCTTCGAGCGGCCAGCACTCTTGTAACTCTTGCCTGTGTCGGGGTCGTAGATGTTAAAGCCTACGTCCAGGTAGTCCTGTAAAAGCGCGTCCAACGTGGGCCAGCGTTTCTGGAAGAGTTCGGGGTTCAGCTTATTGCCCAACGCAACAATAAGTTCCTCGTCAGACTTCGCCTCGTACCATTCGCTCACAGCCTTCATGGCGCGCAGCGGCGTCCACCACACGCGCATGGAATCGCGCTCAGCCGTGGTCTTCAGCGGCAGGAAGATGTCAGCATACGCGACCGCAGTCGGCGTCATATACGGGTCAGCCACCACGCAAAATTCCACGTTCTGCAGCATCTTGTGCACACGCGGCGCTGCTGTGGCGGAGCAGGCAATGCCATTGGAGCCCTGCGACCAGAACATCTTGATGGGATACGGCTCGCCCGTCTCGAAGGCACGGTTCACGGCGTCGCAATCAGCCATGCCGATGAACTGCACGCAACCCGGATGCACCAGGTCCACTGTGAGTTTCTTTGCGAACGTATCCGGATCGCAGTAGAGTTGCGCCGTAGCGTACCCAGGGTTGATTTCGAACCCATTGCGAACGAGGATATTGGTACCCGGACGGTCGATATTGCCGCATACACTCATGAGGTTACTCACAGTCTGGCACAGCTGGATGGAGTCCACTTGCGTGTCAAACGCGAGGCCCCACTGGATGGCACCACGCTCGGCGTTCGCGTAGAAGCGCGCAGCTGCTGCTATGTCCTCAGCCGGCACGAGACAAATCTCGGACGCCCACTCCGGCGTGAACTGCGCCACGTGTTCCTTCAGTTCGTCATAGTAGGCGCACCAGCAGTCCACGAACTCATGGTCAATAAGGTCTTCGGACGTGATGACATTAAGCCACGCCAGCGCGAGAGCCAGGTCGGTGGCAGGTCTGATGGGCAGCCAGTACTCCGCCCGCGCGCCCCACCAGGTAAGCTGCGGGTCTACCGAGATGAACTCCGTTCCCATTTGCATACACACATTCAGCCAGTGACCCAAATAGCCGTCGGCATTCGAACGCAACGGCTCACAGCCCCAAATAACTACCACATCGGGTCGCTCCCATTCGGGGTTCGCGTAGCGATCTTCGTGACCTTCGGAAGCATCCACAATGGGGAAGTCACCGATGCCAGCCGCCGTGCCGCACGTACGCGGCAGATAACACGAGTAGCCGGAGAAGCCAATAGCGCCAATATTTGGCGTGCCTAAACACGCCCCACCCAAAAACGGCACCCACGATGAAATATTGCGCCCGGTGCCGTGGTTCACAAAGATAGACTCACGCCCAAGGCCCGCCTCATCAATGTGCACGCGAATCCACTCGGCAATCTCGTCAAGCGCCTCTTCCCAGCTGATGCGCTCCCATTTGTTCTCGCCGCGCTCACCTACGCGACGCAGCGGGTACTTCGGACGGTCGGCGTAATTCACGCCTTCCACCAGGTTGAGGCAGCGCATACACAACCGCCCATTCGCACAGGGGTCAAGCGGGTCGCCCTCCACTTTCTCCAACGTGCCATCCTTGGTGTACATAAGCACACCACAGGAATCGTGGCACCCCGGAGCCGAGTAGGTATAGGTTCTGGTGACGGTGTAGCCATCCTCCTCCCATTGCCACTCCCCTTCGTGGTAGGCCTTGCGGTCGACACTGTCGAGAAACGCGCGATAATCAAATAGCATCTGCCTTCTCTCCTCTCTGGTCTCGAGCCAGCAGCGACACATCACCGCCAGCTCTCGCAGCGAACAATAGGAAAAAAGGAGCGACCTTTCATGAGGTGCGAGACGCTAAACAGAAGAGTAAGGCGTGAGGGATTAGGCCCCTGAAGTGCCTTTATGCACGATCGCTCAGAATGTCTTGCAAAAGGGAACCGGCGTTGCTCACGTCGACATTCTCCACCAAGTCCATGAGCTCCTGGCGCGAATGGACGCCGGTCTTTTGATAGATGTTATAGATATGTGCCTTGGCTGTGTGCGAAGAGATAATGAGCTTTTCAGTTATATAGTCGGCATTGCGACCCTTCGCCAACATGCCGAGCACCTCACGCTGCCGGTTAGACAAGCCGTACGTTCGCGCAACTATTTCGCACTTGATGTGGAAGATGCCAGGACGATTGGGATGCTCCTCCCCTGATGCACCTTCGCCGTTTTGCTCGGCTGCCATTTCTGCTTCGACGGTTTCCAACTTGCGGATGGGCACGCCCCTGCCTACATCGGCAGCCACCGAACCCTCGGAATCGTCAAGTCCCGTGGGCTTAATACGCGCTTCGTCGGGATAATTATCCTCCGTCATAACAAATGAAGCCGAAAAAATGACTAATATCATAAACACCACTACCGCTGCGGCCGAAGCAACCTCATAAGGGTAGCCCGAAACCTCAGAGCGAGAAAAACCAACGAACGCTAAAGCCATACCAAGAGCAATGCCCGCAAAGCAGATAAGGCGACCAAAGGAAAAGGCTCGCACCGCCGATAAATCGCAGAGCACGATATGCTTGCAGATAGCCGAAAGCGAACAGGTAATGGGAAACAACGACCCACACAACAGCAGCACGGCAAACACAAACTTGAACGGCTGAGGCACAAACATAAGAGGAAACGCCAATACCGCCGCAAAAGGCAGGAAAAAGCGCATGGTGATAGTTTCGTTAACGCGGTTTTTCCGACAGGAATCCACCAGCAGAAAGGCACTGGTCGCTACCGCCAAAACCTCAACGATGCCATAAGCCCACGAGTGCACCGGCTCACTTGAGAGAAGGCACCCCACCGCAAATCCTGCTGCCATACCAGCAGTCGCCGTCGCCAAGTACGACCGCCACACAACACGGTTGCGCGCGTCGGACGTCTTCTTGTCAACAATAGGACGCCTCCCCAAGCGGAAAAACGCATATACGCATGCATACGCCGCAAAAGCCACCGTAGGAAACAACAGCCCAAAGAAAAACCCCATCTGAGGGCCCGCAAACAGAAGACCCGCGCACACCACAAAGGCGCAGCAAAAAATACCCAAGAGATACGCCTTGATGGAAGCATGAAAATGTACGCACACAAACTCGCCGTACAACACATAGATCAGACCAAACCCCATACCCATAAGCGCCGCTGAGGGCATAAGCCACAGCCAATCCCCGCCGAGAAACCACAGTCCCGCCGATCCCAAAACAGTACAGAGAAATCCTAGAGAAAATTGAATACGCTTGCGCGGCGAAAAGAAGTCCGAGAAGAACCATGTTATCGTGAGTGAAGCCATAATTCCGAAGGCAAAGCAGAAGTGAGCGCCGCCCACGGCCCCATCCAAAACTCCTACAAAGGGCACAAACGCCGAGGTGCCCATCATCAAAAACAACCATGCGTAACAGGCAACGGCACCCACAAGGCCAAGCAACATGCGAGGATTGACAAGCACCCATTCACTCTTGCCATCGCCAATCAAATCCTGCATGAAATCAGTTTCATGATCTAGTTTCAACGATCAAACCCCCATTATCTCGCCGAAATCCCCCTGATGTATTCGACGGTCCGCACCTCATCAACTCCTCAAGGGACGGATGCGCCCGCCTGTTATATCACGCACCCTCGAACCTCCGCAAACCGCTCAGCTAACACCTCTTCTCTCTTCATCTGCTCCTTTTGCGTTTAGCATAAACCACAGGAAAGCACCTCCGAACTAAGATAGGGCGTGAGGTATTAGGCCTTTTTCCCAAGATAAGGCGTACCTTCGCATGGATCGGCCACAGCCTGACGTCTACTGGACGCTTTCTTCTCTCATGTTGTCATTATGCTTGCTGTCCGACTGCGCAAATTAGCATCTGCACCCCATGGCGGAGCGCCGGCGCGTATCAAAATAGGATGCGAGGCGGCATGTCACACACCAGCCCCCTCCCTAGAATCGAAGAGTGCGAGAGCCTGCAACAGACGGGCGGCATGAAACGAGGAAAGGAGCATCATGGCCGATTACCAAGAGTATCTGGACAAGATCGACCGCACAGCCTATCACGAGGGAGAATGGCAGTGGCAGGAAGGTGAATTCACCGTCACGCGCACGACTCATTGGTCGCCTCCTGGCTGCCACATGGGCTGCGGCGTGCTGTTGTACACCAAAGATAACAAGCTTGAGAAAGTGGAAGGCGACCCGCTCAACGCCGTCGCCAACGGCAAATTGTGTATGCGCTGCCTCGATATGCCTGAAGCCGTCAATCATCCCGACCGACTGAAGTACCCGATGAGGCGCGCCGGTGAGCGCGGCGAGGACAAGTGGGAACGCATCAGCTGGGACGAAGCCTACGACGAGATCACCGAGCGTGTGCTTTCCATTAAGAAGGAGTACGGCTCCCAGTCCATCGTGGTCGTGCACGGTACCGGCCGCAACATTGGCTGGCAGGTGCCCTACTTCGCATCGGCCTGCATGGAAACGCCCAACGTGTCCACGTTCGGCTTCACTGGTTTCGCGTGCTACCTGCCCCGCATGATCGGGACATCAGCCAAGTACGGCGACATGATCATTGTGGATGCCTCACAAGCCCATCACGATCGCTATGCGAATCCTGAGTGGCAGGTGCCCGGTGTGATCCTCGTATGGGGCAACGAACCCATCAAGTCGAATGCCGACGGGTTCTTGGGTCACTGGTTGGTGCAGTGCGTGCAAATGGGTTCGAAGATTATTTCCGTTGACCCCCGTCTCACGTGGTGGGGTGCACGCGCAGCCTATTGGCTTCCCGTCCGACCTGGCACCGATGCCATCGTGGCCATGGCGCTGCTCAACGTTGTTATTGCCGAAGATCTTTACGATCACGAGTTCGTTGATAACTGGTGCTACGGTTTTGAAGCACTCGCCGAGCGCGTTGCCGACAAAACTCCCGAGTGGGCAAGTCCGCTCTGCGAGGTCGACGCCGACACCCTACGTGGTGCTGCGCGCCTCATCGCCACGTCGTCGAGCTGCGCATGCCAATGGGGCCTCGCATTCGAACAACAAATCGCGGCGCTCGGCGTGACCGAAGCAGTAGCCGATCTCATGGCTATCACGGGCAACATCGACAACCCGGGCGGCAACGCGCTTTACCGTTGCGCCTACCTTATTGAAAAGCGCTACGGCTTGGGGGACGAATACATCGACCCTGAAGTGTATGCAAAAAAGCTTATCCCCGCCACCTCGGGCATTAACGAATCAAACATTGTGTCGTGCGCCGACACCGATGCCATTTTGGCCGCCATTGAAACGGGCGAACCCTACTCCATCGAGATGTTCTGGATTCAAAGCTCCAACGCGCTCGCCTGCGCATCCATGGACCCCGCACGCACGCGCGCTGCGCTTATGAAGGTTCCTTTTATTGTTGTGGCCGACCCCTTCATGACGCCCACAGCGCAAGCTTTGGCTGACATCGTGCTGCCCGTGGCCATGAGCTGCGAGCGCAACTCCTGTCGCACCTGGTGGACACCCGTGCGCACCATGGTAAAAGTAACTGATTATTACGAGGCAAAATCTGACGAACAGATTTGCCTGGAACTGGGCAAGCGCATTAAGCCCGAACACTGGCCATGGAAAGACGACAAAGAATGGTGCACCTGGTATCTCACCGATCAGCTGGCACCTGGTGGTACTGAATATAACCGTACTTGGGAAGACACGGTGCAAAACCCGAGCGAGAACAGTTGCAACGGCACGGCGTATTGGGACTGGGACGCCACATACCGTAAGTACGAGAAGGGCATGCTACGCCCCGACGGCCAGCCCGGTTTTAACACGCCCACAGGCCGCATAGAACTGTGGTCGTTCGGCTACGACCACTGGGGCGTCGACCCGCTGCCATACCACATCGAGCCACCCGAGAGCCCTCTATCCACGCCTGAAACCTACAAAGAGTTCCCCATCATTTTGTCCGGCGGCGGTCGTTCGTTCGAGTTCTTCCATTCCGAGCATCGTCAGCTGCCCACCATGCGCGAGTTCCACCCCGACCCGCTCATCATGGTGAGCCCCGAAGACTGCAAGAAATACGGCGTAAAGGATGGCGACTGGATTTGGGTCGAAAACAGCCGCGGAGCGCGCTTCAAGCAGAAAGTCAAGGAAACCATAGAGGTAATGCCCGGCCGCGTTCACGCCGAGCACGGCTGGTGGTTCCCCGAACAGGACGGAGCCGAACCCAACTTCTACGGCACCTACGAATCCAACCTGAACAATATGACCGAGGCGTTCCGCACCGGACAGGGCGGCATTGGATCGGCCATCAAGAGCATGCTCTGCAAGATCTACCCCGTGCAAGAAGGTGACACCTTACCGCACGAGATCATTGCCGAAAAGGGCGACTTCGCTTCCTATGAGCCGGGCAAGCCCTATAAGCCGGTCGAAGAACCCGTCGTCACGGTTATGAACTAGGAGGAAGCGCATGAAAGGCATATTGGTCAATTACGAGTACTGCACGGGTTGCCACTCCTGCGAAGTTGCTTGCCGCAACGAACGGGGACTTGCCGCTGGGGAGTTTGGCATCAAAGTGACTGAGGTCGGACCCTATCGCTATACCACCGACATCAACGCTGAAACACCCTACGAGTGGGTATACAACCCCACCATCACTAAGGCGTGCGATATGTGCGCGAGCCGCACCGCCACAGGCAAAATGCCAGCGTGCGTCCAAGCATGTCAAGCCTGGTGCCTCTACAGCGGAGAGGTTGAAGAACTGGCAGGCAAGATGAACGGCAAGACGCGCTGGGCGTTGTACACCACCGTCGAACAGTAGGTAAGGGGCACTCGCACCGTACTCAACAAAAGGTGCCCGACCTGCACCCGTGTGTCAGTCGGGCACGCCACACCAGAGCGAACAAGGAGGTTCCTTCCATGGAAGTGAACATCACCATGAGGGGAGAAGAGAAGTTCCGCGCGTTCATTGAGGAACATGCCGCCATTGGTTATGAAGAGGCAAAAAAGGATCTTGAACAACAGATTCTCGCCAACGAAAAGCAAAACCGCTATATCCTTGCCGCCGATAAGGCCAAAGATGGCTGCGAGCACGAAAAGACCTGCATGGCCGTTTGCATGAGCTTCGATGCTCAAGGCACACAAATAGGCGGCGGCAAAGCCTACCTCGACAAAGGCCAAGAACCAGCCCGCAAGGACATCACTATCGCGTTCTTATAGTCCCACCGTTTTGAAATGCGTTTCGTTCCGCATTACCCTCCCTCGCTCACTTCCCCATAACACCAATCGGTCCTGCGCCAGGGAGGGAGGGGCGCAGGACCGACGGGTTTTGAGCCACAGCTTGGCGTTTCTGGGGAAGCGCTAAGCCGGGCGGGTTATTGAAGTGCGCGGCAACACGCAACACTATGCGCTGCCTTCACACGCTCACATCACACACTTACCTACTTCGAGCGCTCTCACACCCACACCGACACACGGGCACATGCTTTCGCGCACACACCTACTTCGCAGCAAGCGCCTTGCCAATCATGCGGGCGAACGTTACGGAGCGACCGCAGCAGTTGCCGGTGGACATGTTGGGGTACGTGCCTGCGTAGTACGAGCCCGAGTCGACGCCGGCCACATACAGGCCCTCGATAGCCTCGCCCGCGTCGTCCACAGCCTGGAATTCCTCGTTGATGGTGATGCCGTCAAGCGTGCACAGCATGTAGCCGGACGTACGCACGCCATAGAACGGCGCCGTGCGGATGGCGGACAGGCGGAATGCCTCTTTGCCGAAGTCGGGGTCCATTTGCTTGTCGAAGTTCTCGTTCTGACGCTCCACCGTCTTCTTCAGATTCTCGGCGGGAATGCCCAGGCCCTCGGCCAGTTCCTCGATGGTGTCGGCCTTCACAATGTAGCCGTCGGCCAGCAGGCCCTCGTTGATGCCCTTCACCGTCTCCAGGTTCATGTTCGTGGGCGCGCCGTTCTCGAACGGATACACACGCGCGCAGCCATGGATGTCGAACTGCTCCAGGTACTTCTCGTAATCCGAGTCCCAGATGTCCACAATCGTGTGGTTCGGCTGCGTGAGCGCCGCGTTCAGGATGTAGTCGTAGGGGCCGGACTCGTTGCAGAAACGCTCGCCGTTCAGGTTCACCTTGAGCCACGGGTTCGAACCCATCCAGAACAGCGAACCCGTGGTCTGCGAGCCGCCGAACTCGTTCGGTTTCACCGCCACGCGGTCAAACACCATGGCCGTGTGAATTTCGTCCATGTGCGCGCCGGCCCAGAGGCAGGCCTTAATGCCGTCGCCCGTCGTGCCGTCGATAGCAATGGACAGCGAATACTTGTCCATGGTCTGGGGCTGCAGCGCCTTCAGCATGTCCTCGTTGCGCGCGTAGCCGCCAGTGCAGACCACCGTGCCCTTGCTGGCGTTGATGCGAATGTAGCCGTCGGAGCCCTTCGCAATGGCGCCCGTCACCTTGCCGTCCTTGTGCTCCAGCTTCACGAGCGGCGTGGTGAAGCGGAAGTCCACGCCCTTCTCCTTGGCGTAGTCACCCAGCACAATCTTGCCGTTCACCACGTCCGACAGGCCCGCGAACTCAGCGTCGGCCGGCCAGCTGGGGATGTGGCCCGTGGCCCAGTGCTTGTAGATGGTGGGCTTGCAGTTGTTGGCGGCTTCGAAGAACAGTTGGAAGCCGGCCTCTTCCAGGCGATCCTGATACCAGTCGATGGCCTCGCCGGAGTTCTGCGCCCAAATATGGTAGAGGCGCGGGTTCGCGTAGCCGTTCGCGTAGCGCGTCAGGTCGTTGCAGATCTCGTTCTCGTCGATGACGCAGCCGGCCTCCTTCTGCAGGCGACTGTTGAGCGAACCCAGGTTGTCGCGCACGCCGCCGCCGATGGCACCCTTCTCGATGCACACCACCTTCGCGCCTTCCTCGGCCGCGGAGCAAGCGGCGAACAGACCGGACGTGCCAGCGCCGCACACGAGAATTTCGGTGTCGATGGTTTCGACAATCTTATCCTCGGCAATCTCCGGCTCTTCGCCCAGCCAGTCGCTCACAGCCGCGGTTGCCTTATCCTCCTTGGACGGCGCCGCTGCGGGCGCGCAACCCACCAGCCCCGCGCCGGCCACGGCGACAGCCGTTGCTCCCAGCCCCAAGAAGGCGCGGCGACTCAAACCTTTGCTTGATTCAGTCATGGTGTTCCCCTTTCGATCGTTCAACCTTTTCCCTCCCCGCGTGAACGGGTTTTACGAGGTCAACCATACCGAGTCCGGCCAAAAAGAGCGTCACGTGACCCGGGTGAAGCGCCTCATACAACTTGGGTGATTTTGCCCACAGCGCCGCCTCATGCCACGTCGCCCTGCTAGAATGGAGGGCCGACAGACCGCACGATGCTTTTCCGGGGAGGGAGGAGGCATCATGTCAACCGCTTCTCCCGCGTCGCGCGCGCTCAGCGCGGCGCCCGAGACAACTTCGCCCGCCATGCGCGGGCACCTTGTTCTTTGCACGATTGCACTCGCCGTGTCGTTTGCGGAATACTGGCTGCTGAACTACTGCGCCTTTCCGCTCTTCGACTCGGTGTATATATGGACGCGCGAGGCAAGCGCCATAGCGGGCGGCATCGCGCTCAGCGCCATTGCGTTTGTGTCCTATTGGCGGCCGCACCTATTTGATAGCGGCCGCTTTTTCGGCGCGTCTGCGGCCGTCATGATTGCCGGCTCGCTGCTTGTGGCGGCGGGGTTAGCACTGCGACAATCGGCCCTGTTGGTGGCGGGCGCGTCCCTTGTCACCGTAGGCACGGGGTTGGCGAACATCGTCGTGGGCATTGGCTGCATTGGGCTTGGCATGCGTCGCCTCGGCGTGGCGGTGACGTCCGCTTACGTGCTGGCCTACGCCAGCCGCGGGCTGTTTTCGCTGGTGCCGGGAGAGGCTAACCTCACGCTGTTTTGCCTGTTGCCGCTTGGCTCCCTCGCACTCATGGCACCGGCGGCGCGGCCCCTTTTCAATCAGATATTCACCGAGGGCTCGCCCGCGCAGGCCGCAGTCACGGCACCGAAGTCGTTTCTTCCCTTCGGCCACCAGGTGTTTATCACGCTGCTCATCTTCCGCTTCATCTATGGCTACACGCTCACGTTTGGCGAGGTGGATCGCGTGCCGCTGCTGGCGCTGGGCGCGCTTGCCCCGCTCGCGCTTGTGGCCGTCTACGTGATAGCCAGCCGCCGCGAGCTTTCGCCCGACCGGCTGTTCCAGCTGTCCATCCTGTGCTCGGTGGCCGGATTTCTCATGCTATCCATCGCGCACGTGCAGGGCTCCGTCACCAGCATGGTTCTCTCGTGCGGCACCGGATTCTTCGAGATGCTGATGTACTACGTGCTCATAGCGCTGGGGGCGAAGAACACGCTGAACGCATTGCCGCTTCTGGCCTGGGGAAACGCGATGGCGTCGTGGGGTACGCTGCTGGGTGCGAACTTCGGGCGCTTCACAAACGTGCAGGCGGCCGACCCTTCCGCCGTGTCCGCCATCGCCTCTGTGGTGGTGTTCGGCATTGTAGCCTACGTGGTGCTCGTGCAGAAAACGTTTAGCTTCACCAGCACCATCAACGGAGTGGCGCCGCTGGTGCCCCTCGTTACTGCACCGGTAGCTGCCACTGGTGACGCGGAGGCGGGCGCCACTTCCGCATCCACGCTGGAACAGCGCTGTGCCGCCATTGGCGCGGCGCACGGCCTCACCGACCGTGAGCAGGAAATTTTCGAATACCTCGCCCGCGGGCGCAACGTGCGCTTCATCCAGGAGGCCCTCGTCGTGTCCTACAACACCGTGAAGACGCACGTAAGCCACGTATACGCCAAGCTGGACGTCCACTCCCACCAGGAACTCATCGACCTGGTAGAGCGCACGCAGTAGGGTCGCACATCGCCCGACCCCTCGCACCCTTCCTAGGTACTCCGTAGGGCAAGGGCTCTGCCCTTGCCGCTCAGCAAAAACAAAACCTGCCAGGTCTTCCGTAGTTGACGGCAAGGGTAGAACCCTTGCCCTACGGTTAACCTGGCAGGCTTACAGAGTCTTTTAACGGCAAGCGCAAGCGCTTATTCAGCCGCTGCCTCTTCCTGCTTGGGGGCCTTCGGATCCTTCACGGTGATCTTCGCATGCTCAAGCAGCCACTTGTTGGCCTTGATGCGCTCGGCCGCCTCGCGCAGCGCGAAGCCACGGCCCGACTCTTCCATCTGACGACGCACGCTCAGCGGGCTTTGCGGGTTCATGGCGCGGCACGCCTCGTTCACGTCCTCGTCGCTCACTACCAGACCCTCGTGGCGGAACAGAGCATCCAGCGCGTAACCCTGCACCAGCATCTGGCGGGTCTGCATCATCATCATCATGTTGAACTGCTGCTCGCCGCCCTGCTGCTCGATGAACTGCTCCCACGTCATGTTCTGCTGTTGAACCTGCATGCGCAGGCTGTTCATCAGGTTGCGCGACATGGCCTCGTACACCTCGTCAGCAATGCGGCCCTTAAAGCGCTTGGCCAGCTCGCCGGCAGCAATGTTGCGCTTGTAATTCTCGTACTCAGCCATGGCCTGCTTGTTCATGCTCTCGGAGATGCTGCCACGCAGCGCGGCGGCATCCTTGTACATGGGCATATATTTCTGCACCCACTCATCGTCTATGACCGGAATGACCTTTTTCTGAATTTCCTTCACCGTGGCCGTGCACTCGATGGTTTCCACAATCTCGTTGCCATCGTCGTCAATGCCGGGGCCTTCGAACGTGAACTTCTTCGTCTCGCCCACTTCCATGCCAATGATGTTCTCATCAAAGCCGTCGGGCATGAGGCCCGCGCCCGTCGTATACGTGCGCGCGTCGGTAGTGAGGCCGGCCACCTGCTTGCCGCTCTCGTAGGACTCCAGGGCCAACAGGCAGCTGTCGCCCTTGCGCACCGGGTGCGGATCGTCGGCCACGAATTCGGCATAGCGCTCAGCCATGCTGGCAATCTGTGCGTCAATTTCCTTCTCGTCCAGCACGAGCGGCTGGATAGTGATTTCCACCGGATCGTACGACTCCAAGTCGTAGTCGGGCTTCGGGGCCAACTCAAGCGAGAACTGGAACGTCTGGCCGCGACGCAACGCGGATTTCACCTGAGGCTGGGGCGGATACGCGGGAAGAATGCCGGTCTTGTCAATGGCAAACGGCACGAGCATTTCCACCGCTTGCGCCTGCACCACCGAGTCGAGGTCCTTCACGCCCATGCGCTCTTCGGCCACTTCGGCCACCGTCTTATCCTTTTCGGGGCGCAGGCCCATCTGCTGCGCGAACCCGATATGGGCGTTGTTGAGCGCGCGGCTCACCTCGGCCGTTGAGGCCACGGCATCAATCAAGAGTTTGCCGTCGTCGAGCTTCTTCTGAGTGACTTTCATGTGGTTCCGTCTCCTTCTTACGAGCATTGCGGCGCGTGACGCCAGGCGGGAGTGAAAACAACGCACACGCTCTTCATGCCACCCCGGGCATGCGTCCCTCGTGTCGCGGAAAGCGCAGGTTCGCGTTTCTCCACCGCACGCCCCATGCGGGCACCTGCGGGAAAGGTGCGCAGTCTTCTTCTCCAGTCCTTATTAGCTTGCAATTGTAACGCACATCGCGCGATGCGAGGCCGAGATGCGCGCAATACCTCGAAGGTTAGCCAAGGCATAGTGACACTTTTGCTGAGATTCTGTCGAGGGGAGCCCCGTGCGAGAGGGGAAAAAGAAGAAGCTGCACGACAAGTTTTCCGCGGCGCCCTGCGGGCGAAGGGCGGGAGGTCTATTCAGGGGGTTTGACCTCAACGTCCGCGCGGTGCCTGTCGTGCAGCGCAGTAAGAACTATACCCCGTCGAGAGAATCCGCGCATTGTACCAAAGGTCCTATTTCGTCTTTTTCATCTCATACTCGACGTACCACTTTCGCCTGTTTTTGCAGAAAAAGGGTGGTAACGCGAGTTTTTATCTGCGAAGAGACCTCTCGTTTGCGCTCCTTTGAGCCCCCTAAACGCGGCAGGGCCCCAGCCGGGGAAAGCTGGGGCCCTGTGCTTACCTCACAGAAGGGAATGTGATTGTGCAGGGGAATGCTTACTGGCCGGGAGCCTTGGGGGCACCAGAAGCGCCGGGAGCACCCGGAGCCTTCGGCGCGCCGCCCGGCGTTCCCGGAGCACCAGGAGCCGCAGGGGCACCAGGAGCGCCCGGCGCACCCGGAGCACCGGGGCCGGAAGGAAGCTCGGCGCCGCACTGGGGGCACACGGTATCCGTCGGCTGGGCCGTGGCACCACACTTGGGGCAGGTCTTGTCAAGGTTAACAGCAGCTGGTCTGAAGCACATAGGGATGGTCCTTTCTCTCTGATACGCTTGCTCGCTACAGATGCTGCACACCCGCTTGGTTCACAGCATCCGGAGGATCGCATTCGGTGTCCGCAACGACTCACGCACACTCATCCAGCACAGCGAACCGCGCCGATCACACGAAGCGAATTCGATCTCTCAAGGCGACACTCTAACAAGCCCAGAGCAATAATCGCATCCCCTGTAATCTCTTAAATGTCGAAAAACCCGTAATACCTCCAGACTGATTCCCATTTCCCACCAGGGGTTTTGATACTCCCCCCTCCAACTAACCTCTTCTTCGGCCACAAGTTGGCCGTAGGGCAAGGGCTCTGCCCTTGCCGTCAACAACATTTAACCAAACAGGTTCGTTCTCACTGAGCGGCAAGGGTAGAACCCTTGCCCTACGGAGTACCTGCAAGTGGAATTTTTGTTGCAGCCCCTACTGCCTTTTGGGCGTGGGCTTGGCGGTGGGTTTGCTGCGAGATTCCGCACGAGCCGAAAGCTCTTCCCCTCTTTTCCCCGAACGTCACACAAGTCACCGCTTTCTGGCGGAGCCTCCGGGGTGGGCTTGAGGCGAGTTCCGCACGAGCCGAAAGCGCCAGTGGCGCTTTCGTGCGAGCCCAGGACTGCCCGAGCCGCAAGTCCATCCCGGAGGCTCCGCCAGAAAGCGAGTTCACTCGTTTGACTTCAAACTTTCCACCATGTCGACGTTCCCCAACTTGCGGCGCATAGCAATCATCACCAGTACGGTGAACACCATCGTCAGCACAAACGCAAGCAGGAAGCTCTCAGGGTGGATGACGCGCCCGAACATCACCTGATCCACTTCGGCTGTCACCACCACAAAGCTTTCCATCCACACACCCAGCACCAACCCCACAAGGCTGCCGATGATGGACAACAGCGCAATCTCGCGGTAGATGTAGGCATCCACCTCACGCGGCGTGAAGCCCAACACCTTGAGCGTGGCTATCTCGCGCATGCGCTCGGTGATGTTGATGTTCGTCAGGTTGTACAGCACGATGAACGCGAGTGCCGCAGCGGCCACCACCAGCACCACCACAATCATGTTCACGCTCGACAGCATGTCGCGATACGCGTCGATGGTTTCATCGTTGTACGCCACGGTCTTCACGCCCTCGACGGCGCCCAAGTCCTCGCTCAGCTGGGAGCGAAGGTGCGGGTCGGGCGCAACAATGGCCAATTCCGTGGAGTACGGCGGCGCTTCGCCCATGAGTTCCTCGTAGCGCTCAGGGCCGATGAACGCGTAGTTGTAGATGTAGTTCTCCATGATGCCCGTGACCATGGCTTCGTGCGGCGAGCCCGTGGCGTTGCCGATGGCGTCCTGCTCGGTGAACGACACAGTGTCGCCCACCCCCACGCCTAGCTGCGTGGCCAGCTTCTCCGCCAGCACCACACCGTCTGCACCCAGCGTGATGGGCTCGTGCCCCAGGCGCGTGCGCATCATCACGAAGCGGTCGAGGGAGTCCGCGTCCTTGGGTACCATCACCTGCACGCCCACGTCCTCGTCGTCGGGCCCCGCCGTCAGCATATTCTCACGCTGCACGCGTCCGTGGTCGCTCACGAGTTCCTTGTTGCCCAGCACCGCGTCAAGTTCGGCCTGTTCTTCAGCCGTGAGTTCGTCCTCAAGTGTGATCAGGGCGTTGTACTTCGTGATGGAGCCGAACTGGTTGTCAATGATGTCGTTGATGGCATCCGACAGCCCCAGCCCCGTGAGCAACAACGCCGTGCATCCCGCGATGCCAATCACCGTCATGATGAAACGCTTCTTATAGCGGAAGAGGTTGCGGAAGGTCACCTTCCACGAGAAGGACAGGTGCCGCCAGAGCGGCGTAATACGCTCCAGCAGAATGCGCTTACCCGACTTCGGTGCGCGCGGCAGCATGAGGGTGGCGGGGCGCTCGCGCAGTGTGGACACGGCTGCGGCGGCGGTGGCCACCAGCGTCACGCCCACGCCAAGTCCGGCCGCGAGTCCCGCAAGCCCCAGGTCAATGGTGAGGGGTAGCGGCTGAGACGGCACGAAGTAGATAATGCCGTACGCCTTCATGATAACCGTCGGCAGCACCTGCGACAGCACCGCAATGCCTATGATACTGCCCGTCACGCTGGCGATTGAGGCGTACACCAGGTACTTCGCCGTAATGCGCGCGCGGCTGTAGCCGAGCGCCTTGTACGTACCAATGAGCATGCGCTCTTCTTCCACCATGCGCGTCATAGTGGTGAGCGCCACCAGCGCCGCCACAAGGAAGAAGATGAAGGGGAATACGGCGGCGATGCTGTCCACGCGGTCGGCGTCGGCATTGAAGCTGGCTACGCCGTAGTTAGCCGTGCGATCCATGACATACCAGACGGGGTTTTCCAAATCGTCGATTTGCCGCTGAGCGTCATCGAGCTGGCGCTTGGCGTCGGCCAGTTTTTCGTCGGCCTCGGCTTTCTTGCTCTCGTATTCGGCGAGGCCGCTTTCGTAGTCAGCCTTGCCCTGCGCAAGCTGCGCGCGGCCGCTCGTCAGTTGTGCCGCCGCGCTATCAAGCTGCTGCTGGGCGGCGGCCAGCTGCGAATCGGCCAACGCTTGCGCCGCCGCAAGATCGGCGGCGCCCTGTTCCACCTGCGCCACCACGGCGTCGAACTGCGCTTTCTGCTGGTCAAATGCCACTTGCTGGGTATCGAGTTCCTGCTTGGTCGCATCCACGGTAGCCTGCTGCGCGTCAAGTTGCTGCTTGGCGGCATCAAGAGCAGCAAAGTCAGCGGCGTGCTCCTGCTTGAACTGCTCCAACTGGGCCGCAAGGCCCTCGCGCTGCGCCTCAAGGGCAGCTTTTGTGGCGGCGTAGGCGGGATCGTTCGGGTCGAGCGCCTGAATCTGCGCTTCAAGCGCCGCGATGCCCTGTTCCATCTGCGCAACGGCACCGGACAACGCATCGCTTTGCGCCTGCCATGCGGCGCGCGCCTGCGCGAGCGCGTCAGCACCCTGCCGCCACTGCGCCCAGCCTACCGCCAGCTGCGCTTGCCCCTGCTCAATGGCCGGTCGCGCTGCGTCCACCTGCGCACGACCGTCAGCCACCTGCTGCGCGGCGGCATCGAGTTGCCACTGGCCACTCGCACGCTGGTTCGCCAGTTCGGCCACGCCGTTGTCATACTGCACCTGCGCATCAGCGAACTTCTGCTCGTTTTCGGCAATGCTGGCCGCTGCGTCGTCCAGCTGCTGTTTCGCGTCGGCCAGCTGGGAGTCAGCGTCAGCCTTCTGTTCGTCATACTCGGCACGGGCGTCGTCAAGTTCGCCCTGCGCTTCCGCGCGTAAACCATCAACGCGCGCCTTCTCGCGGAAGGGTGCCAGCGCCTCAATGCGCTCCGTCACCCCAGCCACGCGCTCGTCGTAGGCCGCACTGCCCGAACGCTCATCCGCCGCACCCGCCACGGTCAAAAACGCTTCGGTGTAGGGAAGGTCAGCCGAGAAATCGTCCTCCGGCACATACATATACTGGGTGATGGAGCCGCTGCCGAGCGACGTTGCCCCCAAGTCCGACGAGGTGGCATAGTACGACGCGCTCACCAGACCAACCACGGTGTATTCGCGGGCCGCGAGCGCATCCTCTTGGCCTTCCGTCCACTCGTCAATGCGCACGGTGTCACCGACACGCGCATTTTGCGCCGTCACGAGGTCGGCCGACAGCACGCACTCCCCCGCTCGCGCAGGCCACGCGCCCTCAACCAGAATCGGCCGGTTAAGATAGTCGGGGTCGTCCGCGTGCGCCTGTACCCCGTCGGAGGTGTCGGAAGTGCGCGCCGCGTCGGGGAGCGAATGCACGCGCGTGGCATACTGCTCACCTGCGATAGTAGCCATGACATCGGTCTCATACGCACCCATGACCGCGTCCACGCCCTCCACGTCGCGCAGCGCTGCGAGGTCGTCGTCCGTCAGCCCCAGCGTCGAGAGCACGCGCACGTCCATCAACTTCGTGCCGTCATAGAATGCGTCCGCCGCCAGCTTCATGTCAGGCGCCGTCATGCGCAAGCCGGCGTAGAAGCCCGTGCCCAGCGCCACGATAGCGGCAATGGCCAAGAAGCGCCCGAGCGAGTGGGTGATAGAACGAGCGACTTCTTTGTTGAACGCGCTTCTCACCGGAACCGAAGACCTACCATTCCAGCGTCTCAGCCGAGAGCGGCGCGTCGTTCACTTCGACACCCGCCACGCGTCCCTCGCGAATGTGAATGACCCTATCGGCAATGGCCGTGAACGCGGAGTTGTGCGTGATCAGCACCACGGTTTTACCCGTGTCGTAGCACGTGTCCTGCAGCAGCTTCAGAATAGCCTTACCCGTCTGATAGTCGAGCGCGCCCGTGGGCTCGTCGCACAACAGCAGCTTGGGGTTCTTCGCCAGGGCGCGCGCAATAGCCACGCGCTGCTGCTCGCCACCCGAAAGCTGCGCCGGGAAGTTATCCAACCGATGCCCCAGCCCCACCTGCGCCAACACCAACGCCGCATCAAGCGGGTCCTTACAAATCTGCGATGCCAATTCCACATTCTCAAGCGCCGTCAAGTTCTGCACCAGGTTGTAAAACTGAAACACAAAGCCAATATCATAGCGGCGGTAATACGTAAGCTCCTTCTGCCCAAACGAGCTGATCTCCCGCCCGTCCAGCCGAATAGTGCCCGAGGAACACCCATCCATCCCGCCCAGCATGTTCAAAAGCGTCGTTTTACCAGCACCGGAAGGCCCAACCACCACCACAAGCTCACCGCGCTCGATGTCAAACGTCATACCATCAACGGCGGCCACCT
Organism: Gordonibacter faecis; assembly: GCF_030077735.1. Classification (NCBI taxonomy): domain Bacteria; kingdom Bacillati; phylum Actinomycetota; class Coriobacteriia; order Eggerthellales; family Eggerthellaceae; genus Gordonibacter; species Gordonibacter faecis. The sequence goes on along the minus strand of NZ_JASJEU010000013.1, from coordinate 182,374 downwards.
CCACCTCACCCATGGTATACACCTTACGCACATCCCTGAACTCCACAAACGCCACCGGTTGACCTCTTTCTTCTCCCCCTGGCTCACGCTCAATTCCCTCACGATACACCAACCCATCCCCTCGTGCCAGCCTCCCCACATTTTCCGCCCGAAGCCCGACCTTAAGGCACACAAAAAAGCCCCCGCGATTGCAGGGGCTTTTCTCAAAACTCTAAACGTACGCTTTAGGAAGCGAACAGTTCAATCGTGTCGCCTTCTTTGAGCGTGACCATGGCCTTTTTCCAGGTGCGGGTCTGGCCCAGCTGATAGCGAACGCGCTTCGGCTTCGGCTTCACGTTCAGCGTGTTCACCTTGACAACCTTCACCTCAAAGATTGCCTCGATCGCCTGAGCGATCTCAACCTTGTTCGCGTCTTTCGCCACCTCAAACGTGTAGGTGTTCTGCTCCATCATGTCGTAGCTGTGCTCCGTGATGATGGGGCGGATGATAACCTCGCGGGGGTCCTTCATTATGCAAGCACCTCCTCGATGTACTTCAGGGCGTCTTCGGTCACCACGAGTTTCTTGTTGTCAATCAGCTCGTAGGTGTTGATGTCGGAAGCGGGAAGGATGTTCACCTTCGGGATGTTGCGGAACGACAGGTAGGTGTCCACCGCGTCATCGGGGATGACCATCGTCACGCGGCCTTCCAGGCCAAGCGCCTTCATGGCAGCTACGGCAATTTTGGTCGAAGGCTTCTCGAACTCGAAGTCCTTCACCACAACCAACTCGCCATCGGCCAGCTTGGCGGACAGCGCAGAGCGCATAGCCAGCTTGATTTCCTTGTTGTTCACGCGCATCTCGTAGGAACGCGGATGCGGACCGAACACGGTGCCGCCGCCGGCCCACTGGGGAGCGCGGATGGTGCCCTGACGAGCGCGACCGGTGCCCTTCTGACGCCACGGCTTCTTGCCGCCGCCGCGCACCTGCCCGCGGGTCTTCGTGTCGTGCGTACCCTGACGCCACGCGGCGCGCTGCGAACGCACGACCGTGTGCATCACGTGGATGTTCGGCTCGATGCCGAAAACGGAGGGGGCCAGGTCGGCAGAGCCGGCCTTCTTCCCGCTCGCGTCTTTGATCTCAATCGTGGTCATAGGTTAAACTCCTCTGTATCCAAACCCACGTTTACGCCATGCGGACGCGAACGATACCATTCTTACCACCGGGAACGGCGCCCTTGATGAGGATGAGGTTCTGATCCTCGTCCACGCGGACAACCTCCAGGTTCTTCACCGTCACGGTCTCGCAGCCCATGTGACCAGGGAGCTTAAGCCCCTTGAACACGCGGGACGGCGTGGCACACTGGCCCACCGAACCGGGAGCGCGGTGGAAGTGAGCGCCGTGGCCACCCGGGCCACCACGGAAGCCGTAGCGCTTCATAACGCCGGCGAAGCCCTTACCCTTAGACGTGCCGGTGACGTCAACCTTCTTCACTTCGTTGAACGCGGCCACCGTCTGCTCGTCGCCGACCTTGTACTCGCCGGCGTTTTCCACGCGCACCTCGCGCAGGTAACGCACGGGAGCCGTGCCCTGCTTCTCGAAGTGACCCTTCATCGGGCGGTTGACCTTCTTCTCCTTGATGGCGCCGAAGCCCATCTGCACGGCCTCGTAGCCGTCAGTGTCCTTCGTCTTCACCTGGCAGACCTTGTTGGGCTCGGCCTGGATAACGGTCACCGGAATGACGCGGTCGTCCTCGCCGAAGATCTGGGTCATGCCGATCTTCTTACCATAGATTGCATTGATCATGTGAGCCTGACCCCCTTTACAGCTTAATTTCGATGTCGACGCCGGCGGGGAGATCGAGACGCATCAGGGAATCGACCGTGTTCGGGGTCGGCTCCAAGATGTCGATGAGGCGCTTGTGCGTGCGCATCTCGAACTGCTCGCGGGAATCCTTGTCGACGTGCGGACCGCGGACGACGCAGTACAGGTTGCGCTCCGTCGGCAGCGGAATAGGACCGGACACCTTGGCACCCGTCTTCTGAGCGGTGTCGACGATGAGCTTCGTGGACTGGTCCACGATCTCATGGTCGTACCCCTTCAAGCGGATGCGAATCTTCTGATTAGCCACTTACCTTACCTCCATCATGCTCGCGCGCACGCCCTAGGCGTTGCCGCCGGCCTTGCTGATAATTTCTTCCGCCACGTTCTTCGGCACAGCCTCGTACGAATCGAACTGCATCGTGTACGAAGCGCGGCCCTGCGTCGTGGAACGCAGGTCGGTGGCGTAACCGAACATCTCGGACAGCGGGACCTTCGCCTTGATGGTCTTGGCGCCTCCGCGATCGCCCATGCCCTGGATCTGGCCGCGACGGCTGGAGAGGTTACCCATAACGTCGCCCATGTACTCCTCAGGCGTTTCAACCTCGACAGCCATCATCGGCTCGAGGATGACCGGGTTGCCCTTCTTGAGAGCCGCCTTGATGGCCATGGAACCGGCCACCTTAAACGCCGCCTCGGAGGAGTCGACCTCGTGATAGGAGCCGTCAACCAGCTCAACGCGCACGTCCACGACGGGATACCCTGCCAGAACGCCCGAGTTCAGCGCCTCCTGGATGCCCTTGTCGATAGGCGTGATGTACTCCTTCGGCACGACGCCGCCCACGATCTTGTTCTCGAACTCATAGCCCTTGCCGGTCTCCTGCGGGTACATGTTGATGACCGCATGGCCGTACTGGCCGCGACCGCCGGACTGACGCACGAACTTGCCTTCCACGTTGAGGGCCTCTTTCGTGGCCGTCTCGCGGTAGGCTACCTGCGGCTTACCAACGTTTGCCTCCACCTTGAACTCGCGGAGCAGACGGTCAACGATGATCTCCAGGTGCAGCTCGCCCATACCAGCGATGATGGTCTGGCCCGTCTCCTGGTTGGTGGACACGCGGAACGTCGGGTCTTCCTCAGCCAGCTTCTGCAGCGCCACGCCCATCTTGTCCTGCTCAGCCTTCGTCTTAGGCTCAACAGCGATGTCGATAACGGGCTCGGCGAATTCCATGGACTCAAGCACAATCGGCTTGTCCGGGTCGCAGAGCGTGTCACCGGTGGACGTGTCCTTCAAGCCCACGACGGCAACGATGTCGCCCGCGGCGCAGCCGTCGATGTCGACGCGCTGGTTCGAGTGCATCTGCAGCAGGCGGCCGATGCGCTCTTTCTTGTCCTTGGACGCGTTCAGCACGTAGGAACCCGAGTCAAGCTGGCCCGAGTACACGCGCAGGTAGGTGAGCTTACCCACGAACGGATCGGTCATAATCTTGAAGGCCAGCGCGCTGAACGGCTCTTTCAGGTCGGCGCGACGCTCGTCTTCCTCACCCGTTTCCGGATCGGTACCCTTGATGGCGGGGATGTCGATGGGGGACGGCATGTAGTCAACCACGCCGTCGAGCAGCTCCTGCACGCCCTTGTTCTTGTAGGACGAACCCACGAACACGGGGTGAATCTGGCAGGCGATGGTGCCCTTGCGGATGGCGGTCTTAATTTCCTCGACCGTCACCTCTTCTTCCATGAGCACCTTCTCCATGAGGTTGTCGTCGCAATCAGCGGCGGCCTCAAGCAGCTCCTGGTGGCGCAGTTCAGCCTCTTCGGCGAACTCGGCCGGGATGGCGTCCATCGGCTCGGGCCAGGTCATGCCCTTGTCGTCGGCCTTGAAGTCCCACGCGGTCATGGTGACCAGGTCAATGACGCCCCAGAAGTTGTCCTCGGCACCCATGGGCATCTGCACGGCGATAGCCGGCGCGCCCAGGCGATCCTTCATGGTTTCGATAGCGTGGAAGAAGTCGGCACCCACGCGGTCGTACTTGTTGATGTAAGCGATGCGCGGCACGCCGTAGCGGCTGGCCTGACGCCACACCGTTTCGGACTGCGGCTGCACGCCAGCAACGGCGTCAAACACGGCAACGGCACCGTCGAGCACGCGAAGCGAACGCTCGACCTCAGCCGTGAAGTCAACGTGGCCGGGCGTGTCGATAATCTGGAAGCGGTACTCCTTGCCGTCATCGGCACCACCGGGGTACTTCCAGAAGCACGTGGTAGCGGCAGCGGTAATGGTTACGCCGCGCTCCTGCTCCTGCACCATCCAGTCCATCGTCGCGGCGCCATCGTGCACCTCGCCGATCTTATGGGTTTTACCCGTGTAGTAGAGGATGCGCTCGGTCGTCGTCGTCTTGCCCGCGTCGATGTGGGCCATGATGCCGATGTTGCGCGTGTCTTTCAGTTCAATTTTTGCCATAAAGATATCCTCACGCTTTCCTAGAAACGATAGTGCGAGAACGCGCGGTTGGACTCGGCCATCTTGTACAGGTCCTCACGCTTCTTCACCGACGCGCCCGTGTTTTCAGAGGCGTCCATGATCTCGGCGGCGAGGCGCTCCTTCATCGTGTGCTCCTTGCGCTTGCGCGAGAAGTCCACGATCCAGCGGATGGCCAGCGTGGTGGAACGACGGGAGTTAACTTCCATCGGCACCTGGTAGGTGGCGCCACCAACGCGCTTGGGCTTAACCTCAAGCGTCGGGCGGACGTTGTCCATGGCCTTCTTGAACACGGCCAGCGGGTCGCCGCCGGTCTTCTTCTCAATGATGTCGAAAGCGCCGTAAACGATGCCTTCGGCGACGGATTTCTTGCCATCAAGCAGTACCTTATTGATAAGCTGCGTGACAAGACGGTTGTTGTACTGTGCGTCCGGCTGAACTTCACGACGGACTGCTGCTGCACGACGCGGCATTGTATCTCCTTCTTCTTCCTGCGCGCTTCGGGGCGTTTCCTTCGCCCATTAGGCCCCGCGCGACGCCCCTCTTGGGCGGCGGCGGTTGTGTGGCCCGCGCGTCTTAGTGGTTACTTCGGGCGCTTGGCGCCGTAGCGGCTGCGAGCCTGCTTGCGGTTGTCGACGGCCGAGCAGTCGAGCGCGGCACGGATGACCTTGTAGCGCACACCGGGGAGGTCCCTAACACGACCACCGCGGATGAGCACCATGGAGTGCTCCTGCAGGTTGTGGCCGATGCCCGGGATGTAGGCGGTCACTTCCATGCCGTTGACGAGGCGCACACGGCACACCTTACGCAGAGCCGAGTTCGGCTTTTTCGGCGTAGTGGTGTACACACGCGTGCACACGCCACGCTTCTGCGGGTTGCCCTTGAGAGCCGGCGTCTTCTTCTTTTCGACCGTCTTCTTGCGGCCCTTGCGGACCAGCTGGTTGATGGTAGGCAAAACTCTTCTCCTTTTTCTACCTGACGGTGTTTTATGGTGAATCGTTTGACCATTCACATAAAACGCCTGTTACTACCTTTGTTGATACGGGACCAACGGATGTCTTCCTGTGCGCTCAGCTGATTCGCACACGAAAACGCGCACCGATATGAGGCGCGACGGAGAACTTTATCATCGCCTCCGCAGCTTGTCAAACGCCACGCATCCGGGAGTATCCATCTTCTTTTATTGCGTTTCGCCTGATGAAAGGCATACCGTTGCGCTATGTGAGTCCGCGCCTCCACGTAATCTCAAATTTATTTGCTCACGGTGAAAACTCTTGCTCGGGCGTGCAGGGATGCCAGCAGAAGCACCCCTGTCCACGCACGAAGAACGTATGCTGGCGCTTAGGCTTCCACGCTTTCTTGGATGAGAGCTGCGGCGAGGCGGGCGGAGTTTTCAAGGTCGGCTACTGTTATATGCTCGTCGGTGGAGTGGAAGGCGGTCATGCCAACGCCGAGGGTGACGGCGCGCACACCGCGAGCAGCGAGGATGTTGGCATCGGCACCGCCGCCGTCGTGGCGAAACGCCGGCTCAAGACCCGCAGCGCGTGCCGCACGGGCGGCTGCTTGCACCACCGCGTCGTCCTCGCTATAAAGTACCGCGTCGTAGCTTTTTGTCCAGCACACGTCCACCGTACCGCCGAAGCGGGCGGCGGCCTCTTCCAGCGCGGACGTCATCGCTGCGTTCTGCGCCTCGACGCGCTCGGGGTAGAGCGAGCGACACTCGCCTGCCAGTGTGCAGGCGTCCGGCACGACGTTGGTCTCGCAGCCACCCGCAATAACGCCGATGTTTGCCGTGGTGGCCTCGTCGATGCGGCCAAGTGGCATGGCTTCAATGGCGGCCGCCGCCATCTGGATGGCCGACACGCCCGCCTCGGGCACCACGCCCGCGTGCGAGGCGCGGCCAGCGAACGCCGCCTCAAGCCCCCAGTGGCAGGGCGCGCCCGTCACCACGGTGCCTGGCGCGCCGTCGGCATCCAGCACGTAACACGGTGCGCCAGCAGGCAGCGCGTCAGCGGCCAACGCCCCGGAACCCAACAGATGCAGCTCTTCGCACGTGGTGAACAGCACGGTGACATCGGGCCGCGGCACGCCCGATTCCACCACCGAGCGCACGCCTTCCAGAATGGCCGCCACGCCCGCTTTGTCATCGGCGGAAAGAATAGTATCGCCAGCCGAGCGCACCACCCCGTCCATGACAACGGGCTCGATGCCCGCGCACGGCCGCACGGTATCCATATGCGCCGACAGCACCACGTGCCCCGCCGCCGTACCCGGCAGATGCGCAATGAGGTTTCCCGTATCCGACCCCGTCTGCGCAGCTGAATCGTCGAAGCGCACCGAGAACCCCAGATCACGCAACTCATCAGCACAACGCGCCGCCATAACCCCCTCAGAGCGCGAAGGACTCTCAATCCGAGCAAGCTCACAAAACAAATCAAGCACACGAGACATGAGTAACTTCTTTCTTTACGCACCCAATATTTTGGCGGCTACTTGTTTTTTACGGCTCAACACTCCGGGCATCCAGGTGCCGCCGGGGGCGCATTCTATGCCGAATACGCGGTTCACGGTGCGGCAGTTGCCTTCGCAGATGAACTGGCTGCCCTCGGCCAGAATGTCGGTCACCATGAGCAGCACAAACTCATAGTGGTGGTCGTCTTTCAGGCGGCGCATGTGCGCGCGAATCTCGTCCTCGCGCTTCATGACCGACGACAAGTCCACCGTCTCGTGCTGCGCGATAAGCACGGTGGAATCTCCCAGCTGGAATTCCTTCGAGTCGGCGCCGACCAGCTTCTCCACCGGCATGTCGTCCTCGCCGCCGCGGCACTTGAACACCGCCAGGCCAAACTCGGTGGCATCCACACCCGCGATGGCAGCCAGGTGCTCCACCTGCTCATGGTCAATCACGGTGGCGGTCGGTGACTTCAATATAACCGTGTCGGTCATAATAGCCGACAGCAACACCTCGGCAATGGCCGGCGGAATCTCCACGCCGTGGCGCTCGAACTCGGTCGCCACAATAGTGGCGGTGGAGCCCACGGGCAGGTTGAGGAACAGGATGGGGTTCGCCGTGGACACATCGGCAATGCGGTGGTGGTCCACAATCTCCACCACGTCGGCTTCCTCAATGCCATTCGCCGCCTGGCGCGTTTCGTTGTGGTCGACGAGAATCACCTTGCGCCGCGGGCGCACGGCCACGTCGGAGCGGGTCACAATGCCAATAGCCATGCCCTGGTCATCAAGCACCACGGCCTCGCGCAGCGCGCTCGCCATCAAATCCTCAATGGCTTCACCCAAAAGGCCATCCTTGTCCAGCACCAGCACATCGGTCTCGGTGATGTCTTCCACCTTCTGACCGAGCGAGGCAATGAGGTCGCCCGCCACGGCCATCTCATTCGCGCCGCCCTCTTCCAGCACGTCAGTGGCCGAAATGTAGCGCTCGGCAATCATGCGCGTGGTGATGAGGCCGCGATACCGGCCGTCGTCGTTCGTCACCACGAGCGCGCGCACATTGTGTTGGCGCAGCAGCCGCCCGGCCTCCAGCAGCGTGGCATCGCGCGCGATGGAAATGGGGTTCGGCGTCATCACATCCGCCACGCGCGCGTGCACATGGCTCACCACCTCGGGCGCCGCGATGCCGTTCTTCTCCAAAATCCATGCGCTCTCGGGCGGAAGGGGGCCCAGGCGCGCGGGCACATAGCGAACGGGGGTCGCACCCTTGCTGGCCGCGCGTTTCGCGAGTTCATTCTTCAAATAGGCGTATGCCACCGCCGCACAAATGGAATCGTTGTCGGGGTTCTTGTGGCCCACCACAATGACGGGCGCCGCTGTGGACATGGTATCGCTCCTTTGCCGCACGCAACCCCGGGCGGGGCGCCGTGCAGGTATCGTCTGCCTTGTGGAAAATTCTGCCGCGGCCTGCGGGCTCGCGGCGCTGATGCGACCAGTATAGCGATGCCGCCGCGCTTGACCCGGCGCGCGGCCGATTCGTCGCGGAATCTCAAGATTCGGTCGGCCGACGGGCCCGAACAGACGCGAGTGCGCTACGATAGCGCCGCAGCCCCGCGCCGCAGCGCGCGGGTACCGCCAGATTCACCACGCGAAAGGACACGCATGGAAACATTCGGGTTCTCCGACATCATAGGCCCGCTCATGGTGGGGCCCTCCAGCTCGCACACGGCGGGCGCGCTGCGCATCGCCCGCATGGCGCGCAGCCTTCTGGCCGCACCTCCCGTGCGCGCCGCGTTCACGCTCTACGGCTCGTTCGCCCACACGCGCACGGGACATGGCACCGACAAGGCGCTCGTGGCGGGCCTTATGGGACTCGCGCCCGATGACCTGGGCGTACGCGATTCCTTCGAGCGGGCACGCGCGGCGGGCCTCACGTTTTCGTTTACGTGTGATCGCGAAACGGAGGTCGATCACCCCAACACCGTGGACATCCATCTTGAAGCCGAAGAGGGCGCCATCCTTGAGGTGCGCGGCGTCAGCGTGGGCGGCGGGGCGGCTGTCATCAGGCGCATCGACGGCATCGACGTCGATCTCACGGGCGAACGCACCAGCCTCGTGGTGCGTCAGCGCGACGTGACCGGCGTGCTCGCGCACATTGCCAGCAGCCTCTCGGAGCACGACGTGAACATTGCCACCACGCGCGTGTATCGCACGCGCCGCGGCTTGGAGGCGTTCACCATCATGGAGTTGGACGGCGAGGTGCCGCCCCAGGTGAAGGATGCCATCGAGCGCTGCGCCGCCGTGCGTGACGTGCGCGTGGTGCCCGCCGACACGCCCCACGGCGCACATGCTCCCGGCGCAACCGTGCCGGCCGAAGGCGCGGAAGAGCGCTTCGTCGCCTGCGACTTCACTTCAGGCGCTGAGTTGCTGGAACGCTGCGCACACCAGGGCGGCGGCCTGGCCGATGCGCTGCTTGCGCGCGAGGAAGCGCTTGCTGCGCTGGATGGACACACCTGCGGCACGCTGGCCTACGCCGATCGGGCGCTTGCTGTCATGCGCGCCTCAGCCGTCCAGCCCCTCACGGAGCCCACGCCCTCCATGGGTGGCCTCATCGGCGGCGAAGCCCGTGACGTGCATCGTGCGCGCGAGCGGGGCGTGGCCGTGCTCGATGGCACTGCCGCCCGCGCGGCCGAGTATGCCCTGGCCGTGTTGGAAACGAACGCCTCCATGGGTGTAATTGTGGCCGCACCCACGGCGGGCTCGGCGGGCGTGGTACCCGGCGTGCTGCTGGCGCTGGAAGAAACGCGCGGCTTCGACGCAACCACCTTGCGCCGCGGCCTTCTGGCTGCAGGAGCAGTCGGCCTACTCATCGCCCGCAACGCCACGGTGTCGGGCGCTGAAGGAGGCTGTCAGGCGGAAATTGGCGCGGCGGCCGCCATGGCCGCTGCAGCCGCGGTAGAGATGGCCGGCGGCTCGCCCGCCGCAGCCCTCAATGCCGCCGCGAACGCGCTCACTTCGCTCATGGGGCTTGTGTGTGATCCGGTGGGCGGCCTCGTGGAAGTGCCCTGCCAGAAGCGCAACGCCGCCGCGACGGGCGTGGCTCTTATCAGCGCCCAAATTGCCCTCGCTGGCGTGAACAACCTCGTAGGCTTCGACGAAACGGTGGCCGCGCTTGACGCAGTCGGCCGCGCACTCCCCTTCGAACTGCGCGAAAGCGCGCTTGGTGGCATCGCCGCCGCCCCGAGCGCCTGCGCCTGGTGCGCCGCCCGCGCCTAGCACGCCGCAAAGCGCAGGCAGGTAGTTCGCTGGACAAGGTTTCCCTTGCTACTCAACAAAAATAAACCTGCCAGGTCAACGTAGTTGGCGGCAAGGGCAAAGCCCTTGCCCTACGGTCAACCTGGCAGGCAAAAAATGTTTGTTACTGTTACCGCGCCGCTTCTACACCGCATCTTGCGGCCTGAACGGTTTCGCTACGCGCACCTGACACGTGCCGCGCGCGTCATCCGGCTGCTCCGTGCGCCCCTTGCGACAGGAGTTGTAACACACCTCGCCGCAGATGGTACACACCACCGGTTCAGGCAGCGCCAGCTCTGTCAGATCGGCACCGCACTTGGAACACGGGTTGGGTTCCGAGAAATGCTCCAGGTCAACGGCATTAAACATGCCGCACTCGGGACACTTCACCGGGCGCTTGCGCGGCGGTCGGCAGCCACCGCAGATGGGATTGCATGACCAGCACATGCTCAAAACTCCTAGCGGAAGTCCGAGGCCTGGTCGCCGCCCAGAAGCTTCGACTGCTCCTTCAGGTGCTTGGCCTTCTCAGCTGCGGAAACGAAGTCCTCGGGAGCGTCCTCAATCTCCAGCAGTTCCACCTCAAACGTGAGGTCTTTGCCCGCGAGGGGGTGGTTCAAATCGAACGTGGCCACGCCGCCTTCCACGGCCAACACGGTGGCCGGCATGGGCGCGCCGTCCTCGCTGCTCGACAGCCAAATGCGCCTGCCTACCTTGATGTTATCCACGGGAATTTGCTCCAGCGGAATCTTCGTAGTGTAGTCGTCCAGGTACTCGCCATATCCGGCGTACTGATCAACCACGAACGTCTTCTTTTCGCCCACCTCGTTCATCTCAAGGATGGCGGCCTCAAAGCCGTCGATGGTCATGTCCATGCCGGTTTGGAACTTCATGGGTTCCTCTTTGGTGGCGTGACCAAACACCGTGCCGTCTTCAAGCGTGCCCGTGTAAATAAGTGTGACCGTGGAACCAAGTTGCATGTGGATTCTCCTTCGATGTCCTGCGTGATTACTGAAACGCTCGCGCGCAAGCGCAAGCGATAGTTCCTGGTAAAAAGGGGGATGATCATTGTACCATACCAGCATCGAAACCCCTCGTCATAAGCGCCCCTCAGTCAGGCGAAAACCGCTTCATCCGCATCCCCTCATCTAACCTGCATGCTCGGGTGCCGGGCGCAGTGCGACGTCTATCAGGTAGCTGCCGCCTTCGTCGTGCTCGTGTACGAAGAAGCAGGTCATGGGCGTGAGGGGCGTGTCATCGGGGCGCGTAAGGTCGCGCAGCACGTCCAGGAAGCGCAGCGGAAAGGCGAGCGAATCTTCGTCAGTATCCTCCATGAAGTCGGTGCAGCCCGCCGCCTCAAGCACGGGACGCGCCACCGGAATGTCCGGCCCGAACACCTTCGCCGTTTTCAGGAAGAAGTCGCTCTCATCAAACGTAAGGCACGGGTGCGCATGGGCGGCCGGCTCGTTTTTCTGGCGAATCTCGCTGCGGTGCTTGTTCTCAAGCGAGCAGTAGTGCATGCCAAACGTGAGCCCTTCGTCGAGCGCCCACTGCATCAGCTCCAGAATAAGTTCCTCGCTGCCGTCCACCGCCAATCCGCCCGAGTAGCCGTAGTCATACATCACCTCAAACGGCGGGTTCTTCAGCACGAAACCGCGGCGCGCGAATTCGTCCCAGTTACAAAACGGGAAGCAGAACTCCAGCAGGTTAATGCCGTCGATGCCCACCTCTTGAAAGCGGCGGAAGAGGTCTTGCATGTGCTCCTTCGCGCCCGGGATGACGGGCATCTCCACCATGACAGAGGGAATGAAGCGCTTCGCGAGGCGCAGCGCGGCAATCACGCGATCCTGCTGATCAGGGGCGTCATCGTCCTTCACGCTGAAGCGGATTTCGTCGAGGCCCGCCGCCTGCAACAGCGTGGCGCTCTCTTCGGTAAGCAAATCACCCGAGGTGTACAGGCGCGTGTGCGCGTCGGGCCACACCTCATCCGTGCGCTTCAGCAGCCGCAGGGCGTTCTCCAGGTCAAGCAGCGGCTCGCCGCCGGTCAAGCCCACACAGGCAAGCGACTCGTTTTCAGCCGCCGAGCGCGCCAGCGTTTCCTCCCAGGGGCAACCCTCGCGGAAGAACTTCTCGTAGTCGGGCTGGTTGTGGTTGAAGCAGAAGTAGCAATCGCGGTGGCACTTGAACGTGGTGGAAAACGTCTCCGACCCGCGGTTGCCCGTGCACTCCACGCACGCCGGCGACAGGTGCCCCACACTCAGGCTGGCCCCGGCGTTGCGCACCTGAACGCCGCGCGCCGCCAACTCGGCCCGCAACTCAGCGCAGCGTGACGCCCCCGCATTCGCCTCGGCGAACACAAGCCCCTTGCGCTCAAGTTCCCGCACGTAGCGCTCCCCCACCGCCGCGTACTCCGCCAGCGCTCGCTCCACTGCCTCGTTACCCATTCCTGCTCCGTTCGTCGTCATCTATCTTCTCCCTCTTCCGCCCCTAGTCGCCGAAGAGCTTCCTTTCTGAGATGATGCCTTCCACCTTGCCGTTTCCCCATGTCGCATGCGCCGTGGCGCGCGCCGCACCGGAGTCCTGCGACTTGGCGGCGAAGGTCTCGCAAAAGCCCTTCAAGCCAATCAGCAACTCTTCAAGCGTGCCCGTGTGCAGGTCCTCCAAGTAGGTTTTGAAGGCGCCGTACACCTCATCAGCGCTACCCACATGCAGCCGCGGCGCCGTCACCGCGAGCCATCCGTGCAGCGCGGCGTTCAACCGCACGCCACCCGGGTCGTCGCCGAACAGCCGCTCGATGGGTGCCCAGTAGCGCTCGTAGAGGCGCGTTTGCTCGTCGTAACCCACGCTCACCAGCATAAGATTGCGCACGAGGTCGGCCGTGGTCAGCGGCATGCCCTTGGAGTTCAGGCTCTCGAACACCACCTGCGGGCGATCCTCGCCATCAAGCTCGGCGGTTATCACCAGCAGCTGCTGCATGCCACGCCAGAGCACCTGCGCCTCATCAGCCGCAAAGCCCTCGCGCATCCGTGCGCGGAAGTGCTCGTAGTTCGCCACCACATTCGCCGACACGTCATCTTCGCCGGGAAGTTCCGCACCCGCAATAACTGCCTCCAACGTGGCGCGATCGGCACGCGACAACACCAGCTTGCCCACGCCTTCCACCCCATCGACATGAAGAAAGCGCTGGTCAATGCCTGCAGCATCAACACCCTCAAGCGCATACCCCGCATCACGCACGTAGTCGCGCAACGCCGCAAGCAACAGCGTGAGCGTGGCCAGGCGCTGCTGCCCGTCAATCACATCAAAGCGCGTTCCCACGCCAGCAGCCCCGAGCTCGGGCACGTACAACACGGTGCCCACAAAGTGCGTGCGCTCAGCGCGCCCGGCGCGCATGATGTCATCAAATAAGCCGTCACACTGGCGCGCGCCCCACGCATACACACGCTGATACACGGGAATAATCAACTGCACGTCAGGTGTCCCCAAAAAATCGAGAAGCATCTGTTGTTTAATAATCATAGCTTCTCACCTCACAGTGACTCGTCGACAGCCTGAAGATCCGCGCGGACCTTCTCGGCATAGGCTTCGTCGTCGCTTTTCTTCAGCGGACGACCCGACACCAACGTTGCGGCCCCATTCGTTGCCCAGCTGAAGGCCGACTTGTACTTCTTCACGGCGTGATAGCGGTAGTTCTCGGCCCACACGAGGCAGAAGTTGCGCAACTCGCGCAAAAGCCCCTCCGTTGTGCCATCAAACTCATCCTCCACGTACTGCTTGAATACGCTGTACACCTCATCAGGCCCTTTGGCGCGCACCTTGCGGAAGCGCACGCTGAGCCATCCCTGAATGGCATTGTCCAACCGCAACGAGCCGGGGTCGGGCTGGAACATGCCCTCAATGGGGCCCCAGTATTCGTCGTAGAGTCGCGCCTGTTCTTCGTGGCTTTCCGCAAGCAGTAGATAGTTCCGCACGAGGTCGGCCGTGGTCAGCGGCACGCCCTTCGAGTTCAAGCTTTCGAAGATGAGCTGGGCGTTGTCAGCCCCACCTGTCTCAGCCCCAATGACGAAGAGCTGCTTCACACCACTCCACGCATAGGTGGCGTCAAAGCCCTCGGCCTCCATCTGCTCCTGAAAAAACGCCAGGTTCTGCATGATGTTTTCCGCGGGATTCTCCGGCAGCGCCGCGCCCGCAACAACCGCAAACAGGGTGTCGCGGTCGTTGCGCGACAACACTAGTTTGCCTGCCGCCCGCTTCCCCGCACCCACGCGCAAGTAGCAGTCGCGCAGCGCATGCGCATCCCCATCAGCAAGCGCGCTCCCCCGCGCTTCCAGGTAACGCACGAGCGCCACCATAAGAAGCGTGAGCGTGGTCAGCCGCTGCTGACCGTCGATGATGGAGCGTCGCTCCAGGCCGTCCGTGTCGCTCGCTTCCCGCGCATACAGCAACGTGCCTACAAAGTGCGGCGCCTGCGCCCGCGCGGCGCGCTGCACATCAAGCCACAGCTCCCGGCACTGGCGAAGCCCCCACGAATAGCGGCGCTGGTACGCGGGAACCACGAAGCGAACGTCGGGTGTTCCCAGTATCTCAATGAGTGAGTGTCGTTGTGTCTGCATAGGCAAGCCTCCAAGCGATTATCTGGTTTCACTATCGCTTACGAGTATAAAAAACAAACTGCCTGTACAGCGGGTGCAATCGCTCCCCGAAAGCCCCTGCTCACCGGTTGTAGAACACATTTGCGCACTATGTATGACAACGGGGTGGCTCACGCCCTTCCTCCCTGCTGCGGCTTGCGGATGTAGAGGGATACGGCGCGGTAGTGCACGTCCTCGTCGCCTTCTACGATGGCTACCGCATGGTCGGCTTTGTAGCCGCGGCTTGCCTCTACCTCATATTCATCTTCGACCGATGGTTCGTCAAAACCGGCGGCAGTCAGCCAGGCGTAGTTTTCTTCCTTGGTGCGGGCGGCTTGGATACTGTTGCCGAGCGCTCGGGCACGCGTGACCACGTCTTCATTGCGCGGTTGATCGGCGAAAATAGTCTCCAGGATGAGCAGCCCGCCTGGCTTCAGCACACGTGCGCATTCCGCAAGGGCACGTTCCTGGTCGTAGAACAGCGTGATGACGTTGTTCACGTACACTACATCCATGGTACCCGAGCCAATACCGGCGGCAATGAGGTCCTCGGGGCAGGCCACGCGAAACTCCATGTTGTTGCGCGCAAGCCCGCTCTCGCGCCACGCACGCTCCATCCCGTCTTTCGCCTCTTCAATGTAGGCGGCGTTCCAGTCGATGCCCCAGGCCGTGCCGTCATTGCCCACCATGGCACCCAGCTTGTACACGCCGCGGCCGCGCCGACAACATACGTCGAGCACCGTCTTACCCTTGAGCTCAGACACCGGCAGCAGCATCTTGCACACACTGGTGAAGCCGTATTCGAACTGTTTGCCCTGGTAGTGCTCGCGTAGGGCCGTTTCGTCAGCCCCGTTCGCGCGCTCGGCCGTCGCGCGCATGCCCACCGACAGCCCTACGGCGGCCCGCGCCTCACTCGTGCGGCCCTCGGCCAGCTTGATGTTCTCGTTCAAATCTTCCAGCATGCTGGCGCGCTCGGCCAGCCCCATGCGCGCCGAGTCCACCTGTAACTCCTGGTTGTGCGCGTAGTACGACTCGTTGCCGTAGTGCGCGACAAACTGGGTGGTCGGGCGGCGCGTGGCCAGCTCGGCCATGAACACCAGCATCTCGCGGTCGCCAAAACACTCGTCAACAAAGGTGAAGGCGTTGTCCATCTTTGCGCTGGCTGCCGCGGCCGCCGGCTCAAGCCCTGCCACCTCAGTCTTGTACGCCTGCTGAATGGTGTCGAACGCCGCCGCACCCGCCTCGGTACGCGCAAGCGTGCACGCAGACGCGAACTCTTTCAGCAGCGCCACCACCAGCCGCTCCGTGCGCACGACCGATTCAGCCGCCGTACCCGAAGCCACCTTGCGCGCGAGAGCCGCCTCACGCTCGGCAATGCGTGGAACCAGCACGTCCTGCACCGACGCGCCACCCACAAGGTCAGCCTTGCACGCGCGCAACTCATCGCGCACGGCCAGCACCACCGCTTCGCGGTCGAGCACCTGCGCGCACTCCCGCGCGAGCACATCCAGCACCAAACTCACCAGCGCAATGCGCTCGTCAAACGGCGCCTGCCGCGCGCGGTTCTTCACCGCCTCGCCCACCTCACCGGCGAGAATGGCATCCACTTGATAGTCCGAACGATACTTCTCGAACAGCGCATAGTACACGGCAAACTGGTCGGCAATTTCGTCGTCGCGCACAAACTGGGCCACCAGTTCCCGATTCACCGGCTTGCCCCGTTCCTCGTGCACGGCAATGATGTGCGCCAAGTCCTCCCAACCGCGCGCCGTCACGAACGCCTTACCGCCGCCGGGCTTCGCCTCTACCTTATAAAAGCACTCGCGCTTCGTCTCCAAAAACGTGGTGACGGCCGGGTGCAGCCCGCACTCCGTCGCGTAACTTTTCCAGGAAGCGTAGTCGGGTTCCACGTCAATTTCGCGCAGACGGTCAAGCGTCACAATGTCGAACTCGTGCACCGAGCGGTTATATTCCGGCGGATTGCCGGCACACACCACCACCCAGCCGTCGGGCACCCGATGCTTGCCGAAGGTCTTGAACTGGAGAAACTGCAACATGGACGGGTACAGCGTCTCGGACACACAGTTGATTTCGTCCAAAAACAGAATGCCCTGGCGCAGCCCCGTGCGCTCCATGTAGTCGTAGAGCGCAGCCACAATCTCCGACATCGTGTACTCGGAGGCCTCGTATGCGAACCCTTCGAATTCGCGCGAAACGATGCGCGGCAGACCGAGGGCGCTTTGGCGGGTGTGGTGCGTCATCGAGTACGACACAATGCCAATGCCCAGCTCACGGGCCACCTGCTCCATGATGGCCGTCTTGCCAATGCCGGGCGCACCCAGCAAGAACAGCGGGCGCTGGTTCACGGGCGCAATGAGGGGCAAACCCGCGTCGTCCCGCTCCAAATACGCCTCCACGGCATCTTTTATCTGCTGCTTCGCCGATGCAATGTTCATAGCGCACGATCCCCTTTCAACGGCCGCTCGCTGGCGCGCGACCCCGTCCGCAGCCGGCCGATGCCAGCTTCGTCAATCAGTATCTTGCAGGCCCACGGTGGCACCGGCGGATGCTTCACGCCCTCTTCGTCCAGGAACACGAACGCCGCCTCAAAGGCGGGCGGCTTCTCCGGGAAGGTGCCCAGGCCGTCGGTAAAGTAGATGAGGCCTTTCATGTTGGCCAGCTCGCCGCGTTTGCGCAGCATATCCACGTAGTCGAACGCGGGGCGGAAATCCGTGCCACCAAAGCCGCGTATCTGAAGGCCCTCCGTCAGCTTGTCAACGTCCGCCAGCAAGGTGATCACCGTGTCGGATTGCACCTTCGCGTCGCACTGGATCAGGTGAATGTTCACCTCGCTCGCAAAGTCCTCGGAACTTTTGAGGATGTCGAACGTGTGACCCACAAACCGTTTCACGAGGTCTCCGCGCACTGACTCCGAGGTATCAATCACAATGACGAAGTCGCGCACGCGCTCGGTTTCCTTGTACTCAAGCGGCTCGACGAGCGGCATATCGCCGTATAAGTCCAGGCCAAACGTGTAATACACGTAGTCGAACTCGTCCATGTTGAGGCGCATCTCTTCGGAGAGCGTCATGAACCGCCGCAGGAAGTCGGTGTAGCTACACAGTGGGCGATTGGCAAAGGCGAGATTCGCTACCAGGCTCGCGGCTTCCTTCCCCCACTCTTGGGAGAAGGTTTCCAGGTTCATCTCAATCTGCTTCGCGAGGTCTTCCCACTCACGCTCCTGGCGCTCGGTGTCGGTGTCTGCGTCAGTGGCCTCATCAGCACCTTCGTCGGGCTCACCCGCGACACCATCCGCCTCTTCCTCGGCTGCCGTTTCATCTTCGGACTGAGACTCATCCGCCTCACTGCCTTGGGCGTCCGCCGCCGCCGTGTCGGACGAATCGGTACGCAGGGGGTCGGCCTGCGCCTCGGGGTTTTCGTCGTCCTCCGTCACGTCCTCGGAGGCGTTCTGATCAACCTCGTCACTTTTTCCCGCGTTGTGGGACGGCCACGCGCCGTGGTCGTCGCGCTCAAACAGCGCATGCCACTCACTGAGCGTACTGCGCCCCAACCCGCGGTACTGCTGGCCATCGGGTGTCTGCACGAGGCCCTTTACCAGGCCATATACCTTATTAGGCCGCAGGTTGCCCACCAGCATGGCTATCGTCCCCAACACCTCGCGCCGCGCAGCATCATCCGCGCTCGCAAAGCGCTCACCGCACAAGTCGAGCGCCGCCCCCTCCGTCACAATATCGCATGTCAAATCCCACGCCTCACGATTGCTGTGATCGCGGTCGAACGGATGCCGAAAGATGCAGTGCAGCACCAGGTGCAGATAGTCGCGCACCGATTCCTCGAACGACTCCTGGAACCGCGCAATCACGCGTGGCGGGTCGCACACCACCTGCGTGGCATCGGTCGCCAGCGGGTAGCGCGCGCCCGCGCGCAGCGGCCGCACCTCCATACGCCAAAGCGCCGCATCCAAGAAGCGGAACTTCAACATGAGCTGCACGCGGCACTCATCAACAATGTCGGCAGCAAGGCGATCCTCTTGGGCACGGCGCGCAAGCTTGGCATCCGGCGGAGCAGCTTCAGTCATCAGCGCACCCCCTACAACTCGAAATCGAGCGCGGCGCACTGGAAGCGCACACGCTTCGCCTCAAGCAGATACGCCGTCATGGCGGCATCTTTGAGCGCACCCACGCGGTCGATGACCGCATTCAGGTTATCGGCATTCAGAAATCCCAGGTCAAGCAACGCGTCTACCACGCGCCGGTCGTCGTGGCGGGCGGCGGCCACACAAAAGTCGGCCACGCCTTCCCGCAGCACCTTCTCGCTCATACTGCGATTCACGGCCGTCATAAACACCGGGTCTTGCAGCCGCGCCACCAGGCGCACCAGCTGCTCGTAGGGGTCAAGCCCCCGCTCATGTCTCGGGTCAAAACTGCTCGCATTGATGATGGCGTTGTCATAGTGCTCGAACAGCGCCGCCACATCCACGCGGTCAGGCACCGACAGCGCCAGCATCATCTGCTGCGCGCCGCGATCAGTCACCGGGAAACGAAGGTCGAAGCTCGTGTGGCCCTCAATCGGCCTCTCCAGGTCAACATGAATGAGTTCTGCCAGGCCATCAATACCCAACCCGCGCATGCCCACCTTCGTAATGCGGTCCGACAGATACAGCTCGCGAATCCCGCGCACGTCGTTCAGCGCGTAGGGGGCAATCTCATCCACCTCAGCCGGAATGCGCACCACGTCCACGCCGCCCATGCACAGCACCACCCGCGCGTGCCCCTCGTCCTTGCGCTCCAGCAGTAGGCCGGGTGCAGTGTAGAACCGGACGTTCCCCGCATCAACGCGCACGTCAACAAGCGACGGTTCCCCGTCGCCGTGGTGCGCGCCCTGCGTGACCAGCGCGTTGTGCCCAAGGTGCTCAAGCGCCGCCGGTATGCGCATGCTCGTCAGATTCGTGTCAAGAAACGCCTCGTCACCGATGCGCCGCATGCTGCTGGGGATGTTCACGCGCACCAAATGGCGGCACGCCTTAAACGCCGCGCGACCCAGCTCTTCCACACCCTCGGGAAGCACCACATCCGCGATGCACGCGTGGTTCGCAAACGCCTCGTCGCCCACCGCCACCGTGTCCGGCCGCACCTCGTAGCTGCGCGCCTCAGGATCCATCATGCGCACGAGGCACACGCCCTGGTCAAGCACGCGGTACAACCCACCCGCCGCGTCCAAGATCAAATGGCGCGAGCCCGCCGCAAGCGTGCACGTCGCGTCCGGGCCTGCAAACGTGAGCCCCGTCTTTGCCGCCAGCGGGTTTCCCAGTTCCTCAACAGAAGCAGGCAGGCGCAGTTCGCACAGACGCGTGCCGGTAAACGCGTTGGCCCCCACCGAAACCAGGCCCTCGCGCAGGCGCACCTCCTCAAGGTCGGCGCAGTTGAAAAACGCCTTCTCCCCGATGCGTTTGAGCGAGGCCGGGGCCTCAAACGAGCGAATACCCGTGCGCGCAAGGGCGAAGCTTCCCAGTTCCTTTAGGCCCTCGGGCACCTCGATACGGCGCACCCGTGCGCACGTGCTCAAGCCCTTTTCCGCAACCGCCGTGCACCCCGGATGGATGGCGTATTCCTCCACCGGCACGGCAAGCGCCAGCAGTACGCCACCTTCGCGGCGATACAGGGCAATGCCGTCGGTGGTCAAAAAGGGGTTCGCCGCGTCTACTTCGATAGCCGTGAGCGCGCTCTTCGCAAACGCGCCCGGCTCAACCTCCGCCGTTTCCGCACCCACCACCAGCACCGAGAGCTGTGGCAAGTCGAATATACGCGCGTCCAATCGGGCAAGGCGCCCCGGAAGCACCAGATGAGTAACGGCCGGGCTTCCCCGGAACCAGTCAGAATCAAATGAGGCCAACTCCGCCGGAAGCACCACCGAGCGCAGCGCGCGGTTATCCCGAAAAGCGCACAGGCCCACCGACATAAGGGAATCGGGGCAAACAATCTTTTCAACCCCTGGCAGGCGTGCGCAAGCCTCGGCAGCCAGCGCCACCACCGGCTTGCCCTCAATCTCAGCGGGAATATGCACACAGCCGCAGCGCGCCACGCAGCACTCGATGCGCACCTCGGCGTCGTCAAGCACCACGTAGTGCCACGTCGCCTGCGCGCCATCGTCCCAAAGACGCACCTCACTTGCGCGCGCCGCCTCCACGACAGCCGCGCGTTCAAGCGAGGTGCGCCGCGCCTGCGCCCGCCGCTGCGCTTCCTGCACCTGATCACGCGACGCAGTTCCATCGCTCAGCGCCACGGGAGTAAACCCTCCGAAGCAGACGTCCAGCTGGGCTAGGCGGTCTGCTGCCAAGGTGCACCAGCGGGGTTCAGCTTGCGGCGCTGTGAAAGTTCGTCGGCGAACATGATGCAGTAGCGCAGGCCCTTCAGCGTGACATAGAGGCTGGCAATTTCGTGCTTGCTGCCGTGGTTGAACACCTCGTAGGTCAGCAGTTCGCGGTCAATCATCGGCTGGTAGAGGGGACTATCCTTCACTTTCTCCAGCAGCAGGTTCGTGGACTCGCGGCCCAGTTCGTCCTGCTTGAGGGAAATGTTATACAGGATGTCTTCCTGCTGCGGGTTCAAACGGCCCAATTCTTCGATCTCAGCCTTGATGGCTTCCTCAGCTCCCATTAGCATTCGTCTCCTTGTGCGGTTCGGTGTCCACTACTAATTTCCCTAGCTCCCAATACGGTGCCCGTAAGGCTTTTCGCCACGAAAGCATTCCAGGCACAGTAGTGCTCACTATTCCAAAAGAGGACCCACTTACATCGTAAAGCGAGTCCTCTTATTTGCCTCTGCACAAAGCTTAGAGTGTAAGCTTAGCTCACCGGCTTGATGTCCTTAAAGCTGCCGCCGAGACCCAATTCGCCAGCACCCTCGTTGCCGGTGGCCTTCGTGGAGGTGTAACCGCCCCAAGCGCGAGCGATATACTTACCCTTCACGAAAAAGACGTTGAGCTTCAGAAGGTCCGGCTTGGTGAGCTCGAACGCGGCCTCGGCCTCATCCTTGCTCTTGCCCTCGTCGATGAGAGCGTTCAGCTTATCAGCCGCCGTCTGAGCATCGAGATCCATGAACTCATCGTGTGTCATGATGCCCTCCTTGTCAAATCGTCGTCACGGTACTGCGGTCATCGACCGTGTGGGTCGGTGACCGCAGCCATCATAGCATTACCTTACAGCTGGAACAAAACCATCGGGCGGTCGAATTCAGCCATCTTGGCCTGCATCTCTTCCAGCGTACCGTAGTACATGGAAGCAGACTCTTCAACCTGCACAGCCAGCGGACGCTGACCGGCCTTGTCGCCGTTCGTTCCCCAGTGATCGGAGAAGATGGACGTCGGGCAGGGAATGTAGAACCACTCCCACGCGTCGCCGTCGTTGCCTTCGCCCTTCTTGAAGGGGCCGACCTCGACCTCCTTGATGCCGAACTGGTCGATGGGCAGACCCAGCTCTTCCTTGCAGGCGATCTCGGCGGCATGGTTGCCGGAGAAGTACGTGTAGTCAACGAGCAGAGCGTATTTCTGATCAGCCATTTACGCCACTTCCTTTCGAGTTAGTCTTGGTCAAGGCTACGGACGCGGCGGACGTTGCACATAACACCCTTGTACGGGGCGCCAAAGCCCAGCTTGCCAACGTTGAAGTGCGGCACCAGGCTGTTGAAGTTGGACTTCCACACGCCGAACAGGTTGGGCTCTTCGCCGTCCTGCTCGGGGAACCACCAACCATGAGCGCAGTTCAGGATGCCAGGCTTCATGACCGGGGTGATCTCGGCCTTGAAGCGAGCCTCACCGAACATGTTGTACACCTCGCACCAATCGCCGTCGGTGATGCCGTACTCAGCAGCGGTCTCCGGGTTGATCTGGACCCACGGCCACGGATCGATCTGGCGCAGCGACGGCACGTGACGATGCTCAGAGTGGAACGAGCTGTAGCGACGCGAACCAGAGGTGGAGATCAGCGGGTACTGAGCAGCGAAATCAGGCTTGCTGATGGGGCTGTAGTTCGGCTCCTCGTAGTACGGCAGCGGATCCTCGCCCCAGGATTCGTACAGAATCGAGTAGGCTTCGATCTGGCCCGTGATGGTGTTGAAGCCGGGCTCGCCGTCGAAGCGGAGCAGACCCTTCTCGTACTTCTCGTACTCGAAGCCGTGAGCGCCGGGCTGGTAGAGGCCTTCTTCCTGGAAGGTCTTCCAGTCCATACCGAGCTCCTTGAGCTGGTCGCTGTAGAAGTCCTCAACAGCAACAGCCAGGGCGTCGAGGTCGAGGGACTTGCCGTCAGCCGGCTTGTACCACGGCCACCAGGACGGGTTGAGGCGCTGACCGAACATGAGGCAGATTTCCACGTCGGACTTGCACTCGCCGACCTGCAGAGCCTTGTTCATGGGGCCCATGAACACGGTGTTGCGGCCGTAGTGGGTGAGCACGATGCCGTTGTGCTCGGCCCAGGTGGCCATCGGCAGGAAGTAGTCGCCCACAGCCATGGCCGTCGGGGTCATGGTCAGGTCCTGCACAACCACGAACTCGAGCTTCTGCAGAGCCTTGTGCCAACGCTTCGGCTGCGCGGAGCACGTCGGGGTCAGGAAGTTGGAGCTGTTGAACCAACCCATCTTCAGAGCGTAGGGCTCGTCCGTCTCCATGGTGTTCAGGGTCTCATCGGGCTGCGTCGTCGCCATACCCGTGGACAGACCCGGCCAGGCCGCAGCACCGATACGCTTGGACCACACTTCGTCGTCCATAGCGCCACGCTGCTCCATACGCCACTTGCCGAGCAGAGCAGACGGAGGACCAAGGGTCAGGCCGCCGGGACGGTCGATCGAGCCAGCGAGAGCAGCCAGCACGATGAACGCCTGGGACAGCTGCACGCCGTTCTTGTTCTGGTCGAAGGCGAGGCCCCATGCCCAACCGATCGGGCGCTCGGTGCCAATGATGTGCGCAACGCGCTTGATGTCCTCAACGGACACGGTCGTGATCTCAGCGACCTTCTCGACCGGGTACTCAGCAGCGCGGGCCTTCATCTCGTCGAGACCGTAGATCCACTTCTCGGCGAATTCCTTGTCGTATTCCTCGTTCTCGAACATGAGGTTCATGATGCCGAGGGCAAGGGCAGTGTCAGTCTGCGGGCGAACCTGCAGGTTGATGTTGCCGTTGTGCGCGCCGACCCAGGTGATACGGGGGTCGATGGAAATGATCTTCGTGCCAAGCTTCATCAGGTCGACGAGGCAGTGGCCGAAAAAGCCGTCGCCGTTGGAGGGCAGAGGCTCTTTGCCCCAGACCACAATCCACTTCGGCAGCGTGTAGCGCGGATCCTGGTAGCTACCCGGCAGGTGACCAGCGTAGTCAAGCTCGGGATAGCCAGCGCCCAGCACGTAGTCGGCGATGGAGCAGCGCGGACCGTAGCAGGACCAACCGGACTGCGTGTAGCAGCAGTTGGGCGACTGCAGAACGGAGAACGTCAGCGCGTAGTAGAAGATGCAAGCCTCACGGCCGGTGCCACCGAAGCAAACGATGGACTCGGGGCCGTAGGTGTTCTGGAAATAGCGGACTTTCTCGCAAATCGTGTCCAGCGCCTCGTCCCACGTCGTGCGCTCCCACTTATCCTTGCCGCGATCCTCGGGGGCGCGCTTCATCGGGTAGATGATGCGCTCCGGCGCGTAGGTGTACTCACGCAGCGCAAGGTTCATCGCATTGACACGACCGGTGGTAATCGGGTTGTCGTCGTCGCCCTCGATGCGGATGAGCTCGCCATCCTTCGTCACAACCTTAACGCCGTATCCAACCGGGTGGCTTCCCGGAGGGGACCAGGTGTTGCTGCGGGTGACGACAGTCCCGTCTTCCATGACGGTTTGCCATTGCTTGCCGTATGCCATGTTCTCCTTCTTTCTACACATTCACTCGTGTTTGGTAGAAACATCTCTGCGCCTTACTTGGTAATCGGCGCTCGTTCTCGCGTGATACCTCGAGCCGGGGACCACCTCCTTCCGCTTGAGGCGCCCGTCCCCTTGCAGGCGCCGCGCGTTTCAGAACCGTTCTATGCGGTAGGAGGCTTGGGCGCGCCGGGCGCCTTCGGTGCAGCAGGAGCACCAGGAGCGGCAGGAGCCGCAGGAGCGCCGGGAGCTGCGTTCGGCAGCGGCTTCGTGCCGTCGATGTACGGCGTGAAGTCGCACTTGCAGAACGGGCAGTTCTTCAGGGTGACGCCGCCCATCATCTGGATGGTCTTGCCACACTCGGGGCACTTGTTCATGCCGGAGCCGGCGGACGCGTCAGCAGGTCTGAAACACATAGGGGATCCTCCGTTTCGATGTTTCGGTCGGCCGCGGAAGCGCGCGATGGCGCCAACGTTTCCGACCCCCTCTACTTATGTCATGCGCTTCGGGAACTTTGAAAAGTTCCGCGAGACGCCGATGACCTCACTTTGCCCTCCCTCCCCCGGTTGCGACCGTGCGGTGCATCCGAAGGATTCTGACGGGGTTCAGCATAGGTGCTCGGGCGGGCGCGGCATCGAATCACAAGGACGTTTTTGGCGATCATCCTATCGGCCTCATGGGTTGATTTTCGTCAAACTGCGAGGTTGTTGGTTTGTATAATGCCTGATAAATGCCAGTTTTTGAGACAGCTTTGCGGAAGGGTATCGCGCGCGCTTTGTAAGAGTGGGCGAGGCAAAACTCAGCGCATCTTCAACCCTGCGGAGGCAAGTCGGGCGCGTCAGATGGGCTATACTTTCAAGCAAGGAAACGGCACCGAGAGCTGGCAAGGAGAACCCGTTGAAGAACAATAAGTTGTACATGCCCGCAGACGCGCTCAAGCGCCGCGAGGACTTCGATCTGTGGTACGAGGACGGCTCCCACGCCCTCTCTTTCAAGGGTGCCTGGTCGGCCGAGAGCGACAAGGTGGCCATGTTCGGGCGTTTGGGGGGCGAAAACGGCCACATCAAGCCCGACAGCAAGACGCTGGCCTACTATTTGCGCCTTGAGCGCTACGAGTATGCCTTCCACACCATCAGGCTGTTTGAGCAATACTACGTGGAAGGCATGAAATGGGATGTCTTTGGCTCGCTGGAGCAGGCGCCCTTTGAGTTTGTGAACGAGGAAACGGGGCAAAAGGGAGGGCGCGTGCGCCTGACCGACTTCCGCGACAAGGGCCCCTGCTATGAGATCATGGTGAAAAACGTGGTTGATCTGCGCATTGCCGCCATGTCGGTGGTGTCCATGGCCATTAAGGAAGAGTTCAAGGGCAAAAGCGAAGGTCTGCGCAACCCTAACGCCACGCGCCTGCAAAAGGTAGCGCAATGGCTGAAGCCCGAGAAGGGCATCACGTACGAGGAACTGAAGAAAGAACGCGGCTGGTAGAAGGCGCATGGCTGCAATAAAGTGTGACGCGCTATCGCGCTACTGATTACGCCAAGATGTTATGCGCATCCCTATCGCCATGACGAGGGCATGTTCTTCTTTAGTTAACCATACTTGTTTGGCTACCCCCGTAGGGATGCTCTCCAGAGCATCCGCTCCGCCGCAGGCGGAGAATACAACCATGACCTGCGTTTTCGCGCTTCGCGCGAACGGATGCTCTGGAGAGCATCCCTACGGGGGTTACGCCTCTTGTAAGTTAACGCCTGCCAGTCAGTCAGCCCGCGTCGTAAGGTTAGGGACACGAGAAAACTTCTGGCATACTAGCCAGCGCGAAGCGCGTCACACTTTTGTGAAGCGGGAGTGCTGTAGGTACTAAAAAGAGCCGGAACCCTGGGGTTCCGGCTCTTTGTCGCTAGAAGCTTGTTGTGAGACTTATCGGTGAGAAGCTTACGCCTTCACTTTGTCGTCGTCCATTGCAGCCTCTGCCTTCTTGTTGATAGCGACCTGCTTGCCACCAAAGATAAAGAAGTAAGCGAACGGGAGCAGCAGACCGATGGCCATGAGCGGCAGCGCGTAGGACTGCTTCGACCAATTGGGCACCACGAGCGGGCACACGATGCAGAGGACCGCCAGGATGGCGACGATCACCAGCATGATGATGAAGCGCGTATTGCCGTCGCTCTCGGAAGCGCCGCGACGCTCTTCTTCCGCAGCCAGCTGATCCATGGTCTTGCCAGCCGTTTCCTTCACGAACAGCACCGTGCAGATGAAGCCCAGCGCGAACGGAACGATGAGGACGAGTACGACGGTCGACCAGTTGGTGGCGCCGGTAGCAGTCTGGAAGAATGCCATGCCAGCAATACCGCCGAGTACGATGGAGGAGGCGGAGCCGCCGAAGCGGGCGAACGCCTGACACCAAGACGTACCGGTGTTGCGGATAGCGGTAGGATAGCTTTCGGGCATGAGGGGCTGGACAGCCGTGATGGCGTAGTTCAGCGCGAAGCCGAAGAGCAGCATGAGGACGATGCAGATGGCCATATTGTTCGGAGCCACAAAGATGGAGCACAGGATGATGGCCACGATGCAGAACAGCCACGAGAACGCCAGGTTGCGCTTGCGGCCCACCTTGTCGGACACGAAGCCCACGGCGATGTTCGAGGCGATAGCCGCCACGTTGTTCCACGTCTGAAGAGCCACGGAGTCGGCCTGCGAGTAACCCAGACCCACGAACCACGTAGGAATCCAGGCGTTCATGCCGTACACGCAGAACTGACCCACGAAGTATGCAGCCCAGATGGCGCAGGTGGCCACGATGAACTTGCTGGAGAACAGCACGGCCGGGCCGGTCTTGGCAGGCTTCGGCGGAACGATGAGCAGGTTGGGGTCGTACTCGTGCGTCGTGTGACGCGTAGCCTGCTCGATCTGGGTCAGGCGCTCGCACGCCTCCTTCTTACGACCGGAGTTGGCGTACCAGTGCGGCGTCTCATGCATCACGAAGATGAGCAGCACGCCATATGCCAGAGGCAGTGCACCAATGAGGTAGCACAGACGCCAGTTGGCGTACATCGTTGCGGTACCGCCTTCGAGCAGCGTGTAGGTGACCTGGTTCGTGAAGTCGCCCAACAGCGGCGTGGTTGCATTGCAGATGGGGTTCGCGATAAGGCCTGCGAGCACCCAGCCCACAACCATGAAGGCCATGCCGAACGTCACGAACACGCCGCGCTGCTTGGAGGGCATGCTTTCGGAGAACACCGTCGTCACGATGGGGATGCAGGAGCCCACGCCGAAGCCGGCGATCAGGCGGAAGGCCGCGAAGAACACGAGGTCATTCGCGAACGCCTGCGGCAACGTGAACAGGCCGTAGAACATAACAGCCATGATGAGGGTCTTCTTGCGGCCCAGTTTGTCGGACAGGATGCCGCCGACGGCGCCACCGAGCACCATGCCGAGCAGACCCCACGTGGTGAGCGAGCCCATAAGTGCACCCGGGTTCGGGTCGTTCGGCCAGAACGTGTGGGCCACATACAAGTTCGTCGAATTGACGATCATGAAGTCATAGCCGTCGAAGATCATAGCAAACGCGAGGATTGCAAAGACGATCCACGTGTGCGAGCTGATCCCGATGGAGTCGATGACTTCTGAGACCGTGAACTCTTTTTTATCCATCAGTCCCTCCTTAGAGAGTTACTAGGTTGATTAGACGCCTCGCTTACGAACGAGGACTTGTGACTAATCACGTGCATACGCTTATCCCCTGGGCGCAGTAGCAAGACTGGAAGAGCAACGTGTCTACAGGTAAATTACGGACGCTCCAGTAGTGGTAGGGCAACTGACGCTTCCGTAGTTTCGACCGCCGTCCCTCAACGGCTTTCGCAACCTGCTTTCAAGACCCGCGCATCACCAGAAGAAACGACTGCGCGATTCCTCCTTCCACGATTCTTATCCGTTGCCGTGTTATTTCTCATGCATTGGAACCCTCTACGCCTGAATTCGCACCGCATAAGAAACAGACGGGTTGAAGATTACCGATTCTTCCAACAACCTGAATCGTCTCCCAGGGACGCTTTAGGGGTGAGGCATCGACTTCTGAGGCCGATTTACCTCGACGGCGTTTCCTCGCCCACGCGTGTGTCGCGGGGTGCAGAGGGGGCACTACGCCTTTGGAAGGAGGCCGCGCGCGTCTCTACCGCGCGCATCGCGCGTAGAGCAACTTCGGGAGCGATCAGGGCAAGAAATAGGCATACGGGCGGCAAAACGGGACGAAAGGCGGGGTTTTCCTCATCGTCCCCAGAGGTTGATTTTTGAAGCCTGAAATGAAAAATACCTGATGAAGTGATAGAACCCACCTAGTTTGAGGGTTTGAACCCCGGGCAATAAACGTATATGATGGGCACGTTGCTCGCGGCTGTGCAGACGCGCCTCATACCGGCGCACTGGCATACAACCCGAGCAACCACTTTTGAAGTTCGCATCGACAGGGGAATGCGAGGTTGTACTTAATGGCTGTCACCTTTCCGCGTATCAGCATCACGGTAGACGACAATCGAGGAATGGGGACACAGGGAGAGTTAAGCACGCTATCGCTGGGCTTCGGCATTCATCAAGCATGGATTTATAGTGCCATGTTTGGCACCACGTCCATCTTTCAAGCCCCGGGTTCGCCCTTCGTTCCGGGCGGTGCAGAATCCCATGTGTCGCTGGTGTTCCTAATTTCTATCGTAGTGTTTGGGTTGTCGCTTTTGTTTGCGGCCATCACCGACCAGAAACTGTTGAAGTTTTATACCGCCAAGCGCGTGCTGGTGGGCGCGGCGCTGCTGACCGCCATTGGTACGTTTGCGGTGTTTGCCGCCGCCATACCGGGGACGGTGGGACTCATAGCCACCGTGTTTGCGGGCGTGTCGACCGGCATCGGGTCGGGATTACTGCTGCTGTTCTGGGGCGTTGCGTATTCGCGTCACGGTGCAGCGACCATCGTTGTCAATACGGCCGTGGCCATTGTTATTGCCGTAGCCATTTACTCGCTGGCGTTGCATGTGCTGCCGGCACCGTTTTCGGGCGTGCTGACCGCGTGCCTGCCGCTTTTGGAGTTGCCCCTTCTGTGGCACCTAACGCCGGTGAGCTACGCCGTGCGCCATGCCATTCCCATTTTCACCCCGCTCCCCGTAAAGAAGGGGCCGTTTTCTGTGCGATTGGCTTTGCCGGTGCTGCTGTTTGGCTTTGCACTGGGCGCGCTGCGCTCCATTTCGACGCAGTTCATTCTGCCCTCGTCTGACTTGACCACCCAGCTTCTAGCGCTGTTCGCCGGCGGTGCAGCCACAGTACTCTTGCTTATCACGACGTTTTCCATCGACAAACGCAGCCACTGGGACTTTCTGTTCCGCCCACTGGTGCCCTTTATTGCCATCACGCTGTTCTTCCTGCCGTCGCTGGCGCTGGAGAACTCCATGGTGGCGCCGTTGGTGCTGCTGACGGGCTATATGTGCTTCGAGGCCCTCATGTGGGTGTTCTTTGGTGAGATGGCGCAGAAGTTCCGCCTGTCCCCCATCTTTGTGTTCGGCATCGGGCGCGGGTGCTTGGCGCTGGGGTCGCTAGCGGGGTCGCTTTCAGTGGTGGACCCCTCCTTCTTGGATTCGCTCACGCCGTTTGGCGAAGCGGGTGGCGCGGTGCTCATCATGTTCGCCATGGTGGTGGCCTATGCACTGCTGCCGCGCGTGCGTGACATCAAGCGCATCATCGTGCCGGCGGGCGACCGCGAAACCGGTGTCATCGCATACTTCAACCGCCGCGCCGAGCAGGTGGCCTGGTCTGCGCGCCGCGAAGGAGCGGACGACGCGTCCGGGTATGATGCTGACGATGTGGAAGATATGCTGGGGACGCTTCCCACACCTGTTCCCACGCCGGGAACGCTTTATGGCGGCGTACCGGTTAATCACTTGAACACGGGCGTGAGTGCTGGGGGTACGAACGCGAGCGTGGGCATGGGTGGAGGCGGACAGGCCGCGGCCGCTGGGCGCGGTAGCGCAGAGGGCGGCGGGCTTTCCGCTGCGGAACTGGCGCGCGTTGCTCCGGGCACGTCGGCTGCTGCCGAGACGGCGGGCGCGGGACTTTCGATGCGCCGCGACATGGCGGCCGACTCCAACCTTTCGGATGCTGAGCGGTCGCGCAAGAGTGGACGTTTCCGGTCCCAGTGCGAGACCATCGCCGACCGCTACCTGCTGTCCCGCCGCGAGACCGAGGTCATGTTCCTGCTGGCCAAAGGCCACAACGCCGCCTACATTCAGGACAAACTGTGCATCTCAAAGAGCACCGCAAAGACCCACATCAGCCACATCTACCGCAAGCTGGATATCCACAACCAACAAGAACTCCTGTCCATGGTGGAAGAAGCCCGGGAGGATTAGTCGGAAACGACAGCGTCCCGCCCTGCAGAGAAGCAGCCGGGCGGGACGCTGGACTTGCGGAGCGCCGAACAGGTTGTTTAGCTGTTGATCTTTACGATGGGGGCGTAGTCCTTTAGGAGTTTCTTCGTTTGGCCGGTCTTGGCGAACTTGACGAACAGGGTGTCGCCGTCCACCTTTGTTACCTTGCCGCGACCGAACGTCTTGTGGTCGACGGTGTCGCCGGTGGCAAACGTCATCTTTGCAGCCGCCTTCTTGCCTGCCTCGGGGCGGCTGTAAGACTCGCCGGTACGTGTGCTTGAGCGCGACGCAGAGCCGGAAGCGCTTGAGCGGCCGAATACGCGGCCCTCCCCCGCCTCGGTGCCACTGCCTGCGATGCCGCGGCGGCTGCCACGCTTTTCCCATCCGGTGCCCGAGAACCCGGCCGATCCCACGCCGGATGTCTCGCGCAGCTCGCTGGGAATTTCCTGAATGAAGCGCGACACCGGGTTCGCCGACGTCTGCCCGAAGATCTGGCGCTGCGAGGCGCACGTGAGGTAAAGGCGCTTGCGAGCGCGCGTGATGGCCACGTAGGCCAGGCGACGCTCTTCCTCGATGCCCGCCGCATCGGCCACGCTGTTCATGTGCGGGAACAGCGTTTCTTCCATGCCCGCCACGAACACGCAGTCGAATTCGAGACCCTTGGAAGAGTGCACGGTCATGAGCGTGACCGCGTGTCCGTCTTCCGCCACCGTATCGAGGTCGGTACGCAGCCGCACCCACTCGATGAAGTCCGCCAGCGAGTCGCCCCGGAGCACGCGCACGGGCGCGGCTTCCTCAGCGCCTTCGCCCGCAGTGGGTGCCGCATAATCGGCGTCCTCGTCGTCGTGGGTTTCGACGAACTCGTCCACGACGCCGAGGAATTCTTGGATGTTCTCAATGCGGCCGCGCGCTTCGTCGGTGTTCTCGGCCTGCAAAGCGCTTATGAGGCCACTTTTGTCGATGATCATCTCGATAACTTTGCGCAGTTCACCGCCGTAGGTGCGCGCTTCGTTCACCAGGCCTACGAACGAGGCGACCGACTGGCGCGTGGAAGCGCGCAGCTCCGGGTCGACGATGGCCAACTCAGCGGCTTCCATGAACGGCATGTCCATTTCGCGCCCAAACTGCTCGATGCGCTCGATGGTGGTTTTGCCAATGCCGCGGCGCGGCACGTTGATGACGCGCTTGGCTGCGATGTCGTCGGCCGGATTCACGATGAGCGTGAGGTAGGCCATGACGTCGCGAATCTCGGCGCGGTCGAAGAAGCGTGTGCCGCCGACGATGCGGTACGGCACGCCGGCACGCAAGAGCATATCTTCCAGCATGCGGCTCTGCGCGTTCGTGCGGTAGAACACGGCCATCTGGTTATACGAGAGGCCCGCAGCGCGGCGCTTCTCTATCTCGCCAGCAATCCAGCGGCCCTCGTCGCGCTCGTCGGAGGCCATGAACACTTTGATTTTCTCGCCGTCCTCGGCGGCCGTGAACAGCTTTTTCTGCTTGCGGTGCTGATTGTTCGCGATGACGGCGTTCGCGGCGGCCAGCACGTTACCTACGCTGCGGTAGTTCTGCTCCAGCTTCACCACGTGCGCGTTCGGGTAGTCTTGTTCGAATTCCAGGATGTTGCGCAGATCGGCGCCGCGCCAGCTGTAAATGGACTGGTCGTCGTCGCCCACCACCATGATGTTCTGGTGCTTCGCGGCCAACAGGCCCGTGATGGCGTACTGGGCGTGGTTCGTGTCCTGATACTCGTCCACCATGAGGTAGCGGAAGCGATCCTGATAGGCGTCGAGCACCTCGGGATGGTTCTTCAGCAGCAGGTACGAATAGAGCAGCAGGTCGTCGAAGTCGAACGCGTTCGCGGCCTTGAGGCGCTCCTGCAGGCGCGTGTACACGCGCGCAGCCACCTTCCCCACCGGGTCGGAGGCCTGCTTTTCGAATTCGCCGGGCACCACCAGTTCGTTTTTCGCCGTGGAGATGCGGTTCATGAGGGCGTTTACCGGAAAGCGCTTCGGATCGACGTCAAGCTCGGCCATGATTTCTTTGTAGAGGCGCTTTTGGTCGTCGGTGTCGTAGATGGTGAAGTTGCGCGTGAAGCCGAGGCGCTCGGCGTCGGCGCGCAGAATGCGCACGCACATGCTGTGGAAGGTGGACACCCACATGCCGCGGCTCTGTGGGCCCACGAGCGCCCCCAGACGTTCGCGCATTTCAGCGGCCGCTTTGTTCGTGAACGTGATGGCGAGAATTTGCCACGGCGCCACGCCGTGGTTCTCGATGAGGTTCGCGATGCGGTACGTGAGCACGCGCGTCTTGCCCGAGCCCGCGCCCGCAAGCACCAGCAGCGGCCCCTCAGTCGTAACAACCGCCTCGCGCTGCGGCCCATTCAGCGTTTCAATATCGATTGGCATGTGGTGGTCCCTCTGTGTTGTCTCAAAGTCTCTCGTTTTCGTGCGGCCCTGTATTCTACCCCTTTTGTTGGCGTCGGGCGCGCTGTGCAACGCATTCCCACATCGCGCGTGCGCAGAATGCGGGCGAGGTGGGAGTGGGAGCATGAAAAAGCCTTCCGCGCGCTGTGGCGTGCGGAAGGCTGGTGAGCTTGCGTATGCAGGAAACTTCGCGTTCTACATGATGCGTTTGCCGAACACGGCCGCGATCTCGCGCAGTTCGCCTACAAGTTTTTCGAACTGGGTGGGGGTGAGCTGCTGGGGGCCGTCGGATAGAGCCGCGGGCGGGTTGGGGTGCACCTCAATCATGAGGGAGTCCGCGCCGGCTGCCACGGCGGCGTAGGCGAGCGACGGCACCAGATCGCGCTGACCGGCGGGGTGCGACACATCGATACACACCGGGTAGAGCGACTGCTTGTGGATGACCGGGATGGCCGCAATGTCCAGCGTGAAGCGCGTGGCCGTCTCGAACGTGCGGATGCCGCGTTCGCACAGCACCACGTTTTCGTTGCCCTCGGCGGTGAGGTAATCGGTGGCAGCCAGCCACTCAGCAATGGTGCCCGCGAAGCCGCGCTTGTACAGCACCATCTTGTGCGATTCGGCGGTCACCTGTCCAATCTTTTTCAGCAAGCTGAAGTTCTGGAAGTTGCGGGCTCCCACTTGCAGGCCGTCGACGTAGGAGTGAACCAGCTCACAGTGGGCCGAGTCCATGACCTCCGTCAGCGTGAGCAGGTTGTACTTCCGCCCCGCGTCCTGCATGATTTTGAGCGCCTCTTCGCCGAGGCCCTGGAACGAGTGCGGATTCGTGCGGGGCTTGAACGCGCCGCCGCGAATCCACTTCAGGCCGAGGCCCGCTACGCATTCCGCCACTTCTTCGAACTGTTCGACCGACTCTACGGAACACGGACCGGCGAAAATGGTGATCTCGTCGGAGCGTGCGCCCAGGTCGGGGATGGGTGCTATGGTCACTTCGCTCATACGGACGGGGTCTCCTTCATGATCTTGAGAATGGTGGCGTAAATTTCGCGCAGGTTCTCGTTGTACAGGGGACCCTCGTTATAGCTGCCCACCTTGGCGAAGATTTCCTCTTCGCGCTTGGCATCGTACAGGCCCAGATGGGCTCCGGGCTTGAGACCGCGGATAACCAGCGAATGGCCGGCGCGCTTGTTCAGCAGCGCGACAATTTGCCGGTCGATCTCGTCGATCTTGGCGCGATGTTCTTGAATCTCCGCAAGGGAGTTGTCTTTCTCAGACATCGACTTGTCCTCTCATACCTCAAAATGCGGTAACGAGCATGGCTGAATCGCCCGCCAGACGATCCGACCCTCGTGTGCCCACCATAATATCAAAAGCGACGCGCCAATCAGACGCGCCGCCCAAATTCCCGCAGAAGCCGCGGGTGAATCGTGGTTTGGAGACGCTCCCCTACGGCAGCATGCCCATTGATTCGAAGGCGAAGTAGGCGAGGACCAGTACGCCAATGATGATGCGGTACCAGCCGAAGGCGGTGAAGTCGTTTTTCTTGATGTAGCCCATGAGGAATTTAATGGCCACCACCGACATGACAAACGCTGTGACAATGCCCACCACCAGCACCACAATCTCGGTCGTGGTCATGGCGAGACCGGCGGCGATGAACTTGATGCACTTCACCACGCCCCAGCCAAACATGACGGGGATGGCCAGGAAAAAGGTGAACTCGGCCGCCGCTGTGCGCGAGCAGCCGGTCAGCATGCCGCCGATGATGGTGGCGCCGGAGCGACTCGTGCCCGGAATGATGGCGAGCACCTGGAAGAAGCCGATTTTGAGCGCCGTTTTCCAGTCGATGTCGTCCACGTCTGTGATTTTGAACAGGTGCGCTTCGGCCTCGTCGGCAATGTCGCCATCCGCGAGGCGCGCGTGGCGACCGCGCGGGCGGGCGACGGCGGCCTCAGCCTCGCGCAGACGGCGGCGGTTGCGGCGCTCCAGCACAATGAACACGATGCCGTATACGATGAGCATCGCAGCAACCGTTACCTTATTATAGAAGTGGTCGTTCACCCAATCGTCCAGCGCAAACCCAAAAATGGCGGCCGGGATGCAGCCGATAACCACCATGCCCCACAGCCGCCACGTGCCCTTTTTCTCGGCCGTCGTTTTGCGCGGCGAGAAGGGGTTCAGCTTGTGGAAGTACAAAATGAGCACCGCCATGATGGCGCCCAGTTGAATTACCACGAGGAAGAGCTTGAGGAAGTCGTCAGACACTTGCAGCTTCACGAATTCGTCCACGAGAATCATGTGGCCGGTGGATGAAATGGGCAGCCATTCGGTGATGCCTTCCACAATGCCAATGAGGAAAGCTTTTAATGCTTCGATGATCATACGTGCGTATCCTTGGGCGTATCGATGCGATTACTGCGTGCCGGAATTGTACACGAGGATGAGTTGGCGGCCCCAAGAAACCACAGGAGGAACATCGCCGCACGCTGCGCGGCGTCCGCGCCGCGTGCTTACGGCTTGCAGCGGCCGCAGGGTTGGTAGCCTTGTGCGAGCGCCTCGTCGCGGGTGCCGTTGAAACCCTGCTTGTTTTTCTCGTTCATGTCGTCGACCGAGGGGCATGCGGGCAGGTGAAAGCGCTTGGTGCTCGTGTTGAGGACGTAGGCGTACTGCGTGGCGTCGAGCGGGCGATCGGCTTCCACCGTGCCGTCGAGGGCGCTCTCCCCCGTGGCGTAATTGATGGTGATGCCCGGCTGCACGTTGTAGGCGTACACGTTGTAACTGATGCCCGCGCCGCCGTCTTCGACCGAGCGCGCCTCCAGCTGCACTCCGCGCGCGACCAGTTCCTCGCCCTCGAACAGGGGCGTTACGCGCATGAGCACGTGGTTCCCGGTGGCTTCGACGTAGTCGGCCACCGCGGTTTCGTGCGGCGACATGCCTTCGGTGTTGAGGTAGCGCGTGCCCGTGATAAGGTTGCGCTCGTTGGCGTTTTCGCCGGTCAGGCGATAGGCAATGAGGTGACAGCGGTTGAAGAGGTACTTCCCGTCCACGATGTCGTACTTGACGAGGTGCCATCCCGAGGGCTTGACCGCGCCGACGCTGCCACGCTTCTCGGTGGGCATTGTCTCGGGGCCGACGAGCGCGAACGCCGCGCCACAGCGACCGAGGTTGTCGAGGGGCGCGTACTCTTCGAAGGGCGCGCGAGCGAGGTCTTCGGCGGAGAAGGAAGGGGTGCCGCTGTTGATTTCGACATACGGCAAGCCGGCATAGGGCGGGATGGAGGCGAGGTCGACGGAGGGCTGAGGCTTTGGGGACACGTCGGG
Organism: Gordonibacter faecis; assembly: GCF_030077735.1. NCBI lineage: Bacteria > Bacillati > Actinomycetota > Coriobacteriia > Eggerthellales > Eggerthellaceae > Gordonibacter > Gordonibacter faecis. Next base: position 145,674 of record NZ_JASJEU010000013.1, on the reverse strand, counting down.
CTGGGGCGCGGGTGTGCTGGTGGGAGGGGCTTGCGCGGCCGGTGGGGCTGGCGGCGCTGGCGCTTCTGCCATGGGGGTGGTGCATCCCAACGCGAGCAACGATAACGCCAGAAACAGACCAACCAGTGACGCTTTCACGCGATGCCTGCGCACGCTTCCCCCTTCGACTCAATGGGCATAGTATACGACGAGCGCGTGGACACACGGGGCGCATTCGTCGCGTGCGGCCGCATTTCCGTTACAATACCCGTAAGCGAACGAAGGAGGAACCATGCCTGACAGAGACGAACGAAAAGCCCTGGCCGCGAAGCATCTTGCCCTCATGCGGGGGGCGCTTGCGAGCGACACGGCGGCCACCATTGCCGCAGCAACTGTCTATGAAGATGGCGAAGGTCGCGAACTGCCGCTTCCGGAGCCCGCTTTTGAGGCCACCGAGACCTCCGTCACCACGGCTTTTGCTCCTGCGGCGTTGCGCGAGGCGCACGGCAAGACGGCTGTGGTGGATCCGGCGTCGTTCACACGACCTGGCGGCGGCTACGAGGATGGCGCATTCGGCCCTGAGCAGGTGCTGTGCGCCGAGAGTAACCTCTACCCCATCCTGTGCGGGCTCAAGGAAACCTACCACGATGCCAACCGCGGCTTTCAGCGGGGGCAGCTGTTCACCGACCGCGCCCTTTATCTGCCTGACGTGGCCTTCTCGCATGAGGGCACCCTTCGCAAGGCGGATGTCATCGCCCTGCCCGAGCCGAACCGCGCACGCGCGCTGGCAAACCATCGGTCGGAGCGTGAATGCGACCAGGCGCTGGCGAAGCGCATTGAGACGCTGCTGCGCATTGCGGCTGCCAACGGCTGCGAGACCCTGGTGTGTGGAGCATTCGGCTGCGGGCGCGAGGGGTATGACGAGCAGCAGGTCATCGGCCTGTTCCAGGCGTGGATTGAGGCGCATCCGGGAGTTATTGGACACCTCGTATTCGCCGTGCCGCGCGCCCGCTTCGATGCCTTCGACGCGGCGTTCGGGAAGCCGAAGGTTGAAGAGGTAGCGCCCGTTGTTGCCGAAGAGGACGAGGACGAGTTCGACCTGGCAAGCATTGAGTTGCCCGAGGGCGTTACGCTGCGGTAGGGGCGCTTTCGGCGTCGGGAGTGGTGCTGGAGCCTGCAACTGCGCCTGTGCTTGCAGGTGCGGGCGCAGGTGCTTCAGGAAGCCGGCGCGCGATGTGGCGAAACACCAACCAGAACACGACGCCCTTTACAATGGACGTAAGCGTGAGTGCCCACCACACGCCATCAAGGCCAAGCGGCGTGGCGCTCAGCAGCAGCGCGAGCGGAATGCGCGAGCCGGTAAGGACAACGCTGATGGCGCTGCACAGTTTCGTGCGGCCGAGACCTGAGAGCGCGCCCACGGTCATGAGTTCAATGCACATGAACGCCTCGCCAATACCGATGACCACCAGGTACGACGACGAGATATCCACCACGCTTGCTTCATGGAAGAACACCGATGAAATGGGCTCGGGGAATACGATGAACAGCGCAGACACAGCAAGCGCCCACACCGCCACGGCGATGAACGCCAGGCGGTACCCGCGCCGGATGCGCTCCGGGCGACGCGCGCCGAAGTTTTGCGCTGTGAACGCGTTGAGCGCCGAGCCCACACCTTCGGCGGTGCACCAGGTGAGCGATTCAATTTGCCCGCCCACGCGCTGCACGGCCACCGCACCGCTTCCCCACGCAGCCACCATGCGCGTGAGCACCATCGAGATGATGGCATAGAGCGCACTTTGGATGGCGGCGGGCAAGCCTATTTTCACAATGCGCGAGAAGCAGGCCCTCCCCGCGGGCTGCCGCAAGCGCACGCGGCGCAACACGTTCGCCTCTCCTTTGTCGCGCACAATGCCTACAATCATGAGTGTTGCAACAATGAACTGCGCAAACACCGTGGCGATGGCCGCGCCCAGCACGCCGAGTTGTGGCACGGGACCAAGACCGAGGATGAGCAGCGGGTCGAGCACCATGTTGATGATGAGGCCGGCGGCGTTGGCCTTGAAGGGCGTTTTGGAGTCGCCTTGGGCCGTGAGCAACCCCGTGAGCGTTTGCGAGATGTAGAGGAACAGGATAAGGCCGCCGCACAGGCGCAGGTAGAGCGCCGCTTCCCGCGCGACGCTGGGGTCGTCGGGGACGAGGATAGACACGAGGGCGTCGGCGCAGATCAGACACACGGCCGCGTACACCATCGCGAGCACAGTGGCCAGCTGCAGGGCGCCGCGCGCGAAGGTCTCGGCCTGCTCGGGGTGTCGGTTGCCCAGCGCCTGCGCCATATTCACCTGTCCGCCCATGCGCGCCATAACCACAATGGCCGAGGCCAGCCACGTGAACATGCCCGCAACACCCACCGCCGCCACCGCGTTTGCACCCAGAAGGCCAATCCACGCCATGTCGGTGATGTTATACGCCGTCGCCAAAAACGCCGACGCCATAATGGGCACCGCAAGGCGCACAAGCGCAGAGCCAATAGGCTCGTTCACCAGGTCGATTTGTCGCTGCTTCGGTTGGGACACGGAGGCGTTCGCTTCTGTTCGGTTGGGTACTAGTCGCAAGCCGCTTATTGTAGCGTTTCGTCGCGGAGGGTGCACCTTGTTTTTGCGTGCTTTTCGGCATGCCGTTCTGCGTGTTGTTCACCCTGCTGTTCTGCGTGCTGTTCGCCCTGCTGTTCGCTAACCTCGGCCGCCCGATCGTGCAAAACGCGTGCAGGCTGGGTGGCGTGACTTGGCGCTGCGGCGGTTTCGGGTAAGATGGGTGCGGAAAACGCGAGAGGGACGCGCCGCGTTGCGCGAAAAGGAGACTCACTATGACCACCGCACCTGCCAGCCAGTTGGTTATCGTTGTCGATTTTGGGGCCCAGTACGGGCAGCTCATTGCGCGCCGCGTGCGCGATTTGCAGGTGTATTCCGAAATTGTGCCGTGCGATGTTTCCGCTGATGAGGTACGCGCTATGGCGCCGTCAGCCATCATTTTGTCGGGTGGCCCGGCAAGCGTGTACGCCGAGGATGCACCCTCGATTGATCCGGAGATTTTCGAGTTGGGCATTCCCGTACTGGGCTTTTGCTATGGACAGCAGATCATGGCCGTGACGCTGGGTGGCACGGTTGGCCACACGGAAGCCGGCGAGTACGGGGCGGCAACGCTGCGCCGGTGCGATTCGGGTGCGTCGGCGCTGTATGGCGAGACACTGACGGAGCAGACCGTGTGGATGAGTCACCGCGACGCCGTGGCCGAGGTGCCGGAGGGCTTTGTGGTAACGGCCTCGACTGACGTGTGCCCGGTGGCGTCGATGGAGTGCGCCGAGCGCCGGCTGTACGCGACACAGTTCCACCCTGAGGTGCGCCACACGGCCTGCGGCGACGAGCTGCTGCAAAACTTCCTGTTCGGCATTTGTGGGCTGGAGCCCACGTGGAAGATGGACTCGATCATTGACGACGCCGTGGAAGCCATTCGCGCGCAGGTGGGCGACGCGCGCGTGATTTTGGGCCTGTCGGGCGGCGTGGATTCGTCGGTGGTGGCTGCGCTGTGCGCGAAGGCCATCGGCAAGCAGCTGACCTGCGTGTTTGTGAACCACGGGCTGCTGCGCAAGAATGAGCCCGAGGAAGTGGAAGCCGTGTTCACGAAGCAGTTCGACGTCGATTTCGTGCACGTGCATGCCGAGGACCGCTACGCTGCGCTGCTTGCTGACGTGACCGAACCCGAGGAAAAGCGCCGCATCATTGGCTCGCAGTTCTGGGAGGAATTCTTCACCGTGGCGCAGGATCTGGCCGAGGGAGGTCGTCCCGTGAAGTTCCTGGCGCAGGGCACCATTTACCCCGACATCATCGAGAGCGGCGCGCGCAAGACCGGCGGCAAGGCGTCCACCATCAAGAGCCACCACAACCTGATTCCGTTTCCTGAGGGTGTGCACTTTGACCTGATTGAGCCGCTGGATCACTTCTTCAAGGACGAGGTGCGCGCGCTGGGCACGGCACTGGGGCTGCCCGACCACATCGTGCACCGTCAGCCCTTCCCCGGCCCTGGCCTGGCCATTCGCATCATCGGCACCGTGACCCGCGACAAGCTGCACGTGCTGAAGGAGGCTGATGCTATCGTCCGCGAGGAGCTGGATGCGTACAACATCGGCGTGAACGAGGCGGTCGGCGAACGCGGTGGCGAGCTGGTGCGCACAACACCCGGCGGCCCCGAGGTCGAGCGCCCCGTCTGGCAATACTTCGCCGTGCTGCCGGATATCAAAAGCGTGGGCGTCATGGGCGACGAACGCACCTACGGCTACCCCATCATCCTACGAGCCGTCGAGAGCAGCGATGCCATGACCGCCGACTGGGCAAAGTTGCCGTACGAAGTTCTGGGACGCATTTCAGGTCGCATAGTCTCCGAAGTCCCCGGAGTAAACCGAGTAGCCTACGACATAACCAGCAAACCACCTGCAACGATCGAGTGGGAGTAGGCCTGAGCCCTAAAAAGTGCAATCCACCTGGAGTTATTCCAGTGAACATTAGTACACCACGGTACGCAAGAATCAATATAACCACCAGCGAATCTCGAGAATAATCCAACTCTACTGCCCCTGGAAAATAGTCTTTTCTAGGGGTAAATTTTTAGCCTTTCATCTGCTCGAATGATTCAAATTATCCCAAAAAGGTGGACGCTGTTAGGTACTGCTTGACAGCCATGTTCAACCATGTACACCTAAAGGCACGCTTGCAAACCACCTGATTTTATTCTTTCAGGCATTCCCGCCGCGAAACAACGATTTGTAATCACTTTGTAATCACCCCGCCCTTTCGAGAACTTGAAAGACAAGAATCCCAGGTCAAAATAGGGGGATATTTTTTCGCGAAAAATCGGAGGATCGATGCATTCTAAGGTCGGTTTAGATGGCTTGAGACGCCGAAAACGGCCTCCGATTACTCCCGGAGGGGCTTGCAAATAGAGATATCTGAGGGGTGATTACAAGGCTTTTCCGGAAAAGGCGAAACATGCCGAGGTGATTACAAATCGGACATTCCGAAGCTGGCCTTCCAAGCGTCGTATTCCTCCTGGGAGATTTCCCCAGCATCTAGTCGCTCACGCTGCCGCATCCATGCCTCCAACGCAGTGGATAGCTTGGGCGCCTTCGGGGAGTTGCGATCGACTGTCAGGAAGACATCGCCCTCCGCACCCCTTGCTGGTTTCAACCCGGTCCCCTCGTCGATTCTGAAAAGGTATTCGAGGGCCTTGCGGACCGAGTCAACGTCGACATCCAAAAGCGCCTCCTGAGCTACTTCCAGGGCCTGGGCGATGCTTTTCACGTGCGCCTCGCTTGGCTTTCTATTGCCCAGCTCGTAGTTCCTGATGGCGGAATCAGAAAGCCCGCAGGCCTCGGCGAGGTCCGCCTGAGTCATTTTGCGCATCTTGCGGTATCTGCGTATCAGTTCGCCTGTTTTCATGAACGCCTCTTCTGCAACGCCGGGTTGTAAGCTTATCTGGAAAGAATAGCACGAAAACGAACGGTACGTATTGACCGTTCGTTATTGAACGTATAGTATCTTCTTATACCGTTCGTTTTTGAACTGTTTAGGAGGACAGAATGGAAGCATTGCGAAGGATGCTCACCGCCAAAGAGGTGGCGGACCGTCTCGGGGTTTCTCGGACGACTGCCTACACCGTTATCCGGGAGCTCAACGAAGAAATGGCACATCGCGGTTGCAAGGTGATCCCCGGCCGCGTGAGCAACGAGTATTTCGAAGCTGTGTACTTCGGCGATAGAAGCAAAGAAGGTGAGGTCACCGATGTCCGTTAGGAGAATGCCAAACGGCACGTTCACCGTGCAGTTCCGCTGCAAGGACAAGGAAGGACGAGACGTCCACAAGTTCAAGCGAGGTTTCGCGAGCAAGTCCGAGGCAGAGGACTGGGAGAACGATTACAAGGCGACGCGCGGGCAGTCGATGGCCATGAAGTTCTCGGATTTCCTTACTATCTACGAGGACGACATGAAGCCCCGCATCCGCGAGACAACGTGGGCGACTAAGAGACACATTATCCGGACGAAGATAGAGCCGTTCTTCGGTCGCATGAGGATGGAAGACATCCGCAGCATCGACATCATCCATTGGCAGAACAGGCTCATGGATGCAAAGCGCGCGAACGGCGAGGCGTACTCTCCCACCTACCTGCGCACCATCAACAATCAGGTGACCGCGATCTTCAACCACGCGGCCAGATACTACGGCCTCTACCCCAACCCGGCAATCAAGACTATGAAGATCGGAGCGAAGGAAGCCGGAGAGATGCTGTTCTGGACGAAGGACGAGTACCTCAGATTCTCCGAGGCGATGCTGGAAAAGCCAATGTCTTACATCATGTTCGAGATTCTATATTGGACGGGCGTGCGCGAAGGAGAGCTGCTCGCACTCACACCGAGCTCGTTTGATTTATCGCGACTAGAGATGCGCATCGACTCCTCGTACCAGCGCCTGCACGGCAGGGATGTCATAACCGATCCTAAGACCCCCAAGTCAGTGCGGACGATAAAGATTCCCGAATTCCTCAAAGAGGAGGTCGAAGAGTACCTGGAGGGCATCCCGAACATCGAGAAAGACGAACGCATGTTCAAGACGACCAAGCACTACCTCGCCCATGAGATGAAGCGAGGGTGCGCCCAGACCGGTGTGAAACGAATCAGAATCCATGATTTAAGGCATAGCCATGTAAGCCTGCTCATCGACATGGGATTCTCGGCCCTCGCGATTGCCGAGAGGTTAGGCCACGAGGCAACGGACATCACGTTCCGATACGCACACCTCTTCCCTAACGTGCAAGAAGAAATGGCGAACGCGCTAGAAGTGTCGAAGGGAGATGTTTTCTGATGCCCTGCCCCAACGAGAGACGAAAGAGGAACATGACCATCGCTTTCAGGGTCACACCCGAGGAGAACGATCTGGTGAACTTGCTTGCCAAAACGGCAAACATGACCAAGCAGGAATATATCATGTCCAAACTTACAGATACCACCATCGTCGTTCAACCCAGCACACGCACTTTCAAGGCTCTCAAGGATGCAATAGCAAAGGTCTACGTGGAACTTTCGCGCATCAGGCGTGCAGGCGACATGAGCGAAGCCCTTACTGAGAAAATAGAGGTACTTGCTAACATGCTTCAAGACTTGGGAGCGAAGATTCCCCGATCGCAGCTTGATGCAGAGGAATCAGAAATTACAGGGATGAAACGAGAATAAATAAATATTAAGCCGATATTATGGCTGCATCGGTAACGTACAATTTTTTGCGCACTTTGACAGCAGGATAGCGTCCAGATAGGAAGGAGGGCACGGCCCGCCCCGGTATGATTCGAGTTGTCGAGACAAGAAGCATATTGGAGGAGAGCCATGCCCGAGCCAATCGTAACACTGAACGAGGAGAGCCTGAAGTCCGATCTGCGCGAGCTGGTGAGAAAGACGGTCGAGGACACCCTGAACGGCCTTCTGGATGAGGAGGCGGGCGACCTCGTCGGCGCGGAGCGCTACGAGCGCGCCGCGGGGCGCGAGGCCTATCGGGCCGGCCACTACGACAGGAGCCTGGCAACGACGTCCGGCGAGGTCACGCTGCGCATGCCCAAGCTCAAGGGGATGAGGTTCACCACGGCGATCATCGAGCGCTACCGGCGCCGCGAGACCAGCGTCGAGGAGGCGATGATCGAGATGTACCTGGCCGGCGTCTCGACGCGCAGGATCGAGGACGTCTCCGAGATCCTGTGGGGGTCGAGCGTGTCGGCGGCGACCGTCTCGAACCTGAACGAGAAGGCGTTCGCCGCGGTCGAGGAGTGGCGAAACCGCCCGCTCGTTCGCGCCTACCCCTACGTCTACGTCGACGGCATCTACCTGAAGCGCAGCTGGGGCGGGAGCTACGAGAACGTGGCGGTGATGGTGGCGATAGGCGTCAACGACGACGGCTACCGCGAGGTGATAGGCGCCGCCGAGGGCTTCACCGAGTCGGCCGAGTGCTGGCGGGAGTTCCTCTCGTGGCTGAAGTCGCGCGGGCTGCGCGGGGTCAGGATGTTCACCGGCGACAAGGCCGCCGGCATGGTCGGCTCGATCGCCGAGGTCTTCCCGAACGCCGCCTACCAGCGCTGCACGGTCCATTTCTACCGCAACGCGCTGGCGAAGGTGCCCAAGTCCAAGAGGCCCAAGGCGGCCGCGATGCTCAAGGCCATACACGCCATGGAGTCGCGCGAGGCCTCCGAGGCCAAGGCCCTCGAGGTGGCCGACGAGCTCGACTCAATGAGGCTGAAGGAGGCCGCGAAGGTCGTCCGCGACGGATACGCCGAGACCCTGACGTACACGCGCTTCCCGCGCGAGCACTGGCGGCGCATACGCACCAACAACGCCATCGAGCGCCTGAACCGCGAGATCCGCAGGCGCACGCGCGTGGTCGGGACGTTCCCCGACGGGAAGAGCGCCCTCATGCTCGTGACCGCGAGGCTCAAGTACGTGGCCGAGAGCGAGTGGGCTCGAGGCGCTATCTGGACGTGACTCTGCTGGAGGGGTAGCCGCACCGGACGGCGGGCTTATGAGGCTGTCGGAAAAGTGCGCAAGATTCTTGACGGTACCATCATAAGCACATAAAACAATGGCAGATTACCCGAACCAACGCGAACAATTACAGTGCATTACAGCAAACGAATCAACTTTTGAGTGGGAGTAACCCTCATCGCCTGATTTTCTCCAATTTTGGCTTTTTTACGGCCTTGTTTTCGCCAATTTGCGCAAAACAAGGCCGTAGTTCTATGAAGGACTCAGGCTCAAAGGCATTCATTCAACGCCGCGATCCGTTCTTCAAAGATAATCCTTCTACCGTCCGCCGCCGCCAAGCCGCTTCCGATAGACCGCCCATGCGGCAACCGCCAGCACGACAGCATACGCCCCCATCACGAGCCACCCCTTATCCACCGCGAGCAGGCCACCAACGCTCTGATCGACGTTGAACACGGCTGCGCGAATCTGGGAGAGGCCGTAGCTTGAGGGCAAGGCAAGCGCCACGTCGAGCAAGGCACCCGTGGCGTACTTCACCGAGGTCGTGGCACCGGAGAGGAACCACGCCACCACGGCGGTCACCATCGACAGCATCGCGGCGCCGCTGAACTTGCGCACTGTGAGCGACACGATCGCCGCGAACGATACGAACGCGATCCCCAACACCAAGAGAATAGGCAGGATCGCCAACAGGCCGCATGCCAGATTCACACCCGTAAGCAGCCAGATGAGCAGCGCGTTCACCGCCGCTCCGACCGCCCCGGCAAGCAGCGCCACCGCGACGCGCGCCGCGAACGTGGGCAGAAGCGATGTCGGCGCGAGGCGGTACTCGGACAGCGTCGCGTGCACCCGCTCCTTGTTGAGCAGGTAGAGGAAGTTGAACATCGATCCCATGAGGAACGCCAGCATGAACACGCCCACCGCGATAATGGCGAACCAGTCGAGCTGTGTGCCCACGGCAAACTCGCGCCGAACCTCGATCTCCATGCCGGGCATGTGCTCCTGGTAGAACGCGAAGATGCCCTCGTCGAGGTACAGGCGCAGGTTCTTCGCCATGTCGGTGTTGTAGTTGTCGAACGCGTAGAGCACCTGCGCGGGCTCGCCGGACCCAAGCCGCGCCGAAAAGTCCTCGGGGATCGTCAGGATGCCGTTCACGCGCCCCTGCTCGTAGAGCATCTGCGCCTCTTCGGCGTCCGCCTCAATGGCTTCAAAATAGGGCTCGCCCGACAGCGGGGAGGTCTGGGAGAACACCGTCTCCTCAAACGCCGTACCGAGCGCGCCAGCGTCGTCGTTCACGACCGCGAGTTTGAGCGCGACGAAATTGCCGAACGTGAGCGCGAAGATCACCAAGATGATGGTCGGTGCGATGATGCCCGCCGCGAGCGACTTCGGGTCGGCCTTCGTGAGCGCAAGCAGTTTCCTCAGTTCCCGGATGAAGAGGTTCATGATGCCGCCCTTTCGCTTCGCGTCCATCGCGCGTAGACCGCGCACACTGCCGCAAGAGTCGCTGCCGCGCCCACCGCGAGCACGATAAGCGGCGTCGGATCCGCCACGCCACCGAAGTACGCGTAGCGCACCGCATCGAGCGCGTAGGTTGCCGGGTTCACCGCCCCCACCGCCTGCGCCGCTTCGCCGAAGTACGACAGGTCGCCGAACCCGCCTCCCGCGACCCAAAGGCACAGCGCCGCCACAAGCGACACGAGGAACGCCGTCATGGTCGAGCGCACCGTGATGCCCAAGGCGAGCCCGAGGCTCGCGAACACGATGTACATCAGGCAGAGCGCCGCCACAAGCCATGGGGCGCTCGCGAGCGCACGGCCGTACATCAGCGCCACCACCCCGACAAGCACCGCGCCCGCAACGAGCGCCTTGAGAAACGCTGCGACGACTTTGCCCGCAGCGACCGACGAGGCAGGGCGCGGCGAGAGCACGAGCAGCTTCGCCGTCGCGTTCTCCCACTCGCTCGTCATCGAGAGCTGTCCGAACAGAAGCCCCGCAAGCATCGCACCGAACACGAGCGTGCTCACGGCGAAGCTCTCGTCCCAGGGGATATCCTCCTCGTAACGCGTCTGCTCGACCACCTCGACGGTGCCGGAGCTCCTGCCCGCATCGACGTAGTTCACGAGCGCGCCGGCCAAGCGGTTGGCGTAGTTCTTGGTCATGTTAGAGTTCACGTCGTTGACGAGGTGAACGATCTCCCCGGTCGCGCCTTCCTCGCCCACAGCGGGCTCGTCCTCAACGATGTAACGGTCGGCGCTGCGCCCGTCGGGAGCGCCTTCGGCAGGCGCGGCCTCCAACTCGAGATAGGGCGTCCCATCCGGTGCCCGGTACTCGGCGGTCGCCTGGAGAAACGCCGATTCGGAAGAGGCGGGCTGCGTCTCGACGGGAATGGTGATGCCACCCGACACCATCACGGCGAACGCGAACAGGAAAAGCAGCGGTGATACGACGGTCGCCAGGTTGAACGGGATGTTCTCCTTGACGCTCGCCAACTCCTTGCCGATTATCCTCAAGGTTCCCATGCTTCGTCCCCCTTCGATAACGTAACGATTGCATAGTTAGCCAGATCAGCGAGAAGCGCATGAGTACGCCGAATTCGCGGGGTCTCGCGGGCGACGCGTACTCCGTACGCGAGCCTGCGAGATCGCGCGAAGGCGTTGTGCGCAGGCACTTTGCAGCGTCGGCCTGTTCCGCCGTTCGGGAGAACGGCGGAAGCCTAATCCCGCAACGATCTGCCCGTGAGCGCGAGGAAGGCGTCGTCAAGCGTCGGTCGGTGCAGCTCGACGCCCGCGATCTCGACCGCACCCTCGACGAGACCGAGGATACGCGCCAGATCGGCCTCTCCCCCGGGCGCGTCGACTACGATCGACTCACCATCGAAGGAGAAGCCGTCCAGGCGCCCGCGCAGAGCCGCCTCGTCGACACGGGAGCCGGACACGGACGTTATCCGCACCACGGTCGATCCCGCCTCCGCCTTGAGCGCGTCCGGCGTGCCGAAGCGCACCTTCCTGCCGTGGTCGAGCAGCAATATCTCATCGGCGAGCGCATCGGCCTCCGCCATCACGTTGGTGGAGACGAGGACGGTACGCCCCTCGCCCTTGAACCGCCTTACGTAATCCCAGATGCGGTGCGTGCCCTGCACGTCCACGCCGAGCGTCGGCTCGTCAAGCAGCAGGATGCGCGGGTCGGCGAGCATCGCACGCCCGAGCGCGAGGCGCCGTTTCATGCCGCCCGAATAGGAACCCACGGCGTCTTTCGCCCGATCGGCAAGATCGACGAGCTCGAGCACCTCATCGATGCGTCGCTCCGCCATGCGCTGGTCGTCCAGGTAGAGCGCGGCGTGGAACCGCAGGTTCTCCAACGCCGAGAGCTCCGGGTACAGCGATGTCTCCTGCGGCACGAGCCCGATCTCGCGGCGCACCTTCCGCGCATCGCGCACCGGGTCGAGCCCCAGCACGCGCACCGTGCCCGACGTGGGACGGTAGAGCCCGGTGATGAGGTTCATCAGGGTTGTCTTGCCCGCGCCGTTCGGCCCCAAAAGCCCGTAGACCCTCCCCGGCTCGCAGTCGAACGAAAGGCCATCGATGCGCGGTTTCTTCCCGAGCACCTTCGTCACGCTATCGAGGACGATGACGCTTTCGCTCCCCATGACGGCCTCCTTCGCTTCCCCATAAACCCAACATGCGTTGTATAATCAGATTATCCCAAAGTCAGACGGGGAATAAAACCAGCGATTCGCGCGGAAACGTCGGGTTTCCAACAGTCGCGGGTCACGGTTCCAACCGCCCGATGGCTCAATGAGCAGAGAAAGGATGCTGCCATGGCACGCCCCCGCAAGGATTCGGAAGAGAGAGGCGCCGAGGCACGCATGATCGAGGCGTTCTGGGATCAGCTCTCCCGTATGCCGTACCGCGAGGTGACCGCCGCATCGATCGCACGCCAAGCAGAATGCAACCGCGCAACCTTCTACTACTATTTCGACTCGATCGAAGATCTCGCCGAGCAGGCGGTCGATGCTGCCGTCCCCACCGGCATCGCCGACCTCGCCGAAAAGTTCCTTTCGAAAAGCGGCACGTCATTCCACCTTGATGGCAATCAAAGAAGCGCCGCGGAGCGCGTCTGCCTGTTGACGGGACCGAACGGATCGACCCGCCTCACCGAACGTTTCAAACGGGCTCTCGCGGAGACGTGGGCGAGCAAGTTCGGCCTCGACCTCGCGCGGGAGGACGTGCGGGCGGTCGCTTCGTTCATGGCATCCGGCATCGTCGGCATCCTCGGAGATCAGGAAGGCCTGCCGTGCGACGAGTGCTTCGACGCGCGCCTGCAGACCATCAGCAAAGTGTTCTCGTCTCCCGCCATGAACTTCGCCCATACCACCACCGATGCAAGCACGCACGCCGCTGCAACCGACAGCGCAATAGCAGCCGACAACGTGCTCGACCGCAAGCTCGCGGAGAACCGCGACAACTGGGACGACCGCGCCGCCGTTCACGCGGAATCGGCGTTTTACGAGGTCGAAAGGCTCGTCTCCGATCCGAGCTACGTCTCCGGCGTCGCGCGGCGCGACTTCGAGGCGCTCTTGCCCCACCTCCCGCAGGCAAGCCTCGCCGGGCTTTCCGTCCTCCACCTGCAGTGCCACATCGGCACCGACACGATCTCGTGGTTGCGCCTCGGCGCACGCGAGGCATGGGGGCTCGACTTCTCCCCCACCTCGCTTGCGCACGCACGGCGCATCGCGCAGCGTGCCGGCGCCAACGCGACCTTCGTGGAGGGCGACGCGCGGTTCGCCTCGCACGTCATCGAACGGACCTTCGACGTCGTGGTGACGGGAACGGGCGCGATCACCTGGCTTCCCGACCTGGGCGATTGGGCGCACTCGATCGCCGAGATGCTTGTTCCGGGCGGCATGTCCCTCCTGCGCGACGACCACCCGCTCCTCGACGCGCTCGGCTACGAATCGCTCACCATCACCGAGGACTACCTCAGCGGCACGGGCAGCATCGACTACGAAAGCGACGAGAGCTACGTCGAAGGGTCGGCGGGCAAGATCGCCCACACGGCGAACCACAACTGGCGCCACGACTTCCAAGAGATCGTCGACAGCCTGCTCGCAGCCGGACTCTCCATCGAGGCGCTCCGCGAAAGCCCTTATGCCGAGTGGAAGGCGCTCCCCTTCCTCGTAGAGACGGAACAAGGCTGGACGACGCCCGAGGGCATGCCGAAGATCCCGCTCAACTTCGCGATCGTCGCCCGCAAACCGCAGGATCAACGCATCGGCTGAGCCCCGTTGCGGAAACCCACCCCGCGCTCCCCCGTGCTACCATGGACGAAACCCCCGCGCGAAAGGACCCCCATGAAAGCACTGGTGCACGACGGCAACGGCAACATCGCGCTGCAGGAGCGCCCGCAACCCACGCTGCAGCTTCCCACCGACGCCATCGTGCGCGTGACGCGCTCGACCATCTGCACGAGCGACCTGCATATCATGCGCGGCGCGGTGCCGCACGCGGTGCCCGACACGGTGCTGGGGCACGAGTTCGTGGGCGTGGTCGAGGAGGTCAGCGCCGACGTCACCCGCTTCAAGCCCGGCGACCGTGTGGCGGTGAACTGCGAGACGTTCTGCGGCACGTGTTTCTTCTGCCAGCGCGGTTGGGTCAACAACTGCGAGCAGGGAGGCTGGGAGCTCGGCTGCCGCATCGACGGATGCCAGGCGGAGTTCGTGCGCGTCCCCTTCGCGGACAACGCGTTCACGCGCATCCCCGACTCCGTCTCCGACGAGGACGCCCTGTTCCTGGGCGACATCCTCGCCACCGGATGGTGGGGCGCGCGCCTCGCCGAGATCGAAGAGGGCTCGTCGGTCGCCGTCATCGGCGCGGGGCCGGTCGGCCTCACCACCATGATGTGCGCGCGGCTTGCGAACCCCGGGAGCATCATCGCCATCGAATGCGACCCCCATCGCGCCGAGCTGGCCAAGCGACTCGGACTTGCCGACCGTATCATCGACGGCAGCGCCCCGCTCGACGAGATCGAGCGCGCCGTGCAGGACCTCACCGAGGGACGCGGCGCGGACTCCGTCATCGAAGCCGCGGGCGGCGACGCCACGTTCGAGATGGCTTGGCGCATCGCGCGCCCCAACGCCGTCGTCGTCATCTCGGCGATGTACGAGCATGATCAGGCGCTGCCGCTCCCCCGCATGTACGGCAAGAACCTCGTCTTCAAGACCGGGGGCGTCGACGCGAGCGGTTTGGACGAGGTGATGGCCCTCATCGAATCCGGCAAGATCGACACAAGCTGCCTCATCTCGAAGCGCTACCCGCTCAACGACATCCTGGAAGCCTATCGCGCGTTCGAAGCGCGCGAGGATGACTGCCTCAAGGTGGTCATAACGCCATGGGAGTAGGCTCGTCCGACTTGGATATCAGGCCATTGTAAACCACCTGCCATCATCCCTATTCGTGTTTCGGGAAGTAGTCGCCAGGGAGTCGTTGCGAAAAGCTGTCGCGGGGGCTGGATTTGGCAGATTTGTAATCACTCCAGTGATTACAAAGTGATTCGGATTATGGGACAACAGGCGGACGAGACGGCACGAGGAGAGATGAGACACCATGCATATTGAAGCCGCAACGATCGAGTGGGAATGACGCTCGAAACGGCGCAAACCCGCATGAATACAGGCTTTTTTGCCCGTCGCTGTGGCTCTTGATACTGGATTGATACTATTCGTGTCCGCCCGGTACTCTCAAGAGAATAATCCCAAAAGGACAAGCAAAACCGCCCTGCTGAACGACAAATTCAGCAGGGCGGTTTTGCTTGTCTTATTCATTTTTGCGCCACGGAATGCTCGGTTCACATTTTCCGCAATCGTCGCAAGTCCTCGGCCAATTCAATTTCCATTCAAAGTATTCGTCCCTGGTGATCTCCCCAGCGTGTAACTCCTGCTGGCGCAAAAGCCATTCCCGCATGAACTCGTCCACAAGGCCGTACTGGAAGTACATACCCACGGGAGGGTGTGCGGGCCAGTCGTCGCCGTCGTTGTACCGTACAGCGGTATCATCAGCGGCCCCCGCCCTGCCCGGATTGCGGACAAGTTGGAACAGACGGATAGAGCCGGGGCTGTCCTCGTCGAGCCAGAAGAATGTCCGCATGAAGTCCTCGGCGGAGCCGGGGGCGATGGTGTAGAAATTCTGGCGGTCTACCCGCAACGCCTCGGCAATCTTGTCCAGCAATTCCCGCTTGGGGACACGGTAATTCGTTTCATACTGCGCGATACGGTTGTCCGCTCCCTTTTCCTCAAAACCGACGGCAAGCCCCAATTCCTTTTGTGTCATGCCTCGAAAGGTGCGGATTTTCTTTATCTTATCTCCGACTGTCATAATATCCCACCGCCTTTGCCAATAGTATAGCGCAAAAAAGCGAAATATGCAAGATAAAGTTTAACAAAAATGCGAAATAAATTCTTGACATTAACACTTGTGTTAATGTATAATGAGGATAGTAACATTAACATATTTGCGAAACAGAAATAAGGAGGTGAACCACATGAGCAAGGAACTGTTTGTAAAGGCAGAGGAAGTAGCCAGGGAACTGGGTATCTCCAAGCCCTACGCCTACAAACTGGTGCGGGAGATGAACGAGGAACTGAAACAGAAAGGCTTTATCACCATTCCCGGACGGGTGAGCAGGCGCTACTTCGAGGAAAAATTCTACGGACTGCGGGACGAGCAGTAAGGAGGAAACACAATGCCAGCGTACAAAGACAAGGAGAAGGGCACATGGTATGCGTCCTTTTACTACGAGGACTGGACGGGCAAAAAGGTCAAGAAGATGAAACGGGGCTTTCCCACCAAGCGGGAGGCGCTGGAGTGGGAGCGGACATTCCTGCAACAGCAGACCGCCGATCTGGAAATGACCTTTGAGAACTTCGTGGCCGTCTATGTGGCGGACATGAAGGGCCGTATCAAGGAAAACACCTGGGGCACGAAAGAACATATCCTCTACAAGAAGTTGGTGCCCTACTTCGGCAAGCGGAAGATGTGCGACATTCACTCTAAAGAGGTCATAGCGTGGCAGAATGAAATGCTGGGCTATAAGGACAAGAACGGCAAGCCCTATTCCCCGGTGTATCTGAAAACGCTCCATAACCAGTTGAGCGCCGTGTTCAATCATGCGGTGCGGCACTACAATCTGAAAGTCAACCCCGCCGCCCAGGTGGGGAACATGGGCAAGCCAAAGAGCCGGGAAATGCTGTTCTGGACAAAGGCGGAATATCTGAAATTTGCGGAGGCCATGATGGACAAGCCTCTCTCCTACTACGCCTTTGAAATGCTCTACTGGTGCGGTGTGCGGGAGGGGGAGTTGCTGGCCCTCACCCCGGCGGACTTCGACTTTGAGAAACAGACGGTCACTATCTCCAAGTCATACCAGCGTATCAAGGGCCGGGATGTTATCACCGACCCCAAGACGCCCAAGAGCAACCGGGTCATTCAAATGCCCGCTTTCCTCTGTGACGAGATGCAGGACTACATCAAGAGCCTGTACGCCGTAGAACCGACTGACCGTATCTTCACGGTAACAAAATCCTACCTCCATCGTGAGATGGACAGGGGAGCGAAAGAGGCCGGGGTCAAGCGGATCAGAATACACGATCTGCGGCATAGCCACATCTCCCTGCTGATTGACATGGGCTTTACGGCCCTGGCAATCGCTGACCGGGTGGGGCATGAGAGTATCGACATTACTTACCGTTACGCCCACCTGTTCCCCACCCGGCAGACGGAGATGGCGGACAGGCTGGACATGGAGCGAAAGGGGGCCTAAATCATGTCGCTGAAGAACAGGGACAACAAGAACCGATGGAGAAACAAGACTGTGGCGTTTCGGGTGTCCCCGGAGGAGGACGCACAAATTGAAACCGCTGTGCGGCTCTCCGGGCTGACGAAACAGGACTACATCACCCGGCGGCTCCTGTACCGGGAAGTGGTGGTGCAGGGCAATCCAAGGGTCTATAAGGCCCTGCGGAATGAACTGGCCGCTGTGCTGGCCGAACTGCAACGGATAGAGGCCGGGGATGGGGTGGACGAAGAACTGATGGACAACATTGAACTAATCGCCGCCATCATGGACGGCATGAGGGAGGATTGATAGATGGATAGATCACAAGAGAAAACGACCGTCCCATATCCGCCTGTTGGCGCAGACGGGGGACAGTCGCTCTCACAAAAACTTAACCAAAGTATAGCAGAGGAACAGGCCGAACACAAGCCCCAAGAACGGGATTTTAGGGAAATCCTGCGACAGATAGACCGGGTCAACGACCCGGCCTATCTGCCCTCCCTCTCCATGAACGAACTCTACGAAAAGGTGTACCCCGGCAAGCCCCCCGTGGTGGAGGGCCTACTCTATCCGGGGGTGTACCTCTTTGTGGGCGCTCCCAAGGTCGGCAAGTCCTTTCTCATGGCGCAACTGGCCTATCATGTGAGCAAGGGCCTCCCCCTGTGGGGGTACGAAGTCCGCCAGGGGGCCGTCCTCTATATGGCCCTGGAGGACGACTATCCCCGCTTGCAGGGACGATTGTACCGGATGTTCGGAGAGGACAGCGCCGCAGACCTCCACCTCTCCATTTATGCCAAGCAGTTAAACAGCGGCCTGGAGGAACAACTAAGGAGATTTGTCCGGGAACACCCGGACACCCGGCTTATCATCATCGACACCCTGCAAAAAATCCGGGAGGCCGGGGCAGAGAAGTACAGTTATGCAGACGACTATAAGGTGATAACAAGTCTGAAACACCTTGCCGATGAAAAGGGGGTCTGCCTCCTGCTGGTACACCATACCCGCAAGCAGCAGGCCGACGACAAGTTTGATATGATCTCCGGCACCAATGGCCTGATGGGTGCGGCGGACGGGGCCTTTCTGCTCCAAAAGGAGCGGAGGACGGACAGCGCCGCCACACTGGACATATCCGGGCGTGACCTGCAAGACCAGCGCCTCTATCTGAAACGGGACGAAGAACGGCTGGCGTGGGAGTTGGAGCGGCGGGAAACAGAACCGTATAGGGAACCGCCTGACCCGGTTTTGGAGGCCGTTGCCGCCCTGGTGACGGCGGAGCGGCCAGAGTGGAGCGGAACGGCCACCGACCTTACCGCCGCCTTGGGGGTGGATATGAAAGCCAATGCCCTGGCGATGCGGTTGAATGTTCGGGCGTGGCGGCTGTCCTATGAGTACCATATCCGCTACGAAAGCACCCGTACCCACGCCGGGAGAAGTATTCGGCTGACGCTGGAAACTCCCCAGGCGTGACGACCGTGACAGCCGTGACAACCTCTGCACCACCGCCCCGATATCAAAAAAGCCGTCACGGTCGTCACGGCTGTCACGGGGAGCGGGGGTGAAAGTCAAGGGGGCATACCTGCGGGTGGAGATTGCCGCAAGGCAATACAACCCGAACCCCTTGACTTTCACCCCACGGAAAACACTTGCCGGGTGGGAGGAAAGGCCGCTGGCCTTTCCTCCCTGCCCCACGGCGAGTGAAAAAGTTTAGGCGGGGTGCAGGGTGCCCTTTTCAAAGGGCGGCCCTGCTGGGGGAGCCGTCCGCAGACGGCGGGGGCAAAGCCCCCACACCACCCCGTAGGGCGCAAATGCGCTTTTGATGGCCGATAGGCTGTCAAAAGTGCTTTTGCGTTACTTTCGCAGAAAGTAACAAAGGCCCGCCGCTGGCGCGGCGGAAAAGGAGGGATTGATTGAAAAGGACGATTAGCGCCATGGTGGGGCATGGGTCGGTGAACCACAACAGCAGGAAGTTTCACGCTAAGAATACCGACCCGGAACGCTCCCATCTGAATGTAACATACTGCCAGGAGAATATCAAGGCGGTGTACCATGAACTCTTTGACGAGGCCCTGGAACGCTACAACGCCAAACAGACCAGGGCAGACAGGCGGATAGAAAACTACTATGAAAAAATCCGCTCCGGCAAACAGGAAAAACCGTTTCACGAAATTATCCTGCAAGTGGGCAACAAGGACGACATGAGCGCCGACAGCAACGAAGGGCGGCTGGCGGCGGTGGTGCTGGACGAGTATATGAAAGCGTTTCAAGAGCGCAATCCCAATCTCCGGGTGTTCTCGGCCCACCTCCACATGGACGAGGCCACGCCCCATCTGCACATCGACTTTGTGCCGTTCACTACCGGGAGCAAGCGGGGGCTGGACACACGGGTATCTCTGAAACAGGCATTGGCGGCCCAGGGTTTCAAGGGCGGCACCAGAGGGGACACGGAGTGGAGCCAGTGGGTGCGCTCGGAGAAAGAGCAACTCTCCAACCTGATGGAGCGCCACGGGATAGAGTGGGAGGACAAGGGCACCCACGACAAGCACCTGTCTGTGCTGGACTACAAGAAGGGGCAGAGGGCGAAAGAGATCGCCGCCCTGGAGACAGTCAAGGCGGAGAAAGAGAGCCAGGTGGAGAGCCAGGAGCGGCGGCTGAAAGAACTGGCCCCGGCGGTGAAGGACATGGAGCGGCTGGCGGCAGACTTCTCCACCGACCCGGAGGAAATTCTGCCGGAGGCCGGGACACTGGAGAGCGCCAAGTCCTACCGGGAGAAAAAGGCAAAGCCCCTGCTGGCGAAGATCGTCAAGGTGCTGCGCTCCCTGTTCCGCAAGTACATCGATCTAAAAGGGAAGTTTGACCGTCTGCAAGGGGACTATGACCGGGTGCGGGAGGGCAACGCCCGCCTGTCTGACCGCTTGATGGAGGTGAAGATGGAGAATAAAAAACTGCGGCAGATATCCGCCGACTATACACGTGTCAAGCGGGTCTTTGGCCCGGAACAGGTGCAGGCGGCTGTGGAGGCCGACAAGCAGAGGGAACAGGCGGAGAAAGGCCGCAAACGGCCCCGGCGCTCCCTTGACCGGGGAGGGCGGTGACTTCAAAAAATTTTGATTGAACTGTTGACAAACGAGACGTTGCTGCATATACTAGTCATATCAAAATTATTTGATGCGAGGTGAGAACATGGGGACAGCGTATCAGGAACAGGCAAAAGTATTCAAGGCTCTCTGCGATCCGAAACGGCTTGCAATCCTGGAACAGTTAAGGAGCGGTGAAAAGTGTGCTTGTGTCCTGCAAGAGCCGTTGGATTTAACGCAGTCCGGCCTCTCTTACCATATGAAAATCCTCTGCGATTCCGGCATTGTCGTCAGTCGTCAAGAGGGCAAATGGACGCACTACCGACTGAGTTCTTCAGGTAGGGACTATGCAATAGAACTGCTGAAAAAATTGACAACTCCAGATGCAGAACAAGAGAGTACCTGTCCCCGTTGTGGATAGAAACGCCATCTAATTTAGATGGCGTTTCCTTCGGCACAATACATCAAAAAGTTTTGATATGTTGTCCATGAAATGGAAAGTGAGGTTTTTGTATGGGCGTATGGGACTTTATTCAAGATCAGATGCTTGGCATGAAATGGCTGAACGAACTTCTCGGCATTGGGCTGTCGGCACTGGGCTTGGATGTAAATGGGCGCATTGGCGGCAGCGTCCAGTTTTTTATCTACGATGTCTTGAAAATCACGGTGCTGCTCTGCGTATTGATTTTTGCAATCTCCTATATTCAAAGTTATTTTCCACCCGAGCGAAGTAAGCGCATTTTAGGTCGTTTTCATGGGATCTGGGCGAACATCATCTCCGCTCTGCTGGGAACAGTGACCCCCTTTTGCTCCTGTTCATCTATCCCGCTGTTCATCGGTTTTACCAGTGCGGGACTTCCCTTGGGTGTGACGTTCTCCTTTTTGATTTCATCACCGATGGTCGATTTAGGAAGTCTTGTCTTGTTAATGAGCATTTTCGGTGCAAAAGTGGCGATCGTCTATGTGATCCTTGGGCTTGTTATCGCAGTTGTCGGCGGCACCATGATTGAGAAACTGCATATGGAAAAGTACGTTGAAAGTTTTGTGCTTTCGGCTGGCAGCGTCGACATTGGGTCTCCTGACCTGACGATCCGGGAAAGGCTCACCTACGCAAAGGAACAAATGCTGGGCACCTTCAAGAAAGTGTTCCCCTATATTCTGGTTGGTGTCGGGATCGGTGCGCTAATCCACAACTGGATACCGGAAAGTTGGATTGAAACCGTACTTGGCAGCAACAATCCTTTTGGTGTGATTCTCGCTACAATCGTTGGTATCCCCATGTACGCAGATATTTTCGGCACCATTCCTGTTGCAGAGGCACTACTTTCTAAGGGGGCACAACTGGGTACCGTTCTTTCCTTTATGATGGCTGTTACTACCTTGTCCCTGCCGTCCCTTATCATGCTCCGCAAGGCTGTGAAACCCAAACTACTGGCACTCTTTATTGGCATTTGTACGATTGGCATTATCATTGTTGGCTACCTGTTCAATGCGTTTCAATTCATTTTGATTTAATCTAAGGAGGTAATTCGCTATGGGACTGTTTAACAAGAAGAAAGAGGAAAAAAGTTGCTGCTGTGGGAGCGGCTGCACACCCGAAAAGATGGCCCAGGCAGAGGCCGCAAAAACAACTGCTGGGATCAAAGTGCTGGGGGCTGGCTGCGCGAAGTGTCATGCGTTGGAAGATGCCACCAAAGCGGCGCTTGCGGAACTGAATATGGACACGACCATAGACCATGTAACGGACTTCTCGCAGATCGCCGCCTATGGCGTGATGACCACCCCTGCCCTTGTGGTAGATGGCAAGGTCATGTCCTATGGTAAGGTTTTGAAAAAAGATGAGGTAAAAGCCCTCATTCAAAAGGTCAGGGGATGACGTATGGGTCAAAAACCCAAGGTGGCGTTTATCTGCGTCCACAATTCCTGCCGGAGCCAAATCGCCGAGGCACTCGGAAAGTATCTGGCCTCCGATGTATTTGAAAGTTACTCCGCTGGCACGGAGACTGTGCCGCAGATCAACCAGGACGCAGTTCGGCTGATAAAACAACTCTATGGCATTGACATGGAGCAGACGCAATATAGCAAATTGCTGAACGAACTTCCGCCCGTAGACATTGTAATAACAATGGGGTGCAATGTGGCCTGCCCCTATCTACCCTGCAAGCACCGGGAGGATTGGGGGCTTGACGATCCGACAGGAAAATCAGACAAAGCATTTTTGGAGATAATCCAGTCTATCAAAGAAAAAATTGATAATCTAAGAAATCGAATAGAACACAACGCACTTCTTTAGATGGATAGCAAATCCAGTCGGGGCTGTCAATGGTCGAGATGAACGGCGCACAAGTGCGCCGCCATTGACCGCCCCGCCCGGCCTTGCTCTGCGGTTATCAAGGCGGGCAAGCACCAGAAGTGCTTGCCCGCCTCCTTTGATTTTAGGTCGAATTGCGTCCCATGGTGGGATTGATTTCCGCCGGGGCGGAAATCAATCCCCTATTGCCTGGGAGCGTTTACGCTCCCAGGCGGTGGTCGAAATGGGTCTCGATTTGAGACCCATTTCGACAGAAACTTACATCAAATTGAGGGAAGTTTTGATTGTGGCCGTTTATGGCCTGAAACCCTTGCAATTTCTCGGTTTTTGTGATACTATTTTGATACTAAGAAAGCGTACTGCCTCAAATAAGCAGGCAAAACATTAATATATTTGCGAATGTTTTGCCTGCAAAATCACCCTAAATACGCTCCCATATATCTGAATTTGCCGAGTGGGAATAGTAATAGAACATTTGTTCTTGTTTTTCATACGGTTTCGTACGGTTCCGATGGCAACCGATGGGGACGTTTCGGAACCGCCGCACCTGCAAGCCACATGGTTTCGCAATCGGGTAAAAACTCAAAAGGCTCTTCGAGAAAAACGAGGAGCCTTCCCGTTTCCGCAGGTAGACGCATGATCGGATGCCACCCCATGGCAAACGGGCATGGGTCAAACAAGCCTGAAACGACTTGAACGGAACCGAAGAGAACCGACGCGAACCGAAGAACCTGCAAGCCGATGAAAGGCAATGATGGCGGGACGCTTGCAGGTGCCGTCGAAAATCGGCGAAACTCAAACGAAACTCACCTGGAAAAACGAAACTCGAGAATGGCAGATGCCCCTGGTGGAGAGCCTGGAAGCGTCATTCTCGCAAACTCACGAAAACGAGCTGGTTTCGCAACCACTCCTCTCGAGTAGCAGCAGGAGGCTTGCGACCCGAAACGGCCCTCAGCGGTTTCGCAAAACCATAGCGCAGACAGCGTATGCGCTGCAGGGTCGCAGCCGCAAGATCTATGCGCTAATCAAACCCTTCCTTTCGTTCCTCTCCTGAGCTTTCTTCGCTTTCGGAAGAGTCTCTATCATGCGATTCGCCTTGGCCTTTCTCCTCGTCATCATCTTCGAGAGGATTGGATTGCTCGCGAGCTAAAGCAGCTGAAGCAGGCAGGCTCGTCGTCAAACCGGACGGAATGGTATTCTGCGCCAATTGGCTAATCGCTGCCTGTAGGGCTGGGCCTTGGATCTTCGTGATGCTTTCGCTTAGTGTTTCGGCTAGGCTCGAGACCGCGGAAAGCCTGGACGGGTCAATCGTGGCGACTGATTGCGAGAGGGCTTTAGCTGCGGCAGATGCCGAATCGGATAGAGCGTAATAATCCGCAAAACTCTGCGAAGATAGAAGAGGAGCGATTTTATCCAGGAAGACCTGGGCACCGGCAATCTCCGACGCATAGTTGCCCCCCAAGAGGCGCGCAGCGCTAAGGGCATTGGCGGAATGGCGTTTCGGATAGCTGGGGTCTTCGTGTATATGGTTGGCGTAGGCTTCGAGCTCGTCAGTCGATTCAGCCAGCAACTCCTTCGCCTCGTCATACTCCTTGGCCAAGATCGTCCTGTGGTGCATGACTTTGTTTCTTATCTTGTTTATTGCCCTGAAATTCTCCCACACGCCTTTCAACTCTCTGCCGTCGAACAGGTCAGTCCAGACGGTTCGCTCTTCAATCCCCTCTATCCTTTCCAAAACATCGGATTTGGAGATGGGACCCTTCTGGTTCACTAGCCTGGAAACCTCTTCTTTGAAGGCGTCGCTATAAAATAGCCTCAAACCGAGCTCGCTGAGAGTCGCCTCCTCTAGGTTCTTTACCAGCTTGTCTTCGAAATTGTCATGTTCGGCGCACATCGAGAGGGTGAGCACCCGCCGAAGAGCACGCTCATAGTCTGCCAACTTGGGATACAGAGCCTTCGCAAATCTAGAAGAGGCATCGTCTCGTAAAATTCGCACGTGCTTTTTGGCAGGCAGAGAATCTCTGAGACGAGACAAAGCCCTCGCACTCGAAAGCGTGTCGGGCTCTGCAGAGAATGTGACGAAGTAGAGCTAACCCCCTTTGGCGTCGTACTTCTCTACCGAATCGAGGGCAGTTCCTTTCGGCAGGTCCTTCCCGATCATATTCTCCTTAGTTTTCTCGCCTTGAACGAGATACGACAGTTGCATTGTCAATCGGACCCCTCGCGTTCATTCGTTTCGAATCGGGTATAAAGACGGCAATTGCCCCGAATGGCAAGCGAAATCCATCCGGAGCCATCACGTCCATAGAAGTTTGGTGTTTACCAGAGACGCATTCATGCGGAAGGGCTCGGGTTTCCACCAATCCCCATCTTCCAGGACTCGTATTCCTCGGGGGTTATCTCGCCGCGGTCGAGCGCATCCACCTGGGATTCCCAGGCCTTGATGGCGGCGGCGAGCTTCGGCGCCTTCTCTGCACCGGGCGCGATGGCGAGCTTGTCATCGCCGACGGGCCTGAGCCCGAACTCCTCTTCGATCCTGAAGAGGAGTTCGATTGAAAATGACTTAGTTATCTTTGATGGCAAAAAAAGAAAGGGCCATCAGGGCATGCGATATTTCTCCCAGCCTGAATTGAAGAACGTTGAAATAACCTTTGTCGTCGCGTTAAGTTCCTCAAGGCTCTTCGCATGGACGATGTTCTCGGAAAGGGCGCTGTAGAACGCGTGGTTGACGATATGGAGAGACTCTTTCGAGATAACGGTTCGAGCCTTTTCTGCGCCGTGGATTAGCTCAAGAGCACGGAGGGTCGTTCTATCTTCCTCGTCGACGAGCCAATCCAGAAAATGCTCGTACGGAGTGCCGTAAGAGCGGAACACAAGGAGCTCGTAGATATCGCGATGGGAGTACAGCATCGCCGTGGTGGCGAGCGTCCCTGCCGCTTTAGTCTCGAGGGCGGCGCGCACCTGCTCCGGAGTCACTGGCTCCCCTTCGTCGTACCCGGCGAAGCCTCGCTGCTCACCTTGGGCGTAAGCTTCGCGAATCATGCTTGCCAGAGGCTCGACCAGTTCGGAGAAGAGCGCCTCTTTGTCCTCGAAGTGCTTGTAGAACGCCCCGGTTGTCACACCGGCTGTTTTGCAAATCCTGCGCAGGTTCGCCTTCTCGAATCCCTCTTCCAAAAACGCCGCAAGACCGCTTTTCAAGATGCGCTCGTGCGTCTCTTGGTAGTTGCCATTGCCCACTAGCCACCTCCCTTTAAAAATAACTTAGATATCTTTCACAGCGGAAAGTTTGCCATCAAAGTTAGATGGTGTCAACTCTTACACCTGATGGACCTTAATGGAGCAGCCTCGACTTAGCGGATAGAAGTATTTCTAAAACCATCTAGTCGACCTGGACGAAAGCCATCCTTTGCTCGGCAAAGCCAAATACACTAAAGCCTTTGCTTTAGCTACGATTAACCAAGTCGCGTGGTGCTTACTCCACTTGAAGAGACTCCATTCGTAGACCGCGCTCCTGCTTACGCGCAGGAGTATCGCCATCTCCGCCGCTGAGTACGTGTCCTGAATCGGCATGGGTACCTTGGCGTGCGAGCATCCCGCCTAAATGGAAATCCAACTCACACCCGAGAAGCACGTTCAATTGCCTCAGCCTCATCGTCAGCGCAGGATATGCTGGGCATTCCTTGGTTCGAGAGAGGGATACGTAAGGACAAGGAATCTTGAACCGTGTATGCTATCAAAGCGGAACAAGCTCAAACCTCCTATCAGAGGCAGCGGCGTCGATTGTCCCATAAGATGCCAAGGAGGTTCGCGCTTATTCACTGCTAAGACCACAATCTATGTCCCGTAATGAGAAGGATAGAGTCTTACGTCGTCAGCTCTCCACGATAGAATTATTAATCCAAACTGTTGAATAATCGGCATGATGCCCGATTCGTTTCCCATGAATCGGCTATGCTTGATATATACCGATGATTGACAAGATCGCTTTGAGAGAAAATAAAGGCTTCATCGAAAGACTTGCCTGATCATCGCTTCGACCTGGCTTGATTGGAGCTGCACAATGCTGAATGAGAACATAAAAATCGATTTGCATATCCACTCGATTGCCAGCAAATACAAAGAAAGTGTCGGGGTGGTTGACCAGTCGACCATTGGAAACCTGCCCGTGCTCTTCAATAAATTAGAGACGGAGGGGATCAATCTTATTTCCTTCACCGACCACAATACGTTCGATTCAAAGCTTTATATAGAAGCCGAGAAGCTTATTCGGCTAGGATCATACCCGTCAGTTAAAGGCATCATTGCCGGAATCGAATTTGATGTTTTGCTTGATACGGCAAAGCCGTGTCACATCCTCGCCTATTTTGACTGCAAGGCAAAAGAAGACTACGAGACCATCGAACTTGTCATGAGCAGGCATGCTCCCGAGAACAAAGACCACAAGTATTCGAAAAATGACTTTGAATCCATTCTTAAGGAAATTAAACTTCCTGTCATTTTGGTTGCATATCAAAGGAAGAGCCTTGACCCCAAGCAAAAGGGCGGCGCCAATTCTTTCAGCGATGCCTGCTCGGATTTTTTGGACTATTTGGAAATTGGCTATATTAGTGCAATTGAGATTCAGAGCCCTAATGTGGAAGGCATTGTAAAAAACAATCTGGTCGACATGAGCGAGTTCTGCAACTCCATCGGCTTGCTTATCGGCATCGACTGTCACGAATGGGCCGTATACCCCAACCATGACTCCAAGAACGTCAGACAAGGCGCTCCGGTCTTCACCACCATCAGGGCCCTTCCCTCGTTTAGGGGTTTGCTGCTCGCAATCACTTCGCCCGAAACCAGATTTGGAAGAATCGACAGCGTCTCTTATCCATTCTTGGAAAAAGTAAGCGTAAATGGCGTTGATACGCAACTTAGCCCCGGGGTGAACGTCATCATTGGTGAAAACGGATCAGGCAAATCAACACTTCTTAAACTTATTTCAGGAAACGATTCGGAGAGCCATGTTAAAGCAGCAAAAAGGAATAACCGAATCGAGATACCCGCCCTGCCAAATAGGAGCAAGGCGGTATTCCAAGGCGAGCTATTTAACGACTACAACAACAATAAAGACCTGTACCCTGATGGACGCTCTCTTTTTTCTGAAGTCAACTGCCAAGACTTCAGATCGCAAATTACAACGTTCACAAATCGAGTAATGGAATGGGTGCGCAGGCGCATAGGAGCAAAGCAAACGCTTGGCGAAGCCGCGAGCAGCGCCTTGACCGTGAAGGAGGAATACCTACGCAAGACGTTCTTTGTATCCGTGTCGACCGAAGGCTTCGCGGCAAGAGACTACTCGCAACTCGAAAATCGCTTTGCGGCATTGAGGTCAATTATCACGCAGCTAAAAACCGAAATCGAAGACAACGAACTCATATACACCCCTGACGAACTGAAGAGTCTGAATGAGGCGCTGGCTTCATTAAATGATGCCTTGTCTTCTGTCGAGAAAAGACTGGACTCCGAAAGACTGTTCAGCTCCGTCGAGAACGTCATCCTCACCTCGATTACACAGTACAAGGCTAGCACGAATAGGACCTCTACGAATCTCGATCGACAAGCCGAAAGCTATAGCACGTTGAAGCAAGCGGTCATCTCGAAAGTCATTCAGCAAGCGCAGGCGTCTCTGGACATCAAAAAAGAGTACCCTTCCTTCCCTTCTCTGTCGAAATACTACGACCAGGGTATCGGCTACGTGGATAAACGTGCTGGCGGATATGTCTTCAGGTCTTACGCCCCATACGTGACCAAAACAGCCGAAGAGGTCGAAGAGGAATTCTACAAATCCCTGTTCAACGACGGGTTCGACAAAGCCTCTATCGAAACAATCGATGCAGAGGAATCCTTGTGCAACGCCGTCAGGGGAACTAGGCAGGTCGACAAGATCGACGAAACGGTCAAAAAGAACCTCGAGTCTTTTCTGGATTCTCTTTGCAAAACAGAGCAGGAGGTTAAACGCCAGAACACCTCAGAACGAGTTATCGGCAACACTTTCGGCGAAAAGGCGCTGATATATTACGAAGTCTTGCTCGATCAAAATGTGACCCAGGCGGATGTGCTGCTCATCGACCAGCCCGAAGACAACATCTCTAACCTAAAGATTTCCAAAGAGCTATCTGCAGCAATCCAGGGACTGAGGGACAAGGCGCAAGTTATACTCGTCACCCACAATCCTCTTCTCGTCGTCAACCTAGACGCAGACAACGTGATCATCGCATCCGGTTCGCGCGACGACAAAAGACGCTTTTCGCTTTCGCTTAAGTCTGGATGCCTTGAGGACGAAGGCTGCGAAGCTCTTGAATGGATCGCGGAAAACATGGACGGCGGACGGCAGGCTCTGGCAAGGAGGTTGAAAGCGTATGGCACGCGAAATTAAAATCACTGTCGAAGGCAACCAGCAGGAGGAAATCGTTCTTAGCAATAGCGAGGGAAAGCAGGTGGTCATTAAGGACAATTCGACCAACGCAAAGACGCTGTTCGAACTTCTCGATTTCGAACCTGGAAGCAAATACGAAATTGACGTCCAGGATGCTGGCAAGGTAAAGCAAAAGGTCTTTGACGAATTCGTATCCTTGCTAGAGGGAATCAGGGATGGCATAAACAAGCTTCTGGAAGAGCAGAAATCAGAAGAGATGGACAGCAGCGATAAAAGCAGTGATGAGGTCAGCTGTTAGTATCCACCACAGCGAGGAGCAAAGCCGAAAGTCCTATGTTCGCGGCGGATTCGACTCCCGTTCGGTTCTCGGACAGACAATGCACTGACGAGCTAAGCACAATCTCGGCGCCGATGGATTTCGATGGAGCAAGAAAGAATGGTAGGCCCATGGCGGCCACACCAAGCTTTGAGTTCGCAGCCCCGGGCGGCTCCCCTCATTTGGCATCAACGGAGACTTTAACCACTTTCTGACATACCCCGGGCAAGACCGCGTCCGATGCTACCGTTCTTCCGAAGTTAGATAGCGCAGACCAGTATCAGAGGGCTTGGTTCGCTTTCGATGCGTGCTTGCACTAGGGCAATGCAGACGGTATGCGCTCAACAACCGTGAGTGAATCTAACTCGACTCAGGGCTTCTCATCGAGATCGATTCCGCAACGGTCAGAATCGGAGGAAAAGCAGGCTAAGCCAAACTAAACTAGGCGCAACTACGGAGACGTTTCGGAGGAACAAGATTGCATGCTGTCGCAGTCCAGGAATCAACGTTAGAGCCCGACCACGAAACGAGAAGAGCGCTTTCAGCTCCGATTGGAGATTTGTGACATCGAAGCTCACTCCGCGTGCCGCTTGCTCCACTCGAAAAGCTCGTCCCTGAACGCGAAGCGCCCTCTTCTCCTTCCCATCATCCTCCTGAGCGGCAGGGGGTCGTCCTCGAGGAGGCTCCATTCGTAGACCGCGTTCCTGCTCACGCGCAGTAGTATCGCAATCTCCGCCACCGAGTAGGTGTCCTGGATCGGCACGGGGACCTTAGCGAACGGGTATCCCGCTGATTCGGCTGTCATGCGTCTGCTCCTTTCGGAGCGGCAGACGCTGCATCTCAGAGTCGCGGGGTCCGGCGGCGATGGCGCGATGCCCGTTGCCATCGTCGCCGCTCGGTATCGTGTCGTCGCCCGCACGAGGGCCGCCGGGCGGGCGAAAGCGGCGCATGCCGCCAGCCGTACTGGCTGCGTGCGCCGCCGAATTCAATAAGTTTTGCCTGGGCTCGCGGACGCCCGACCGGTCACCCGTTCTTGCCCTGCTCCCGCAGGTCCGCAAGATGGTCCGCAAGGCGACGGAAGGAAGGGTCGGATATGCAGTGCTCCATGCGGCACGCCTCCTCTGACGCGACTTCCGCATCCACCCCGGCGTCGCAGAGCAGCCGCTTGAAGAAACGGTGCTTGGCGAGCGTCTCCTCGGCGAGGCGGCGCCCTTCGGAAGTGAGCCTCGCGTCGCGGTCGACGACGTCAACAAGGCCCTTTTGCGCCAGGTTGACGAGCGCCTTGGTCACGCTCGGCTTGGTGACGCCCATATGCTCCGCGATGTCGACGTTTCGGCAGTGCCCGCGCTCGGCGTGGATGATGAGGATAGCCTCGAGGTAGTCCTCGGAGGAATCACGGATGCGGAGACGGGCAGAACCCTCGTCAGAACCACGACGATTCCCTATAGGGCCCATTGGGCGCTTTCCTGCTGAAGACGGACCATGCGGGCGAACAGGCCGTCCCGCTCCATAAGCCCGATCGGGGTGCCCTGCTCGACAACACGTCCGGAGTCGAGCACCACCACCTTGTCGGCGTTCGCCACCGTGCGCATGCGATGGGCGATCACGATGACAGTCTTACCGGCGAGCAGCCTCGAGAGTGCCTGCTGCACCTCCGTCTCGTTCTCCACGTCAAGCGACGCGGTCGCCTCGTCGAGCAATACGATAGGCGCGCCCTTGAGCAACGCCCGCGCAATTGAGATCCGCTGGCGCTCGCCGCCGGAAAGGCGCGCCCCGTTCTCGCCGATCATCGTGGCGTAGCCCTGTGGCATGCGGGAGACGAACTCATCGCAGTTGGCAGCCCGCGCCGCGGCGAGCACTTCCTCGTCGGATGCGCCGCGTCTGCCCAGGCGAATATTGCCCATTACGGTGTCGTCGAACAGCACGACGTCCTGGAACACCATGGAAAAGTCCCCCAGCAGTACCTCGGGGTCGACCGTCGCCACGTCTACGCCGCCTACGGTCACGCGGCCGGACGTTGCGTCCCAGAAGCGGCACACGAGCTTCGCGCACGTCGACTTGCCGCTTCCGCTAGGTCCTACGAGAGCAGTGACCTCGCCCTCGCGCGCCGTGAATTGCACGTGCGAGAGAACCCGATCGCCGCCGTCATAGGAAAACGACACGTCGTCGAACACGACGTCGTGACCCTGCGGTGCGTAATCGTTGCCTCCTTGAGCCAGGGGTTCCTCGAAGAAACTCTTCATACGAGCGCTCGCTGTTTTGGCCGCGAACAGCTCGGCGATGAGCATGAGACACTGGTCGAACGGCGCGTAGATGCGAGACACCACCAGCAAGAAGCAGAACAGCGTCATGAAGCTGCAGGTGCCGTCGAGCACGAACGCAGCGCCCGCCAAGATTGTGGTGGCAAGCCCCAGGCGCAGCACGATCTGCGCGCCGTTTACAAAGACGCCCATCATAAGCTCGCCTTTGATGGTCTGCTTTTCGGCAGCGTCCACGTCGGCGCGGATATGTTCAAGATAGCGTTCCTCCTGGTTGGTGGCGCGCACTTCGCGCACGCATTCAAGTGCTTCCTGGATGTCGTCGGACACGACAATGTTCCTCATACGCGTCTCGCGCACGAGCGGCGCCAGGATGCCCCGCGCGCCGAACAGCAGCCCCAGCGCTACCGGCGCGCTCCACAGCGCCGCGATGGCCAGTCGCCAGTCGAACACCAGCAACCCCGCCGCCGCCACGCCCAGCATGATGTAGGCGCCGTACAGCTCGGGCAGCACATGGCTGTAGGCATGCTCGATGGTTTTCACGTCACCCATGATGGTCTCGGTGAGGTCGGCCAGATCGCGCCGCCCGAAAAACGACAGCGGGAGCTTCCGTAGACGCTCAGCCAGCCCGATGCGCTGCCGGCCGCTCTCGTTGTAGATGACGCCGTACTGGTAGTAGTAGGCGAAGTACTCGGTGACGAACAGCACCACTATGAACACGACAAGCCCCGCCAGATACGGCAGAAGATCGGGCAGCGGCGCGCCTCCTATCACATGGTCGACAAACGCCCCCATCGCGAGGAATAGGATTCCCACGCCCGCAAACACCGCGATGTTCGATATCGCCGTCCACGCGGCACCCAGCTTGACATTGCGCACGCCCTCGTCGGTGAGGCCGTATTTCTCTTTGATAGACATCTACGCCACCTCCTCGGACGTGATTTTCCAGCTGACAGCGCGCTCGTAGTCCGCCCACATACGTGCGTACAGGCCACCCGCCGCCAGCAGCTCGTCGTGGGTCCCCTGTTCCGCCACACGTCCGGCATCCAGCACCACGATCTTGTCGGCCTTGCGTACGGTGGAAAGTCGGTGCGCCACCATCAACACGGTGCGCTTCTCGCCACTGCGCCCACTCGCCAGCTCGGAGAAAGCCTTTTGTATCTTGGCCTCGTTTTCCGGATCGGCGAAGGCCGTGGCCTCGTCCAGCACCACAATGGGCGCATCTTTCATAATGGCTCGCGCCAGCATGAGCCGCTGCACCTCGCCGCCGGAGAAATGAGCGCCCGCCGCGCCGTATACGGTATCTACGCCGTCAGGCAGCTTCTCTATAATGTCGTCGCATTGGGCGGCGGAAAGCGCGCGGGCGACCTCTTCGCGCGTAGCATCGGGCCGCGCCGCGCGCACGTTCTCAAGCACGCTCTGCTTGAACAGGTGGTTTGCCTGGAACACGAACGCAACGTGCTCCATCAGTCTGTGCGGGTCCATGCTCCGCACATCCACGCCGCCCACCAGCACGCGCCCCGCGCATACGTCCCAAAAACGAGGCACCAGGCTGGTCGCCGTGGTTTTGCCTCCGCCGGACGGCCCCACCAGCGCCACGGTCGACCCCGCCGGCACGCTGAAGCTCACATGGGACAGCGCGCGCTCGTTGACTCCTTCGTAAGTGAAGCTAACGTCGTCGAACACGATGGAGTTATCGACCGGCTCCTTCGGCGCGGCGGGTGCCTTTATCATCGGAGCCGCCAGCACCTCTTCCACGCGGTTCACCGCATCGGTGGCCGACTGCAGCGCATCCGACATGAACATCACGCGCGTCATGGCAGTGGGGATGACCGCCGAAAAGATGGCGTAGAACGCGAAGTTGGCCAGAAACGCGCCAAAATCGCCTTCACCCGGCGCCAGAAGAATGGCCACCGGCACCAAGAACAGCGCCACACCGTTGATGATGGTCAGCGATAATGACTGCGGCGTGCGACACCATCTCACCGCATAGTCCTGCGCAAGACGGGTGAACTCCTCAATGGCATCATGGAACGCCTTGAATGAGTGCACCGTCTGCTGGAACACCTTCACCACGGGGATGCCGCGTACGTACTCGGTGCCCGTCTTGTTCATCTTGACGAGAGATTCCATGTACTTCGTCATGAATTCCATACCGCGCCCGCCCATCATGTAGAACATGCAAATGAGCGAAAGGATCACCGGCACCAGGCATGCAAGACCCAGCCGCCAGTCGAACACGAAAAACAGTACCAGCATGCCCACGATCATCGCCACCGAACCAGCGGTATCGGGCAGCTTGTGGGCAAGCATTCCCTCTGTCTCCGCCGCGCAGCCATCAACCACGCGCCGCAGCGCACCACTCGCATGCGTGTCGAAATACCCCAGGCTCGTGTGCATCAGATGCTCGGTCGCCCTCTTGCGCATGTTCGCCGCGCAGCGAAACGCCGCCAGATGCGTGCACATGAGTCCTGCGAAGTACAGCAGGATAGACGCGACGGAAAGCCCGAGCGCCCACCATCCGTACACCGCGATACTCGTAGCCGTGCTCCAGTTGGGAGCCACGGCGATAAGGTCGCGCGCCACCAGCCAGATGCACACGTAGGGCCCGAACCCCACGACCATGGAGATCGCGGAAAGCGTGCAACCCAGGTAGGTGAGTGCTTTGCGCGGCCCGGCGAAATCGAGCAGCCGCGACACGGCGCTGCGTCTGCGGGATGGCTCCTCCTTTTTGTCCATACGAAACCTCCGATCTTGATCCCGTGCGCCTCCCCGATGAAACCGTCGTCTTCGACGCACTTGATAGTTAGTTGCAGTTAACATATCATCACGCATGGGTTCTCCGTTTTCACGTCCTGGAAACGGAGACGTTCTCGAAACGAATTCGGACAATCGCGAAACCGCAGGAGATCGAGTATGAGCGCACTACGAGCAGCTATCCCGCAGCATTTGCGGACGTTCGTGGAACCGCAGATAGAGCAACTGTCCCTCAGGATGGAATCCGTTCGCTGCGGTCTGTACGCAACGCTTCCGGAATCGCTCGGCGAAGGGTTTCTCTGGACGGCGGCGCTCGGCGAGGAGTGCCTCGTCAGTATGCATTCGATTCGCCTGAAGAAACCGCTCATCCTCGAGGAGCGCCCGACGGACTTCTTCTGCGTCTTCTCGGGATCGTCGGCGACGCTTCGCTCGCTGCCGAATGCGCCCGCCCAAGCGGTCGCGGAGCGCGAGAACGTCGTCTCGTTCTCCCAGGCGGGAGGAACCACGCGCTGCCTGATGCAGGCGGGAGCCCTTTACGAGTCGACGAGCCTCACCTACACGCCCGGTTACTTTGAGGGTTTGAAAAAGAGATTCCCCGACGATTTCGGAAACACGGAGGACACGATGCGCGCACTTGATCCTGCGGGCCCTCCCGCCGAGATGCTCTCCATTCTCAGGTCGTTCACCCCCGAACGGGCGTCGCGGCCCGGAGCGGCGCCGTATTTTCACGCGAAAGCGCTCGAAACGGCAACCGCCCTCTTGGCCCGTTCCCGCACTTGGGTCGAAGACGAAGCGGGGCGGACGGACCGCGCGATCGTGGAGCGGGCAGAGGAGATCATCTCGGCGCGGTTTTCCGAGGGGCTCACCGTAAAGGCGATCGCAGACGAGCTTTTCGTGAGCCGCTCGCGTCTCTACGACGCTTTCAGGAACGTGCGAGGGATGGGCGTGGCAGAGCGCCTTCGGGCGGAGCGTATGGGAGCCGCCTGCAGCCTGCTCGGCTCCGGGGAGGCGGACGTGGCGCGCATAGCGCGCGCGGTGGGATACGCGCGCACCTCGGCGTTCGACGAGGCATTTCGCCGAACGTTCGGCTGTTCCCCCACGCAGTGGCGGCGCCGTCCCGAACGCCCGCGAATCGAACCCTCCCGCCCTACAGGACGTGCGGCCTTTTAGAGCACGCGCGGCTATTCGGAGTTGCAGCTCTGTGCGTATTCGCCAAAATGGATTGTTGTTGCATATGGCTAACTTCATAGAAGATGCGGCGGCCGAAGAGCCGCACGGGAAAGGATTCGCACATGAAAATCACTGGGAACGCATCCGCTTCCACGTCGAAAACGGGAGGGAGACTCGTAGGAAAAGATCTCATCAACATAGGCATCTTCACGGCGATCTACTTCGTCGTCGTGTTTGCCGTGGCGTGCCTGGGGTTCATCCCCATCCTCATGGCGGCGATTTGCGGAATCGTTCCGCTCGTCGCGGGCATCCCGTACATGCTTTTCCTCACGCGCGCCCGCAAGTTCGGAATGATCACGATACTCGGCCTGCTCATCGGCATCATCATGTTCATCACCGGTATGGGATACTTCTCCATCGCGACGGGTCTCGTTTTCGGGCTTATCGCCGACCTCGTCTGGAAATCAGGCGGCTATGCGTCGGCATCGCGCGCCATCCTGTCTCACGGCATATTCAGTTGCTGGATCATCGGCAACTTCCTCCCCTTCCTCCTCACCGCCGACACGTACCTGCCCACCGTGCGCGCTCAATACGGCGACGCCTACGTGAACGAACTCATGACCTACCTGCAACCGGAGCTCTATCCGATCCTGCTCGTAGCATGCTTCGTCGCAGGAATCATCGGCGGCTTCATAGGACGCGCCGTCCTAAAGAAGCACTTCAAGCGCGCAGGCATCGCGTAGAAACGTCACGAGAGGGTCTTGGACGATGGAGCTGCTTCGGTCAAATGCGGGAGAGCGGACAGTGCGGCTCGACCCGCGCACGAAGATGGTGATGCTGTTCGCAGTCTCGACGGTGCTCCTGCTCGGAGGAAACGGGGGCGCGATGTTCGCCGTGCGCACGGCGATGCTGCTGTTCCCCTTCGGTTTGCTCGCGATATCGGGGCGCACACGCGCAGCGGGGCTCATGCTCGCGGCGTATCTTGGGACCTACGCGCTCGCTGCGTTCGCCGCGCCCGCGCTTGAAGGCATGGCGAGCACGGTCATCGTGGCAACGGCGACGGTGGTCTCCCGCTTCGTGCCCACGCTCGCGCTCGCGTACTTCGTGTTCGCCACGACGACGGTATCCGAGTTCATGGCGGCCATGGCGCGCATGCGCATGCCCGACTGGATTACCATCCCGCTGTCGGTGCTGTTCAGGTTCTTCCCCACGCTCGGCCAAGAAGCGCGGGCGATCAACTCCGCCATGCGGATGCGAAACATCACCCCGACCTCCCGCGGGTTCGCCTATGCGGAGAACTGTCTGGTTCCGCTCATGAGCTGCGCCGTCTCCATCGGCGAAGACTTATCCGCGGCCGCGCTGGCCAGGGGTCTCGGCGCGCCCTGGCCGAGGACGAACATCGCTAGCATCGGGTTCACGCCGGTCGATGCGGCGGTTATCGCCGCGTCGCTTGCCGCAACGGCAATCCTCGCTTTGGGCCTTGCTTTCCCGGGGGCGATCGCATGAAAAAAGAAACGAAGACCGAGGCTCCCGTTCTTTTCATGGACGACGTTTCGTTCTCCTATGCAGGAGGGCGCTCCGGATCGGGCGTCGAGGGAATTTCCCTGTCGCTCGGGAAGGGCGAGGTGGCTCTGCTGTGCGGACGCTCCGGCTGCGGCAAGACCACCGTCACGCGGCTCGCGAACGGCCTCGCCCCGCATTTCTACGAAGGGTCGGAAACCGGCACCGTGCGCGTGTGCGGCCTCGATGTCGCACACGCGCAGCTCTGGGAAACCGCGCGATTCGTCGGCAGCGTCTTTCAGAATCCCAAAACCCAGTTCTACAGCGTGGGTGTCCGAGGAGAAATAGCCTTCGGGTGCGAGAACTTGGGATTCGAGCCTGCCGACATCGAACGGCGGGTGGACGCCGCGGCAAAGGAGTTCAATCTAACACCCCTGATCGACGAAAGCCTCTTTTCTCTCTCGGGCGGTCAGAAGCAGCGCGTGGCGTGTTCAAGCGCCGCGGCTACGTCTCCCGCGCTCATCGTGCTGGACGAACCGTCGTCCAACCTCGACTTCGAGGCGATCGTACAGCTTCGATCGGCCATCGCGCGCTGGAAGACCGAAGGGGTCGCCGTGCTCGTGGCGGAGCACCGGCTCCACTACCTCGAAGGAATTGTGGATCACGTGCTTTACCTCGAAAACGGCCGCCTCGCGCACCGATGGACGGCTGAGGAGTTCGCGCGGCTCGACGACGCCGAGCGCATACAGCTCGGTCTGCGCGCACGAAGCATCGACGACATCTTCCGAAACAGCGGTTGCTGTGGCACCCCAGCGATGTCCAATGCGCAAAAGGCAACGCTCGGAAAAAACGTGGTGCGCTTCGAGAACCTGACAGCACGCTTCCGGAAAAACGGAGTCCTCGAGAAAACCCTCGAGATCGCCAGCCTCGAGCTTCCCGCCGGAAGCATCACGGCGCTTGTCGGCGCATGCGGCGCTGGAAAGTCGACGTTCGCCGAAGCCGTATGCGGCCTCAACCGATGCGACGGAACCGTAACTTTGGACGGAACTCGTCTGGGAAAGCGCGCTCGCAGGCGCACGTGCTTCATGGTCATGCAGGATGCGAGCCACCAGCTCTTCTCGGAAAGCGTGCTCGACGAGGTGACGCTCGGCATGGAAGGACCCGACCGGCAACAACGCGGCCTCGACATCCTGCGCGACCTCGACCTCGATCCGTTCGCCGAAGATCACCCACTGTCGCTTTCGGGCGGGCAACGCCAGCGCGTCGCAATCGCCCAAGCGCTTGCCACCAACCGGGCGCTCGTCGTCTACGACGAGCCGACGAGCGGTCTCGACCTCTTCCACATGCGACAGGTCGCCGAAGGCATCCGCCGCGTGCGTGAACGGGGCATCACGCAGGTCGTCATCACGCACGATCCGGAGTTCGCGCTATCGTGCTGCACGCACGTCGCCGTAATGGACAGGGGGAGAATCACGGAGACTTACCCGCTCGAAGAAAGCGGCATCAGCCGGCTAGCGTCCTTCTTCTGGTCGAAATACCATACAGGAGAAGAGGATCCGCCAATCCGCAAGACTCCTTCTTCGCGGCAGAAGGAGTGAAGCTATGACAGTGTTCGACATACTCGCAAAGAGAAACGCCGACAAGCTGCGCGCCGTCAGAGCGGACGGGGCGTCCATTCGATACCATCTGCGCATGGACAACAGCGAGGCGGGCGTCATTGATGCGTTCGAGCTCTTCAACGGCGTTTCCCTGGCGTTCAACAGCATCCCCCAAGGCACCGCGTCATGGGACGACATCGAGCCGCTCGAGCTCCAGATTGACTGGTGCTTGCGCGGTCGGTTCCAACTTGACGACGGCATCCGCCTCGGAGACGGTGAGCTTGCCGTGCATGACGAGCGGGTGAGAAAGCGCTCCATGAGGTTTCCCGCGCCGCTGTACACAGGATTTACCATCAGAATCAGCCAGTCAGAGGGAGCGGAGGTTCTCTCCCGCCTCCTCTCCCTCGACTTCGATGCCCTTGCGCAGCGGCTCACAGGGTCGAGCGGCTGCAAGATCTATGCGCCCGACCCCTCAATGAAGGCTCTTCTCGAATCGTTTTGGGATATCGACGAACGGGAACCGCTGATGCGGCTGCGTCTCAAAGCGCTCGAACTCATCTCTCTTGTCAACGCGACCCCTCGTCTTGCCCCGCGAACAGAAGACTATCTGCAAAGAAGTACTATCGACTCTCTTGAAAGGGGCATGAGGCTTCTCGGATCGAATCTCGAGCAGAACGTCGCAGTGGCAGATGTGGCGGAGGCGTCATGCATGGGCATATCCGCCTTCAAGGAAAAGTTCACGAAGACGTTCGGGATCACGCCGATGGCATACCGCCGCCAATGCCGCATGGAACGTGCCGCCCAGCTTCTTGGCGCAACCGATAAAAGCATATCGGACATTGCACTCTCCGTGGGATATCGCAACCCGAGCAAGTTCTCCGCCGCCTTCGCGGCAGCCTTCGGACGATCGCCCTCAGGGTACCGAGCCGCAAACAGCTCAGGTAGCGCGCATTTAGCAAATGCCTTTCAGTCGCGCGAGTAGCATGGAGCGCAAACGCTATCGAACTTGCGCGCCCAATCCCGGCCATTAAAGGCTCGGCAGCCCGTAACGTCCAATCCAAGTCGAACCCCAAAAGCATTGCGAGTTTGCACAGGAGTAATGAAGAAGGCATCGTGAACAGCAGAAACACTCCTTTGAGTTTCCTTAAGAATGACAATTAGACAGTCGGCACTGGCAAGCGAGACACCCTCCTCGATGCATCTTTGGGTAAACCCTGGCCAAACGAGAAGTGCCGTCGTATCAGAAATAAGAGGTTTCGGCAGATCACGCAACATAATCGTCTATCGCTAAACTCAAGTCAAAAACTCATGCAACGATAATGCACGAAACGGTCGAGTTTGAAATGAGTTTTCTCTTGAAGGAGCCGTCGGGATACGATCGATAACAGGAAGTAACCACGGATAGACCAAGAGCAGAATTGCAAAAACAGACCACTTTTCTTTTGTAGAATGGGAATAGCTCTCAACCATGAACCAATCCCGTAAGATAAATTGTAGTATTGCTAAGAGGAATGAATGGACGGTTTGGAATCGCCAGGCAAAAATACCATTAGTCAATCTCGGCTCGTTGCTGAAGCCCAATCGTTGCCTTTCGATAAGCGAAAAAACATCATTGCTGATCAACCGGAAACAACTCTTCACAAGCATCTTAAAGTGCTTTTTTCTTCAATGGATTCGAATCTTGAAGTATTACTCATGGACCTAATGAATTAGGAAAAGATTTAGTTCTTCTTCGAAGAGACTTAATCAGTACTACCGCTCGCGCAGTAATAGTTAAATGTGGAAATATTACCGGTAAGGCAAATGGCCCAATTGACACTATAAAGAGTCAGATTGAGATGGCTCTATGTCACCCTTATACCTCGAATGGCATTGATGAAATTCATATATTGGAAATACTAAGTCAGTATTAGCGTAAATAACCGACTCGAACCAATTACAAAGACTAGTGCAATTAAAACAGCCGACATTATGCGCGTATTAGAAAAGGAAAAACAGGTAGCTTTGGTGGGAGAAGCTGGATGCGGAAAATCTTCCACTTTAAGAAAACTAACAATCGATGCGTTTAGGAGTTGCAGAGACTCGCTATCGTGACTTACCCGAAGCCTTGTCAATTAATGCAGTCTTCATAGACGGCCTTGACGAGTTAAGTCCACCCGACAGGTCAAAATTAATTCCTCTTTTGAATGAACTTTCTCTAACTAAAAATCTCCCTGTTCTTATATCGTCACGACGTGGAAATTATTTCGAGACAGTGAATTGGGCATGCTATGAGATCGGACCCATGAATACAGGTCAAGCTTTGGCATTATGCGAGAGAGTTATTTCTGATCAAGCTTTATCCCAATCGCTGAAAACCGGTATATCGCAGATGCGTAACAACTTTGAGTTAACCCCGCTTGCTATATTCTTACTTATCGACATCATTGAAGAACATCAGGAGGTACCAGCATCTTTGACTGAACTTTATGAGCGATATACAGATACTGTACTTGGAAAGCATGACAAAGAAAAAGGAATCGAAGTTTTATTTTGAATATGAACTCAAAAAAAGATTTTTGGCAGAATTGGCATATGAGTATTTTGTTCAACAAAATGTCGACTCGATATCAATGAAGGCATTTTATGATTTTGGAGAAAAATACTTCTCGGATTTTGATTGGCCCTGGGAAAATTGGGAGAGCCTTCTCGATGAACTTAAACGATCCTCTCTGGTTATCATTGACGAAAAGGATGGGTCTCTTCATTTTAGGCACAGATCCTTTTTAGAGTTCTTTGCAGCATATCAGCTGCACATTAGTCCAAATGAATACCATGAAAATGTATCCACTGCGTTAGATTTATATTTCAACCCTTTCTGGACTGATATTGCGTTTTATTTTTTTGGCTTGAAGAAGAGCATGATTTTGTCATTTCTTAACCAAATATTTGATTATGAGGACGATCAGCCATTCGCGTTAGTTTGTAAAATGCGAAGTGGAAGACTTCTGCAAGCGTGTTGGCATTCGCGAACAGCAGTAAAAATTGAGGGCTTATTACAATCAAGCAGCTATGAACAAACTATTAGGAATTCCTTTTTAGAGTATGCATCCAAAGAAGACCCGGACATGCCTCCCATTTTCGCTGATCTAGTGCTATTGTCGATTGCCTCAGAATCCTATTGTAGTGTCTTCTTGAAACCTCAGATAGAACAACTCCTTCATGAAGAGATGCCTGACCGAGAAGACGCTATTTTAGCCAAGTTGTGTCTTTTCGCTGGATCGGCAACTCTTATTGATAAGGAAGAAAAAGAGAAGTTAGTTTCAAGATTCATTGACGCATTAAAGGCGACGAACAATAAAGAGCTTGAGGGGCGTGGACTTCTTTATCTATTATGTTCCACCGACGAAGACGGCAATGCGCGCAAAACCG
Source organism: Gordonibacter faecis (assembly GCF_030077735.1). Taxonomy (NCBI): domain Bacteria; kingdom Bacillati; phylum Actinomycetota; class Coriobacteriia; order Eggerthellales; family Eggerthellaceae; genus Gordonibacter; species Gordonibacter faecis. The sequence continues at coordinate 103,478 of NZ_JASJEU010000013.1, read as the reverse complement.
TCAGTCGCAGGTTAAAAGCTTTTAGCAGGAAGTACTCTTCTATTATAAAGGGGCTTTTGCCGACTCCTTAGTCAACAAAAGGGAGTACAAATATTAACTTATATGTGAGCATTAAAAAGGGGTGACTTTGACCAATTAACAACATCAAAGTATATAGAAGTACTACGGAGAAGATTCTGTAAACCCTTGTAGCGAGAAAGCAAATCATCACGAGGGTTTACAGCACATCCACCAAACACGTGCACAATCATTTCCCACATCCAAGAGCACACCCAAACTGAAATGATTTAAAGCACCGAACAACTGTCTTGAAAGCTCTATGTAAACAAGCCCGTAAAGAAATCAGATTCGAGCAAATTATCAATCTATCTCATCAGCCCAAGTATCTGCGTCTTAAATTCTGCGAGCGTATAAGAACTACTTGCATCAATTGCATCGTGATCAAAAACCATAAAGTAGCGATAGTTCGAGCCAGCCATCATAGCCCAACGAGTGCCAAGGTCTAGTTTAGCTCGGCTATCGTCATTCTTAAGTTGCTCCCCTTTGGTCTCAATGGCTAAAATGAGCCCGCCTTGCGTCATTGCAAGAAAATCGGGGTAATGGTTGATAAATCCATTGATAAAGAACTCTCCCTCTTTTCTCTCCACAACACGATGCCACCAGCGAATAGTTTCGCAATTAGCAAGGGTTTCGGCCATTTTGCGCTCGATTTCCGTAAGATTAGCATCCTCCGCCTCATACAAGGAATGGTCATAAATTGTAAGCGGGTTAGTTTGCAAGATTCTCAAAGGGAATTGATAACAACACTCCAAAGTAATCAGTCCGGAGTCGATTTGTTTTTCAAATTGCTCTCTACAATGGTTCGCAGAAAGCTGAGATATCGCTTCGACAATAGCTTTCGCATACCGCGAAGCGTTATCAATATAAGCATCCACTTGTGAGTCATCCATTTGATCAACAACTCGAGATACAAAGTTTTTCAGTCCTTTATCACCGTAGGTATTTTGGAATTGTATAGACATACAATTGATAATCCCGTTACACATTTCTGATCTCTTGGATGTTTGCGTGTAACGAGCAAAGAGCGACCTGAGATCGGCACTTTGTTGAACACCAAGCTGTTTAACCCTTAACTCACCTGAATCATCGTAAATATCAACTTCTCGAGCGCCCTCAAAACCCGATGAATCAATATTGACGCATCCGGTTCCACACGATGCAAGATTAAAGTTTTGCAAAAGCATCTTGCGATCAAATGGGAGAGTTTCTTCATCTGAAAAAAGTCCTGCACGTTGGTGGTATCGAAACTGGGGTAGTAGAAGTCTGTTAACACTATCCACAAGAGACGCTTGAATGGCATACATATTCTTCTCTCCCCCTACACCGGTAGTACTATTCGATGTATGCGCTTGCTCTTCAACAACCTTACTCTCGAAATCACGTTCGAGGTTTTCAGCATTAACAACAATAGCCGAAATGGACTTAGGCACGGCTAAGCCCCCCATTTGCTCTGCCATCCCACCATCAAACTCAGATAAAGTAAGTTCAAAATCATCATCCAAAGCCCTATATGCTTGCTCCAAAGAAGGCTGAATTGGCCGAAGAATCGGACGCACCGTAACCTCTCCCTCAACGACGTCATGCTTAGAAAAGCCGGCACCGTTGAGTCCTTCAATAACCTGATCTACCGTTTGATTAAAATCAGCTGACGATGTGAGAACATAGGAGATATTGAGGCTCCGCTCGGGATACCTAGTAGCGTATGGCTGCCTCAAGATACGGCCAACAAGCTGCTCGACGCTCACTTTAGAACTTTTGTTTGCCACAGTGGCAAGAATATAGGCAAACGGACAATCCCACCCTTCAGCAAGCGCCTCAACCGTGATAACAAAACGTATAGGACACGCACGACTCATTAAGTCCGTGTCGCCAAGTTCGTCAACGCTTCCTGTACGCACGGCAATCTGCTCTTCAGGAATTCCTGCATCAATAAGTCTGCTTTTTAGTTTTTCGAAAGTTTCAGCTTCATTGTCACCCCTGCGCTCGGCTTGAAACAATACGATCGGGCGAATGTAACGACCACTTTTCTTTTCGCTGTGCTTTGCGATATTCTCGAGTTGCTGTTGCAACAGAAAAGCATCCTGGATAACCGACTTCTTATCTTGGCGACGATATACGATAACTGGAAGCTTTACCATCTCTTCAGCTTTCAGCTCCGTCGACTTAACCCTCGATATAACATTTGCATCTTTACCCGGAGTGGCTGTAAGTTCCAATACAAAACGTGGATTAAGATTACGAAGCATATCAATAGAGAGCTTGCTACCAGCATGGTGCGACTCATCAACAATCACAACGGGATTCGTACCAGCTAGCGCCGAAATTAGAGCCGTATCATCAGCGCCGTCTACGTCCACATACTGCCCAGTTTCTTTCTGATATTCCGTTAACTGAGAAAGTGAAGCATTCTCAGCATAAGCACGCCTTCCGTCCTTATTCTTAAAGGAGTCATAAGATAGAACGAATATTGTCAGTTGATCCTCGACGGTTGTCCGCGTGAATCCACGTCCACGAAGCCCGTCCTCCTTATCGAGCACTTCGACACAGTGTGCAAAGTCCCGATCGATCGTCATACGCAACGCACTCGCAGAATCACGAAGCTGACGAAGTGTTTGGCGTAGAATCTCCTTGCGAGGAACAAGCCAGACGACAACATCAGCTGGCGTTTCTGGAAGCTCTTCAAAAACGGGGAAGAGCGCATTCGCGGCTATGAAGGTTTTACCTCCGCCCGTTGGGACTTTAATGCATACTTTTGGCGATCCATGCAAAACGTCAGAATAAGAAGCAACACCGCCCTGTCCCGCAACGAGACCATCCTCGGCAAGATGATTCTCATAAGCCCTCCGGGCGTCAAGACAGTCGGAATATTTGCGTAAGTATCCGCATAGGTTCTGGATGACTCGCTTTTGATAGTTCTTAAGTTCCATGCTTCACATCCTGGCTATCTGACGGGGAATTTGTTTAAACCGAATAGAGAGCGCATCAAGGGTCTCTTGGGGAAGAACACAACGATCCGCATAGATGACTGTTGGTTTGCCTCGCACAGGAAGGCCACTCAAAAGATCATATCCTAGGGTTGTCTCACTTGCAGGATCATAAGCGAGATAGTAGGCCGTCTCGCCTACTTTGCCCATAAAGTATGGGTGCTCATCAGTGCGATCCATATAAACACACTTCGTCTCTGTGTACCACACATAGCGCATAGTCTCTTTTATTGGAACGGCCGGATTAAGGCCCTTTCCATTGAAAAGATTAAGTCCTAGCTCAAAATAGGAGAAACCCCCATTGGTTCCTTCGACAACTTTCGCACCTGTTCCATATCCTGCAATAACCCGCCGCACGCGCTCGGCAGTAATATTGTCTGCATAATCCATTGTTTCAACGAGGATAAACCGACGATTGCCCCCATCACGCTTATTCAGGTTGAGTACTGCGTGAGCAGTTGTGCCAGAACCGGCAAAGGAATCAAGTACGAGAGCATCATCGCTTGCTGCAACCTGAAGTACACGTTCAACAAGTCTTGTCGGTTTAGGGGTGTCAAAAGGCGTGGCGCCGTCAAAGATGGCCTTTATTTCTTTTTTTGCCTCATCAGTATGACCACACTCTTCATAAGACCAAAAATTAGTTGGTAAACGCCCGCCTACATTCTCTAAATAAGTCTTACGACGAATACCGCCTTTTCCTCCTTTTGTGAAATAGAAACGCGGCCACTGGCCCCGCTTATATACCGCCTCTGCAGCTTTTTTAGATTCAACCAATGAATTCGAAAGAACAATTGACGGTACACCAGTTCGTACATCAGCCGTTGACACACCGCAGATTCGAGCACGCTGTTCGGCATCATCAATATCTTTAAGTTCGTACTCGCACCAGCCTCTCAGGTACTCAAGCATCTGACCTTGTTCATATCTCCAGCATGCCCCCTGGCTAGGATACAATAATTCGCCTGTAAATGGATGTTGTATTGCATAAACCATTCCCTGATGCGTGGCAGCGCCAGGAGCACATGGATTATCGCTCGTCCATGGCATCACATCGTTGTCGGGATTCTTGTATTTGGCATCCATTTTCACCGTGCGAGGAAGTTTTTTTGGCTGCCAACCAGACAACTTTCCATACACTAGGATATGTTCGACTTCTGCAGGAATGCCCTTTGAGTCATTTCGAGTAGAATAGTTGCGCTGCCATGAAATATCAGCTACGAAGCAGCTCGAACCAAATATTTCGTCACAGACAAGTTTAAGGTTGGCAAACTCATTATCATCAATACTGATAAAAATTGCTCCTTTATCACTAAGCAATCGGCGAAGCAGTTGAAGCCGGGGGTACATCATGCAAAGCCACTTGTCATGTCGGGAGAAATCTTCTCCCTCTTTTCCAACAACTTCGCCAAGCCACTTCCTTATGCGCGGGTCATTGACATTGTCGTTATAAACCCAACCTTCGTTGCCAGTATTGTAAGGCGGATCGATATAGATGACGTCAACCCTCCCCTCAAATTGAGGGAGTAGAGATTTCAGCGCCTCAAGGTTATCTCCATGGATAATCATATTCCCATGATCAGAGCCCTCTTTATCAAGTGTTCCCTTTTCCGTAATACGCTCAAGCACCCGGAATGGCACGTAGCGGTGGTGGTTGACAACTTTATCCTTGCCCATCCAATCCAATGTTGGCATGAAACACTACCCTTCACACTTATGCGCATCGAAGTAAGCTTATATGATTTTACCAGATCGTTTGTTTTCGACACCCACCTTGAAGCTTGATAAATTGATTATGCAAACTTCCCTTAACGGCAGACCGCAATCCTTCCTGATCACCCTGAATCCCTCTCTTGATAATAAGCATTACTACCCACCTTCAGATATTCCTAGTACTATACCTATTGCAATGTAACAACCCGAAACCCATTCGATAGGAACCATATGGACCCCTCGGCTGCAGTATTTCTTGACAGGCTTTCGGCAGGATCTATTCGTTACATAATTCCAGTTTACCAGCGTATGTATGCCTGGGGAGAAGAACACTGCCGACAGCTATGGAATGACATTGTAAGCATTGGACGAGCTGGCGGCGGTCACCATTTTACCGGGTCGCTTGTGTGGGTTCAAAACGGTGGCATTGGCGGAGACGGAGATGTCACCGCACTCCTTATCGACGGCCAACAGCGGATGACTACACTATCGCTACTCTTACTCGCTTTGGCCGACTACGCAAAAGCACACGACGGAATAGCACCCGACGGATCGGAACTTGAGTTTTTCAGCGAAGACATCTGCCAAGACTTCTTGCTTCACAATAAACGAACCCAAGACGCCTCACGTTACAAGCTTACTTTATCAGAAGAAGACAATGAAACCTTTCATTCACTGATCGAAGTGGCTCTCGATCTCTCTCATCCCCGCACTGAAAGCTCTCGTCGCATCATCGACAACTACGAGTTCTTCAAAGCTCAGCTCGCCACATTCGGAGACCCAAATCTCATCTGGCGAGGCATTCGTAAATTGCAAGTAATCTCAGTCTCTCTGAGCCCGGGTGAAGACAATCCCCAGCTCATTTTTGAGTCCATGAACTCCACGGGTAAAGACCTTGCAGCTGCCGATCTCGTACGAAACTTCGTACTTATGGGGCTTCCCGTTCAAGACCAGAACCGCCTCTATCAAAACTACTGGCGACAAATCGAGCTTAATCTTGGTCACGATACCTACGATGAGTGTTTTGATGAATTCCTACAAGATTACCTCACAGTTCGCAATGCGCCCGAAACAATCAACCTTAAGGACGTATACCCTGTCTTCAAAAGAATATGCGTAAGCGAAAGTATCGACGACAACAGCGAGATCGAAGAACTCCTCGGAGAAATGCTCACCTTCTCGCGTTATTACGCATGCATCGCCTTAGGATCAGAGCAGAATCCCTGTCGTCACCGCTTGCTGGACAACCTCGCAAAACTTGGCATCAGTGTCGTCAATCCGCTCCTCATGTTTTTCTATTCAACAATGGACGACGGAAGACTTGACGGAAAAGATTGCAACCGGTGCATCGAATTACTAGAGAGTTATCTTCTGCGACGATCGGTCTGTGCTTGCCAAACAAACTCACTCAATAAGTTTTTCCCCTCGATCATCGCTCACCTTGACGCACTCGAGGAAGATGATTCTCTTTATGACGCTCTCGTTGCACTTCTTGAGGCGGAGCGCGGCACTGCACGAAGGTTTCCCGACGATAGCGAATTTGCGGTTGAGTTAAGCAATAAAAACATGTATGCCTTTAAGAAGGCGCTCTATCTACTTAATCGCTTAGAAAACTCGTATCACGCCAAAACGCCAATAGATTTCCTTACCGGTACATACACCATTGAGCACGTAATGCCCCAAAACGCACTTGCCCATCCAGAGTGGATAACTATGTTGGGAGGCATAGATAGCGCTCAGCAAACATTTGATGAACTCCTACATAATTTGGGAAATCTCACCGTGACCGCCTACAACTCAGAGCTTTCCGATGGTTTGTTCAACGAAAAGCGCGAGCGAATGGTCGGCGGTTTTATCAACGATGCCGTCTCGCTCAGTCATAACACACCCAATCGCCACATTTCATTGCAAGTTTATACACGCAAAACAGTTCAAGGCGTACGTATTGAGGAGTGGTTCGATACCGCAGACTGCTATGAAGATTTTCTCAATCACCGCACCGAAATAGAATCTATCATTTCTCAAAATGAAGAGGTTTTCTGGGATAAACTCGATGCGCCAAAGAAATCACGAATTGTTTATATCCACCGAACAGTTGACGTATCCAATCCTTCAACTTGGGAAGATGCGTATGCATGGTTCGTAAAAAAGTCTTGGCTTTTCAAAAAGGCATTCACAGCTTAAGTGTTGCACATGAGATTACGAGAGAGTGAAAGGGATTCGCTATGACGCATGATGAGTTGGTTGCGGAACTTACGTAGGTGTTGTTTTACCTGACTTCATGGACGGAGCAGGATGAAGAAACGCCGGACGACGCTGGTTCTTATCAGGCTTGGAAAAGCGCTGATTGGGATGCGATTGACGCCTTGCGCGATGTGGATCTCATTTGGTGCTCCAACAAGGCTAAGTCGGTCACCATCACAGAGGAAGGCGTTACGTGCGCAAAAAAGCTTCTGGAAGAATACCGGCTTAACGACCTGCTGAAAAACGATGCACGGCCCACTTTCATCATACCGAAAGAATATGAACGAGAGGACGACGAGTCTATTCCGACTGAAGTCTCGGAATACCCAGACCCAAGCGCATGAGTGAATTCCTGGGCAAACACTCGAAATACGTGCTTCTTCATGGTTGCGAGGCGGCGTTTGTTGAGTGCATCGCTCACGGCGGGGATGGCAAGCCCATTGTCGTGTACACCGACCCCTCGGGGACTCGCCTCTATGCGACTGAAGACGAGTGGCTCGACGGGAGTCGCCAGTTTGCACAGCAAGCACACGCGCAAGGCATCATCACCTCGGACAGCCCAGCCAAGGACAAGCTCACGCTCTTCCGTAAGCTCTTCAAGGGCCGCGAGGATGTCTACGCTCATGGGTACCGTCGGAAAGACGGCGGCATCGGTTACGCCCCGGCCTGCATAAACGAATGGAAGCCAGGCACGTGCCCAAAGAAGATCAATCCGCGTTCCCCTTGTGCCGATTGCGCCCACCGCGCGTTCACTCCTCTCGACGATGCCGCACTCATCGCGCACTTCAAAGGCGCACGCGCCGACCTCAAAGATGTTGTCGGCCTCTATGTGCTCAACAAGGAAGGCAAAACGTCCGTCCTGGTCGCCGACTTCGACAAGACCGGTTGGAAGGCGGAAATCGCCGCCTATCGACACGCGTGCGAAGAAACCGGCATCGGGGTGGCCGTCGAACGATCTCGCTCCGGCAATGGTGGTCACGCATGGATATTTTTCTCCGAACCCCTTGACGCAGCGCTTGCTCGAAATCTTGGCTGCACGCTTATAACGCACGCCATGACCACTACCGGCAAGCTCAGCTTCAAAGCGTACGACCGTCTCTTCCCTGCTCAGACAACTGTTGCAGCAGGAGGCTTCGGCAACCTCATCGCGCTTCCCTTCCAAGGCCTCGCGCAACAACAGGGAAACAGCGTCTTTGTCGACGAACACTTCGAGGCATATTCCGACCAATGGAAATATCTCTCTGCGATCCAACCCGTCACACCCGATCACGCACGACAGGTTGTCGAGCAGACTCAGGATGGGCCACTCGGCCCGCTTGCGTTCGCAGAAGACAAACCCCATCGCGAAAAACCCTGGGCGCCGCGCACTAAGACATCACTTAGCAGGGATGATTTCCCCGCGACCGTTTCCCTCACAAAGGCGAACATGCTCTTCGTCGAAAAAGACGGCCTCTCTCCCGCAGCCACCAACAGGATAAGGCGCCTCGCCGCGTTCGGCAATCCTGAGTTCTATCGTGCACAAGCAATGCATCAAAGCGTATTCGGCAAGCACCGCGTGATCGACCTCAGCGAGGAGTTTGAGCAGTACCTCGCTCTTCCCCGCGGTTGCGAAAGCAAGCTTGTCGCACTTCTCGATTACTACGGCATTTCCTATCACATCACTGATGCCCGCCACACTGGAGCACCCATCGACGTCGCTTTCAAAGGCACCTTGCGGCCCTTGCAGCAAACAGCAGTCGACGCACTCCTTGAGCACGAGTGCGGCATCCTGTCCGCGCCCACAGGTTTCGGCAAAACCGTTATCGGCGCCTACTGCATCGCCCACCTCAAAATGCGCACGCTTGTCATCGCGCCGGGAACCGCCCTCCTTACCCAATGGCAGCAGCGGCTGGAAACCTTTCTCACCATTAATGAAGAACTGCCTGAACTGCTGACGAAAACTGGTCGCAAAAGCCGCAAGAAGCGCTCGCTCGTTGGCCAGATAGGAGGCGGAAAGAACGTCCCGAGCGGCATCGTGGACATTGCCACCTTCCAATCGCTCTTCGAAAAGGGCGATGTCGAAAACGCGCAGCAGCTCAAAGACCTTGTGCGCAAGCCGCGTCTTGACACGCTCATTCTTGCTGCTCCGGCATCATGGGAAGGCGTAATCACGCAGTATTCGGGGCGTCTCCATCGTGAGCACGAGGGCAAAAGCACTGTTATCGTATACGACTACATTGACGCGAGCGTTCCCATGCTCGACCGCATGTACAAAAAGCGCTTGCGAACCTACCAGAAACTCGGCTATGATCTGGCCATTCCGGAGAACACAAGCCAACCCGTTGGCTGCATCGTCAATGCGACCGACTACCAGCCGCTGCTTGCAAATGACCTTGAAAACGGCTCGAAATCCCTTTTCTTTTCAGCCCCGTATCTCAACAAGAAACGACTCAGCCAGCTGAAACCCCTGCTTGAATCTGCTGTGCAGCGCGGCATAAGCGTGACGATTGTCGTCAGCAAGCCCACGAAAACAGACTACGTGCGCCCCTTCGAAGAAGAGGTCGCTGCCCTTCGTGAAATCGGCTGCACGGTCACTGTTTGCGACGAGCGTCCCTCAGCGCTTGCTATCATCGACGAGCATATCGTTTGGTACGGCACCATCCCTCTACTCGCCTTCCCAAAAACCGACGACTGCAGCCTACGCTTCGAAAGCAGCGAAGTAGCGCACGACCTTCTGCCGTCGAACGCACCTTCAGAGTAGGCGCGTTTATTTTGTAACCAAAAGACTTCTCATGCCCGAGGTACGGCCTTGTCTGCGCCTCGTGATAGAATTCTTGGGACTGTTTTTGGACGTGGGGTCGCGGATGCGCGGCGTTTGATCGAATGGAGAAAACTATGATCAAAGAACTTATAAAAGACGAGGCGCTTCTTTCGCAGCCTTGTGAGCCTGCAACTGCTGATGACGCGGAGGTGGCGCAGGACTTGCTGGACACGCTTGGCTCGCTTGAGGATGCGGCGTGTCTTGCGGCAAACCAGATTGGGGTGACGAAGTGCGTCGTCGCATACCTCGACGACAACGAGCAGCCGCGCGTTATGTACAACCCGACGCTCAAGTTAGCGCTCGGCGCGTTCAAAACTACTGAGGGGTGCCTGTCGCTGGAGGCCGACTCCAAGGTGACGCGTTACGACCGCATCAAGGTGGCGTATGACGAACTGGTAGACGGCGCGCTACAGCCGCGCAAGAAAGACTTTACCGGCTGGACGGCACAACTCATCCAGCATATGATCGACCACTGCAAGGGCAAGCTGGTCTAGCCGCACCAAGCAGGCACACTCATGAGCACGAACAAGAACAGCTCCCAACGCGAGCAGTGGTCGCATGTCCTCGCTGCCAAAGGTCGCTCAGGGCACCTGCCACAACCGAAGGTCAACGCCTTTCGCGCGGGCATCGGGCCAAATAAAGCGTCGGGACACAAAGGCGGCATCAGTCGTCAGGGCTCCAAGCGCGGATAGCCAGCGCGCAGCGCGCAAGACCAACCGCTCAAAACACAAAGCAGACAGCATAAGGAGAACTTTTGCACACCGAGGACAGCCACAACGCCAACGCTACCGCGCCGGATCAATCCGACGACCCCGTCTTCCACCAGGAGCAACAGCACCTCGCGACCACCTACGCGAAACTCCAGGAGCTAGGGCGCGCCCTCGTGCACAAGATGGAGAAAACGCGGGAGGCGGCCGCGGCGGACAAGCGGTCCATGTCCGAAGAACTGGCACCTAACTTCGCCACCTACGCCGACGCGATGGAAACGTACGCCGACTTCGCGGCCATGAACCGCGTGATCGACGGGTACAACCTCGCGCAGGACGCGGATGCCGAAGCACTCGCCAAGATTGAACTTTTACTCAAGCAGCCCTACTTCGCGAAAGTCGCCCTCCAATTCAAGCCTGATCAGGAGCCCAAAGAGCTCTACATCGGCACCGCCGGCATTTCGGATGAGTCCTACCGTCGCCTCGTCGTGGACTGGCGCTCGCCCGTTGCCGAGGTGTACTACAACCAGGACAACGGCCCCACATCTTACGTCGCCGACGGGCGCACCATCAACGTCGACCTCAAACTGCGCCGCCAGTTCGACATCCACGAAGACCAGCTGCTCGCCTACTTCGACACCACCGTGGCCATCCAAGATTCGCTCTTGCTTGCGTCGCTCTCGAAGCAGCGCACCTCGCAGATGCAGGCCATCACGGCCACTATCCAGAAGGAACAGAACCTGGTCGTACGCCACGAGGACGTGCCCGTGCTGCTCGTGCAAGGCATCGCCGGCAGCGGCAAAACGTCCGTGCTGCTGCAACGCATCGCGTACCTGTTCTACCAGAACCGCGGCAGTCTCGACGCGCGCGAGGTATTCCTCATCACGCCGAACCCGGTGTTCCAACACTACATCGCCGGCGTGCTGCCTGACCTGGGTGAACGCAATCCGGAAAGCCTCACCTGGGACGAGTTCGCGCGCCGCCTCCTACCGCCCGACCGTGGCAGTGGCGACGTGAACGTGCCGCTTGATGCCCTTACGCGCATTGACAAAGCTGTCGCAACCTTCGAGTTCGACGCGAACGACTTCCGCGACATCCGCGTGGCCGACACGCGTCTCATCTCGGCAGACGCCATCCGCAAGCTCGCCGACAAGCTGCATCGCATCCCCGCCGGCCCACATCGCATCACACTCATGCGTGAGGAACTGCACGCGCGCCTGGAAAGCCGCCTCAAGCAGATGGCAACCACCGACGCTGTGCTCGACGAACTTTCGGCCCTCGACCTGGACGAACAGCTGCGCATCTTCCACGAGGCCATCGCCCCAGCCGACGAGCAGGAAGAACGCGCCTTCGCGCTGCGCTTCCTGAACGACCGCTACGCCGCCGCCTTCGAGGCCGTCGAGAACGACGAGTGGCTGCGCATCGACCGCATCGGCATGCGCCTGCTCGGCATTGACGGCCTCTCGCCTATTGAATGGCTCTACCTGAAAATGGCGCTTACAGGCCTTGGCAACCCGGACGCGAAGTACGTGATGATCGACGAGGTACAGGACTACAGCGCCGCCCAACTGGCCGTACTTGCGCGCTACTTCCGACGCGCACACTTCCTGCTGCTCGGCGATCCGAACCAGGCCATCACGCCAGGCACGGTGTCGTTCGACGAAGTGCGCGCCGTGTTCGAAGCGTCGCACGGGCCCGTGGAAGAATGTCGCCTCATGACGAGCTACCGCTCAACGCCCGAGATCACCGACATCTTCGCCAGCCTGCTTGACAAGGCCGAACGCGCCCACATCTCGTCCATCCAGCGCGCCGACACTCCACCCGCCATCGCCGCCTACCACGACGAAGACGCCTATACCGCCGCGCTGCGCGAAACCGTGGCGAAGGCGCGCACCAACGAGGGCCTCACCGCCCTCATCGTCCCGTGGAAGCACGAAGCGAAGCGCCTGCAGAAGCTCCTTGGTGACGACGCACCCGAACTCGTGGACGACACGGCAACCCTGCCCACGGAGGGCCTCGTGTTCATTACGCTCAAACTGGCGAAAGGCCTCGAGTTCGACCAGGTCATCATCCCGGACGCCTCCGCGCGCGTCTTCCCCGACGACCCGCTGTCCCGCCGCCGCCTCTACACCACCGTCTCGCGCGCCACCCGAACCCTCACCATCCTCGCCCACGGCCCCCTCACCCCGCTGCTTAAAAGCTAACAGGGAGCGAACTTAGGAGGCAACCCCGCCAAGGAAGGAAGCGACATGCGTACGTTTATTGCTCTTGAACTGACCGAACGCTTTGTTGCGGACACGGCGGGGTTGGCGCGCCAGCTGAAGGCTTCCATCGAAGGACGCTTTCTGGCACCGGATACCTACCACCTGACGCTTGCGTTCCTGGGCGAACTGCCGGAAGCTGACATCGCTTCAACCACAAGCGCGCTCGAAGCTGCCTGCTCCGGCATACCACCCATCCCGCTCAGCAGTGATGGCCTAGGGAAATTTGGCCGCGCAAGCGACGCAACGCTCTGGCTTGGCATCACACCTACCCCCGAACTCATGCACCTCGCCACCCGCGTGCGCGACGAACTCGCCGCCTGCGACCTCCCCTTCGACGACAAGCCGTTCAAACCCCACATCACCCTCGCCCGCCGCGCGCGCATCCCTAAAGCAGGCCTTCCGCCGCTTCCCTTCCCCCGCAGCGAACGCGCCAACACCGTCACCCTCTTCAAAAGCACCCTCACCCACGACGGCGCACTCTACAAGCCGCTCCATACCGTCAAGTTGAAATAATGGCAATTGCCCAAGAAGGCTCGGCTGTCCCACAATAGTCCCACCCGACAAACTTCAACCGTATATAGTGCCAGCAAGTTCATAAACAGCACAGCGCAACACCAAAAGGGATGAGACAGCCATGCAACAAGACTATGGAAAGTTCAACAATTTCGAACTAACCACGAAACTTCCGAATACCTGCGAATACCTGTTTGTCGACGTGCCTAATCATCGCGCTGATCAGATATTCATACGCAACCAGATTCCTGTTCGATTCCGTAGAAAAGAACTTAGTTCCGGGGATTCTGCATACGTAATTATATTTTGTCGCTTCAAGAAAAAATATCGAAGCCAGTTCTTAGAAAGCATGGCCGACCTCGAACGATGCATGCTCATAGAAGGCCATACAGATTACACCAAGTTCTGCGCCGAGCTGATGAAAATGCTTGAAAGCGAATAAGCAAACAGCTTTGCCTACCTCAGTCGAATCATTACGACCCAACTCAGCCATACTCAGGTCCCTCTCCAGGTCCTCTCTTGCTACAATAGGCGCACGCGAAAAATGAAGGGGAAGAGATCATGGAAGAGAACAACGCGCGCACTACTGCTGAACCCGCCAAGAAGGGCAATGTGTCAGCCCTGCTGCCTATAGGGGTGTTTCTGGTATTTTACCTGGGGCTGGGCATTTTGTTTGAGTATGGCATGGGTATCCCCATGGGCTTTTATAACATTCCTGTTGTCGTCATCTTTTTGGTTGCGCTGCTCGTGGCGTGCGTGCAGAATCGCAAGCTTCTCTTCGACGAAAAGCTCACCATCATGGGGCGCGGCATGGGCGACAAGACTATCGTTACCATGGTGCTCATCTTCATGGTGGCTGGCATCTTTGTGGGCACCGTCGGTCGCGATAGCGCAGAAAGCGTGGCCTACCTGCTACTTTCCGTCGTGCCGGTACAGTTTGCCGTGGCGGTTCTGTTCGTCGTCAGCTGCTTTGTGTCGCTCTCCATGGGCACGTCGGTGGGCACCATCACGCTCATCACGCCTATTGCTGTGGCTGTGTCAGCCGCGTCGGGCTTCGATCTGCCGCTCTGCGTGGCCTCCGTCATGGGCGGCGCCATGTTCGGCGATAACCTCTCGTTCATCTCCGACACCACCATCGCGGCCTGTCAGGGCCAAGGTTGTCAGATGAAAGACAAGTTCCGTGAGAACTTCAAAATCGCACTGCCGGCCGCGCTGGTTTCGCTTGTCATCATTTTGGTGCTGTCGTTCGGCGCCGACCTTGGCGACTCCGTCACGCACGAGTATGACCTGATCCAGCTCATCCCCTACCTCATCGTACTCATGGGCGGCATCGTGGGTGTGAACGTATTTGTGGTGCTGCTGCTGGGCATCCTGTCCGGTTCCATCATCATGGTGGCCACCGGCGCCACAGCAGCCACCGACCTGCTGGCCAACATGGGCTCAGGCGCTGCGGGCATGTTCGAAACCACTATGGTGGCGCTGCTAGTGAGCGCCATCTGCGCGCTCATCCGCGAACACGGCGGGTTTGTTGCGCTGCTGAACGGCATTAAGAGCCTGTTCAAAAGTAAGAAAGGCGGCCAGCTGGGCATGGGTCTGCTCGTGGGCGCCATGGACATCGCTACCGCCAACAACACGGTAGCCATCGTCATTTCAAACCCCATCGCGGCTGACATGGCAAAAACCTACGGCATTTCAAAACGCAAAACAGCCTCGCTGCTGGACACCTTCTCGTGCGTGTTCCAGGGCATCCTGCCCTACGGCGCGCAAATGCTTGTAGCCATCTCAGCCGCAACCGAACTCGGCTTCGCTGTATCCGCGTTCCAGATCATCCCATTTTTGTTCTACCCGTTCCTGCTTTTGCTTAGCTCGCTGGTGTTTATCTTCCTCATTCCGGAGAAGAAGCGCTAAGAGATGCAACAAAAGTCCTTTATCTAGCAGGTTGATCGTAGGGCAAGGGCTCTGCCCTTGCCCTACGATCAACCTGCACGTAAAACTTTTATTGCAGTCGCGACCTTCCGCCGCCTGCCGCCTTCCCGCGCGGCAGGCGGCGTCTTGTTGTCTTCCTTTTGTTGCCGATCGTTTAAATATTCAGTATTTTCCAGCACCGCCGCATGGCGAGCTTTATACTAGAGCCTTCCGACGGCAAAGTGGCGCAACGAAAGGTAATCAATGGGCGGATTCTTTGGGGCGGCAGCGCATCACGACGTGGTGCTTGATGTGTTCTTCGGCGTAGACTACCACTCTCACCTGGGCACAAAGTGCGCAGGCATGGTGTTTCATGACGCGGAGTCGGGTTTCCAGCGCGAAATTCACTCCATCGAGAACACCCCGTTCCGCACGCGCTTTGAGGACGATCTGCCCGGCTTCCACGGCATGAGCGGCATCGGCTGCATCAGCGACACCGATCCGCAGCCTTTGCTCGTGCGCTCGCACCTTGGCACGTTCGGCATTACCACCGTTGGCGCCATCAACAACGCCGAAGCGCTGGTAGAAGAAAACTTTGCCAGTGGCGGCCGCCAATTCATGGCCATGAGCTCGGGGAAGGTGAACACTACCGAACTGGTGGCTGCGCTCATCAACCAGAAAGACGACTTCGTCTCGGGCATCAAGTACGCACAGGATGCCATTGAAGGCTCGCTCACGCTGCTCATCATCACCCAAGACGGCCAGATCATCGCCGCGCGCGACAAGGTGGGCCGCCTGCCGGTGCTCATCGGCAAGAGCGACGACGGATTCTGCATCTCGTTCGAATCGTTCGCGTACCACAAGCTGGGTTACCGCGACGAATACGAGTTGGGGCCGGGCGAAATTGTGCTGGTCAACCCTAACGAATACCGCACCATCTCCCCCGCCGGCGACAAGATGAAAATCTGCGCGTTTTTGTGGGTGTATTACGGGTACCCGAACTCGAACTATGAGGGCGTAAACGTCGAGGTCATGCGCTATCGCAACGGCGCCATTATGGCTCGCAACGAGGCGGCCGACGGCGGCGTGCCCGAGCTGGATTACGCGGCCGGCGTGCCCGATTCGGGCGTGCCGCACGCCATCGGCTACGCGACAGAGAGCAAAACGCCCTTCGCGCGCCCGTTCATCAAATACACCCCTACGTGGGCGCGCTCGTTCATGCCGAGCAACCAAGAAGTACGCAATCACGTGGCGAAGATGAAGCAAATTCACATTCCGGAACTCATCAAGGACAAGAAACTTTTGTTCGTGGACGATTCCATCGTGCGCGGCACGCAGCTGCGCGAGACGGTGGACTTCCTTTACAAGTGCGGCGCCGAGGAAGTGCACATGCGCTCGGCCTGCCCACCCATCATGTTTAGCTGTAAGTATCTGAGTTTCTCCAGCAGCCGCTCCGACATGGAGCTGATCGCGCGTCGCGTAGTGCAGGAACTGGAAGGCGACGAGGGCCAGAAGCATCTCGACGAGTACGCCAACGGCTCTACCGAGCGCGGAAAGTGCATGCTGCGCACCATTTGCGAGCAGATGGGCTTCGATTCGCTGGGCTATCAGTCGCTCGATGGCATGCTGGAAGCTATCGGCATCGACCCTGAGCAGGTGTGCACCTACTGCTGGACGGGGCGTGAGTAGTGCGCCTGTTGGCAGGTACTTCGCCTGTAGAATAGCTCGCTAACCGCCCGACGGCCCCCGCCGTCGGGCTTTTCTTTTGTCCCATTAGTGGGACAGTTGCGTCTTGCGATTTCGGTATGCTGTGCAGCATAACAAACCGACGCAAGGAGATACCCATGAGCAGCGCAGCCTACGCACCAAACCCTCCAGCCCCTCGCCAGCCGCAACAACCCCGCGGCACCCACGCCCGCCCGAGCACCACTATTGAGGTTCGCGTTATCCCAGGTGGCCTACTCACACAGGAAGAACGTCCCCGCCACGTCAAGATACGCGTCCACGGAACCCTCCAAGGATCCCCCTACCACCTCTCATCCCGCGAACGCGCCATAGCCACCGCAAGCGGCATAGCCTTCACCCTCATATCCCTAGCCGCCGTACTTGTGTAACGCAACTCGTTATATAAGTGAAATAATTATATAAAAGATAACCCTCGCTGGAGCGTTTCAGCAAGGGCTATCTTTTCGTACATATATTGTGGTTTTGCTTACAGCAGATGCGCGCGGAGGTCTTCGGCGCTTGCGGCGGATAGGTAGGCGGGCGGGATGTCGAAGAGGGTTTTGCAACCCTTCTGGCCTTCCTGGCTCAGGCGGTGCGCGGCGCGGGCGCAGGCTACCAGCACACTGCCAGTGAACTCGGGGTTTGAATCCAGCTTGAGTGAATACTCAATCACGTGAGTGTGTTCGCCGTTCGCGCCGGTGGCGCCGGAGCGGATAACCGAGCCGCCGTGCGGGATGCCAGCATGATCACGATCGAGTTCCTCCTGTGTGATGAACGTGACCGTGGTGTCGTAGTCGGCGAAGTAGTTGGGCATCTCCACGATGGCCTTCTCGATGGCGGCTTTGTCCGCCCCCTCCTTGGCCACAACAAAGCACTCGCGTGTGTGCTTTTGGCGCGTCGTCAGTTCGGGCATTTCGCCGGCACGCACAGCCTCAAGCGCTTCAGGCACCGGCACCGTGTACTGACGAGCGTCCGCCACACCCTCGATGCGGCGAATGGCATCGCTGTGACCTTGGGAAACGCCACGACCCCAGAACGTGTAATCCGCACCCTCGGGCAGGATGCTGGTCGCATACAGGCGCGCAAGCGAGAACATGCCCGGATCCCAGCCGGCGGAAATAACGGCTACCGTGCCCGCTTCCTGCGCCGCCGCGTCAACATTCGCGAAGTGCGTGGGGATGTTCGCGTGGGTATCGAAGGAATCCACGACGTTGAACAGGCGCGCGCAGGCCGGCGTCTGCTCGGGCAAGTCATTCGCACTGCCGCCGCAGATCACGAGCACGTCAATGTCATCCCGATGCGCAGCAAGGTCGTCGGCGGAGTACACAGCCACGCCTTCGGTGAGCGGCTTCACGCTCGCCGGATCGCGCCGCGTGAACAGCGCAACCAACTCCATGTCGTCGTTTTGACGACAGGACAGCTCCACGCCCCTTCCCAAGTTGCCATATCCCAAGATGCCGATGCGCGTTTTCGCCATGTCTCGCTCCTCACCGCTCGATCAGTTTCTGTCGCACCGATCATCCATGAACATCACCCGCCCCGTCAACGCAAGCCCCCCAACTCCAAGAAAGCCCCATCGGGCTGAAACGCGTTGGAAACGAAGTGCAGTGCTACCCTAGCCTTCCGCCTTCTCCACACGCACCGCGCAGACTTTGTATTCGGGGGCTTTCGATACGCGGTCGAGGGCGGGGTTGGTGAGCCAGTTGCTGTTGCCGTCTTGGAAGTGGAAGGGCATCCAGGTTTCGCCGGGGTTAGTCTTGTCGGACACACGCGCGGTGGACTCAATGGAGCCGCGGCGCGACGAGACGCGTACGCGGTCGCCGTCGGCAACGCCAAGCGCTTCCGCGTCATGCGCGTTGATCTCGATGAATGAACGGTTGGCTATTTCATCCAACCCCTCGGTGCGGCCAGTCATCGCACGCGCGTTGTACTGGTAGAGAATGCGGCCCGTGGTCAGCATGAGCGGATACTCCGCATCGGGCAGCTCCGCCGAAGGCTGATACTCGGGCGTCGAGAACGCGCCGAGGCCCAGGGCGAACTCTCCCATGTGCAAGATAGGCGTGCCAGGATGACTCTCGGTCGGGCACGGCCACTGCAGGCCGCGACCGGCAACCTCCGCGCCGTCGAGCCGCGCATGACTCACGCCGCCGTACGAAGGCGTGACCGCGGCAATCTCTTCCATAACCTCGACGGCGCTCAGCTGCGGCTGCGCATACCCCATGCGGTTCATGACCTCGGTGAACAGCTCCGTATCGAGGCGCGCGCCTGCCGGCCCATCCACGGCCTTGCGCACACGTTGCACGCGCCGCTCAGTGTTTGTGAACGTGCCCTCCTTCTCGGCATAGCTGCGCCCAGGCAACACCACATCGGCATACTTCGCCGTCTCAGTGAGGAAGAGGTCGTCCACCACCAGAAACTCAAGCGCCTCAAGCGCACGGATAACGTGTCCCGTGTCCGGGTCGGTACGCACCGGGTCTTCGCCGAACAGGAACAAGCCTTTGATACGACCCTCTTGCATGGCCGGGAAACACTCGGTCGCCTTAAGCCCGCGCTCCCGCGGCAACTCAGCACCCCATGCCTTCTCGAAGCGACGCAGCGTCTCGGGGTCGGCCACCTTCTGGTAGCCGGGAAGGTCATCCGGTCCCGCACCCATGTCACACGCGCCCTGCACGTTGTTCTGGCCGCGTAGCGGATTCACGCCGCCGCCAGGTTTACCCAAATTGCCGGTGATCATTGCAATGTTCGACAGCGCCATAACGCCATCGGTGCCGGTGGAGTGCTCGGTCACGCCGAGGCAGTACACAATGGCAGCCGCGTCGGCCGCGGCATACATCTTCGCCGCCTGCACGAGATCGCGCCGGTCGATGCCGCACACGTCCTCCACCCACGACGGCGTGCAGTCGCGCACCGTGGCGGCCAGAATCTCGAAACCCTCAGTGCGCTCGCGCACGAAGCCCTCATCGTACAGTTCGTTCTGAATGAGATAGTTCACCATGCCGTTCGCGAACGCAACGTTCGTGCCCGGGCGCAACTTCAAGTGGATATCAGCCTGCGCCGCCAGCCCAATGTCGCGCGGGTCAACCACAATAAGTCGGCAGCCGCGTTCGACCGCGGCACGCAGTTGCATGCCAATGACCGGGTGCGCTTCTTCGGGGTTCGACCCCACCAGCATAATGACGTCCGCGTGGCGGGTGACATCCTCGATGGAGTTCGTCATCGCGCCGGACCCAAGCATGGTCGCCAGACCGGCGACCGTGGGGGCGTGTCAAACACGCGCGCAACAGTCTACATTGTTCGTTTGAAGCGCCGTTCGGGCCATCTTCTGGAACAGGTAAATGTCCTCATTAGTAGCACGTGAACAGGCGAAGGCGGCAAGCGATTCTCCACCGTACTCGTCGCGCAGCTCCGTGAACCGGCGCGCCACCACATCGAGTGCCTCATCCCAACCAGCGGGCTCCAACTCACCTGTGGCAGCGTTGCGCACAAGGGGCGTCGTCAACCTATCAGGCGCATCGACGAAATCGAAGCTGGCCGAACGTCCCTTCACGCAGAGTAGGCCGTTGTTCGATGGGCCGTCGGCCGCTTCGGCATCTACAATGCGACCGTTTTTCACCACTAAGTCCAACTGACAGCCTACGCCGCAGTGCGGACACGTCGTACGCACGCGCTCCGTTTCCCACGAGCGATACGCTGTGCGACGCTTCTCGGTGAGCGCGCCGGTCGGGCACGCCTGCGCACAATTTCCGCAGCTCTCGCAGGTTGTTGCGCGCCAGTCCTCGCCGAACGGTGCCTCAATAGTGGTACGCACGCCGCGCTTCGCGGCAACAAGCGTGTGATTGCGCGCGGCCTCGTTGCAGGCACCCACGCAACGCTGACAGCGAATGCACAGGTTCGGGTCGTAGGTAAGGAAGGGGTTGCTGTCGCGCACCGGTTCGCGCTTGTGCGTCACCTCGAAGGGGGAGCCCGTCACACCGTATTCGCGGCAGAGGTCCTGCAACTCACAGGCACCATTCTTCACGCACGAGAAGCAGTAGCTTGTGGAATCAAGCCCGTGATCAGCCAAAATCAACTCAAGCGCCATCTTGCGGTACGCCACAACACGCGGCGTATCCGTGGTCACCACCATGCCCTCACGCACGCACGTCGCACACGCGGACACCGGCTGGTCGAGGCCTTCTACCTCCACCACGCACACGCGGCACGACGCCACCGCCTCGCGTCCCGCAAAATGACAAAGCGTCGGAATGCGGATGCCTTCCGCGCGCGCCGCTTCCAAAATGGTTGCGCCTTCGGCAGCCTCAAGCGCCGCCCCGTTTATCATAATGTTAGGCATACTGCTCCCTGCCTCCCTCAAGCACGCCGCAGCCGAAGTGGTCGCAGCGCAGGCAGCGCCCACACTCCTGTTCAACTTCCTCACGGCTCATGCCCACCTCAACGTCCTTGAAATCCCGCCTGCGCTCGCGTGCCGGGCGGTCTCCCAGTTCCACACGCCCCTTGGGTGTGCGATCATTCGGCTGCGCCTCGGGCACCTCTACCTCATAAGCCAGTTTGTGATGATAACCCAAGTACTCATCAATATTGCGCGCAGCCACTTTCCCCGCCGCGATAGCGCGAATGACCGTCGACGGCCCCGTCTGACAGTCACCACCCACGAACACATGCTCAAAGCCCTCGGCGCGCAAATGCTGGTCAGCGTCGAAACGGCCCCAGGTAGTCTTCATGCCGAATTCTTCGAATGGCCCGGCACCAACATCCTGCCCCACCGCGATCAGCACCGCATCCGCCGGAATACGTCGCTCAGGCTTGTCGGCAGCCACCGGTGCAGGCCGGCCACCACGAACAGCCCCTATCATCTGCGGCTGCGTGACCAGCGCCGCGCAGTGCCCTTCTTCGTCCACCTCAATGCGCACCGGCGCCTCAAGCGTAATCAACTCCACACCTTCGGCAACCGCGCTCTCCACTTCGGCAGGCAGGGCCGTCATATCCTCGCGGCGACGCCGATACGCCACCGACACTTCGTCAGCCCCGGCACGCACGGCAGTGCGCGCACAATCCATGGCCACGTTGCCGCCGCCCACCACAACCACACGTTTGCCCGTGAAGTCGGGATATGCGCCGTCGCCGATGGCACCCAAAAGCTCCACCGCCGACATAACCCCCGCGGCCTCCACGCCCGGGATACGCAGCGCCTTTCCCGCCTGCGCACCCACCGCCACGTACACAGCATGGAAGGTGTCAGCGATGTCGCGCAATTCGCGCGCGTCAATTTCCACCCCGCAGCGCACCGTGATGGTACCGGCCTCCATGATGCCGCGCACGTCTTCGTCAAGGCGCTCGCGCGGGAAGCGGTAAGCGGGAATGCCATAGCGCAACATGCCGCCCAGCTGCTCGCGCGCCTCAAACACCGTCACGCGATGCCCCATAAGTGCAAGGAAGTATGCGCAGGTGAGACCACTCGGCCCGCCGCCGATGATAGCCACCGTGCGCGCCGTATCCATATTACGCGGCGGCGGAGCCACCGTGTCGGCAGGAGCCTGATCAACGGCGTAGCGCTTGATACCACGAATGTTCACCGGCGCATCGATAAGCGTGCGGCGACAACGCGCCTCGCACGGGTGCTCACACACAAACGCACAGGCCGTGGGGAACGGGTTGTCCTTGCGCACCACGTTCACCGCGCCGGCATAATCACCCGCCGCTACGCACGCAATATAGCCAGGCACATCCACATGAGCAGGGCAAAGCGTCTCACAGGGCACGGTTTGGCCGACGCCTTCCTGGCAGCAGCCCTCAGTCACGTGGCTTGCATGTTCATCCGCGAACGTCTCTAAGCCGTCGAGAAGTGCGGTGGCAGCCTCATATCCAATTGCGCAGTCCGACGTGTCGCGCACCATTTCCGCAAGCGCACGCATACAGGCAACGTCCGTCTCATCGGCTTCGCAGGCCACCACGTGCTCAAGCAACGTCACCAACTGCGGCAATCCGTCGCGACACGGCACGCACTTGCCGCAGGTCTGCGCAGCCGCCACCTGCAAAAGCGCCAGTTCAAACGCGAGCGGGCACATACCCGGCGGCACCGCACGAACACGCCGCGCAAAGCGCTCCGCCATCACAGCCACCTTCGCATCATCCCGCGCTCGCCGCGCCATTGATAGCTCGCCCAACATCTCCTCCGCCCCAAACGACTTCTCTCCCCGCCATTCTAACGCAACCCTCAAGCCGTCAGCCGCAAACCGCTGTCACCGTCGGTGATCTTCTTAACGTGCTCACCCACCTCTACACCTTGAGCCGTTCCATACGTCGCAAGAAGCCGTTTCCCCAGCGCAAACAGCGCATCGTGAGACAGAACGCTCTTCTTCATGCGCGAGCGTTTCTCAAGGGCCTCTACCAGCGCTTGCTCACCCTGGGGCACACACCCAATGTACAGATTTCCCACAAAGCCTGCTCCTGTTGTCTCGAATGAACACGGGTCAACAAACACAAGCACCTCGTGTGTGGAGTTGACCGAATATGGCGTATCAACCAGGGTAAACTGCGCGGCATGGCGGGCAACAGCAACAAGCGGATACCCCAGCAACCGCACATCCGACAAACCCTTCCCTTCGCCACCATCTGCAAGCACCGTCCGTGTTAACGCATCAGCCAGAATGTTAGCCGGTCTCCGCATGACCTCAATGACGAAAGCGCAACTCGGCGTGAGCAGCACGCAGTCAACCTGCTCTCGCACGTTCGTACCGGGAAACCCCCGCTCTACTCGGGGAAGGTACAGATTCGGAAGCAACACGCTCCCCCGAAGCGGCGAGCCAGATGTAGCAAGTGCCTGACACAGAACCTCGAATACCCGAAACTCTGCCGCAATGCTTTCCGCCTGCACATCACCCCATTGATAGTCGAGGTGAAAGGTTCCTCGTTCCCCGTAGAAGGGGGTAATATGATACTTGTACTCATCTTCCGCTCGTTCCAGTGTAATACCCGTCCGAGCAAACCACGCACTACCGTAATAGCGAAGTTGAGCAAGCCTACGAAGGCCGCACTGAAGCTCAGCAGCGTTTGCGCGTGCATGCTGTTCCTCTTTCCGTAACTGCCGCACCTGCTCATGGCGCCTCAAAGCTTCCACATGCCGGCGCCAGGGAAGTGAGGGGAGGAGCGCCGACTCCTCTTTAGCCACTTTAGCCGCACACCCTTGAGCAATGTGATCAAGATGTTTGATCTCCTGGGTGATCTGACGGGCAAACCCATCGAGTGCAGCATCGTTCAATGGCGCGCCACAAATACAGGAAGCACCCGCCTCTTCCTCACCTTGCAAGTCATCCCATCCAAGCCGCGTTCCGCACTTTCGACAGATAAAGACAGGGCGAGCGCCTTCCCGCTCGCGTCGGGCGGTCAGCGCCATACGCACGTCCCTCATTGAGCCGAGCTTAGTCTGCAAGCTATCGGCTAGCACGTTAACCTTTTCCGGTGAGAGACACTCATCATGCAATCTAAACTCCTGCTCCATTGCAGTGAGTGTTTTCTTCCAATCGCAAGGACAACTCCCGACAAATCGGCGATTTCTGAACGAGGAAGCATTTGTCGTGAATTTAGTTGGGTTAACGAACACTGCCATACGCAACACGTTCTCAGGAGGATACTCTTTACACCAAGCCGTGAGGGCTTCGGCGCTCTGGTCAGCCTGCCTTAATGCCGCCGAAACCACCTTCCCAACGACAGCATCTGCTCCATATGTTCTGGTCGTTTTTGGAAATGTACAGTTTACTTTTGTTCTTTTGTGTTTGACCTCAATCACAAACAAACACCGCGTAGTTACCACGATGATGTCCGCTTCGTGAAAACAATCATCTTGACCCATGTTGAGACACGGAACATAAAGGTTATGCAAAATTCGGGATCCGAACAGAAATGATTGTGGGGAGATCGCTTCGCGGCGAAACCGCTCAATCACCTCAAACTCGCCAATAACCCCTCTTTCGCACGTATTCTTCGCTGGCGGTCGAAGTTCATACCCCTTTTGCAAGGTGTAAAAGGGGGTAATACCTTGATTCTGTCCTCGTTGGAGTGGCACATTACCTTCCAAAAACCATTTCCCCGAGAAATAGCGCGAATAGGCGAGGGCCTGTATCTCTTTTTCAAGACGATCTACCTTCGCCAAAAGGGATGTGCGCCGATGCCGAGCGCGTGAAACCAAGTATGTCTCTAAAGAGTGTACTCGCGATAACGGCCCTTTGCTCACGAGTGGACTTATTGCTGCTTCGGCACAAAGCCCCCACAGCGATGCGCGAGCTTTGAGGTATTCTTTGTGAACCAACAGCTTGCGGGCCTGCTCATCAAAACCGTCTTCATCAAGTCGAGCACCACACTCGGCGCACCGATGCGGTCGCTTCTCTTTACGCAACTCGGACGGAGAAACGACAGCACCACAGCGATAACACTCCACATGAGCATTAAGCCCACATGACCGATCTTTCGCATCCATGTCTGCCCCTAACCAACCGTATAAGTACGTGCATTACCTACTAATACAATGAGTTGAACAGGACAGATTATCTTTTTACTCATATCTTTACCTTTCCCCAAGCTTTCAAGTGAGGAAAAGTCTACACGCGGAAAATCTTCCACACGTCCCACAGATGGGACAGGCGCAAAGAAACTTTTACGTATGATGCTCGCCACACCCACAAACCCAAGGGAGGCATCATGTATGAACCAGCGCGACAGTTTGTTACCTATTACTATTCTTATGTTGATCTGTATGTGAGGGATGCGCGATGACGTGGGGTGTTGATGCGGCTACGGCGTTTGCGCGGTTGTATCATCGGTGGTTCGACGACGCGGCCGAACTGATTGCGGAGAATGCGCGCGAGGCACGCACCCTCAAGGGGTCTTTCGTGGCCGACGTGCTCACGCTTTGGGACATGGATGCGAGAGCCTGGCTTCCCGGAGCGCCCACCATACTCAGGCTTGAAACGTGCGACCTCGCCGTGTTTACCATGCGTGCGCCACACCTTGCGCTCTTCTTCGGCAGCATAGACACCGACTCGCCTGCGGCCGCGTTCGGGCCGTCGCTGCGGTGGGAAAGTTTCCGTCCGTGTTCGTACGCCATCGGCCGCACGGTGAGCGATCTCGTGTTCACCATGGACGAGAACAGCCTGCTCACCGGCATAGAAGCCGTGCTTGACGATGGTGGCCGTCTCGCTTTGGGCAACCCTGCTACCTGGGAGCTACCATGTGCGGGCTAGGCACGCGGCTCCCCTTGATACGACGCAACAATGGCGGCCAGATAGTCGCGGTATTCCTCCGCAAGCGATTGCGGCTTTTCCACGCGTACGCGGTCGCCAAACTGCACAAGCCAACCGAAAAACGCCGGGCTCTTCATGACAGTGACATACACGTGCGCCTGCCCCTCGCCTGCCGGCGACGACTTCACGTCGCGGCCGAACCGGTCGATGACCGCGCCCATGGCTTCGTCGCTCACCAGCAGCGTTACCGCAACTTGTTCCCCGCGGTACATGCCAAACGCGCGCGCCTCCAACTCCTGCGCGTCAAACGTGGCAATGCGCTCGTTGCGCACCGCCGCCTCGTCAAGCACGCGAATGCGATCCATGCGATCGACGCGGTACGTGGCGAACCCGTCGTGCTTTTCGTTGAATGCCACCAGGTAGTAATACCCGTCGGCGTACACCAGCTGCACCGGCGTTTCGACGTAGCGCTTGCCGTCATGCTGGGGCACCTTGTTCTTCGCCGCGTCGTATTTGAAGTAAGTGAACGAGATTTTGCGCTTCCGCGCGAGCGCGTCCTGGATGCGGTCGACGCTGTAAAACACCGACTCGTTCTGCATCTTGATACGGCCTTCCACGTGCACGCGCTTGTCGAGCAGCGCGCGCTGGCGCGTCGACGCCAGCTGCTTCACGCCCGCCACCAGCGCGTCGCTCTTGCGCTGCGTCAAAAAGCGCGAGCTTTGCACCGCGTCAACCAAAAGCACCAACTCAGGGAAAGCAAAATCGCGGTTCTCGACGGCGTACTCTACCGGTGCGCGCTGATAGGTGCGCACGTCAAGACCGAATTCACGCAGCGCCTCAATGTCGCGATAGATGGATTTCCGCTCGGCAGAGATGCCCTGCTCCTCAAGCCGCTCAAGAATATCCCCCATCGTGAGCCCCTGCTCAGAGTCGGTTTCCTCCACAAGCATCTGCATGAGATACAACATCTTAAGCTTCTGCCGATTCACCGTCATAAGGTCCTCCTCGCACCGCACCCAACCGCCACCACCCCAGTATAAACACCTATCCCCCTTTTGGGACACCATAAGTATGACTCACAGCGGCAACGTAAAATCTTGACACCAGATAGGTAGGAACGCTTTGCGGAATTCGGTGGTTTGCTTAGAATGAAACTACCGGATGAAGGGTGTAGGTATGCCTAATTATGGTGTTATTGATTTGGGGTCGAATACTATTCGCCTGGTGGTGTATGAGGTGAAGGATGATCGGCGCGCTTGTTATACCGGGAAGGACTTCAAGAGCCTCATCAATGACAAGGTGATGGCGGGGCTCTCGGCGTTCGTAACGCCTGATGGAACGTTTACCGAAGTGGGCGTGCAGCGGGCGGCAAGCGTGCTGAAGGGCCACGCCAAGCGGGCGCGGTACTTTAACTGCGTGCGGGTGGATGTGTTCGCCACGGCGGTGGTGCGCAACGCGTCGAACTGCACCGACGTAGTAGCCGCCATCGAGGAAGCCTCGGGGCTGCCCCTCACCTTGCTCTCGGCGCGCGACGAGGCGCACCTGGGGTTTGTGGGCGCCTCGCTTGACCGCACGCTTAAAGACGGCACGCTCGTGGACATCGGCGGCGGCTCCACCGAACTCACGCGGGCGCTCAACGGCCACGAATTCCAGAACATAAGCCTTCCCTTGGGGTCGCTTTCGGCTTACGCCGCGCACGTGAGCGCCATCCTACCCACGCCGGACGAAATGGACGCCATCGCCACAGCCGCCTGCGACCTCCTAACCGCGCTACCCAACCCCGAAGCCTACCGCGCGCCCGTGCTCTACGGCATCGGCGGCAGCGTGCGCGCCGCCGCAAAGATGCGCGCACAGGCCGAAGGCATGCTCACCCGGCCTAAATCCATGACGGCGGCCGAAATTCGTGCGATACTGGAATGGTGCCGCACCGATCCCAACCCGTTCGCGCACTGCGCGCTGAAAGCGTCGGCCGAGCGCATCCACACGCTGGTGCCGGGGTGTCTCATCCTCGCCACCCTTATGGAGCACCTCGGTGCCGAACGGCTGGATATATGCAAGTACGGCGTGCGCGAAGGGTACCTGGTGGAACGCATGCTCGGCTAACAAAGCGTTCACGCCCTGGCCACCGCCCGCCGCCCGCCCGCACTACCACCGGCCAGCGGCGCACACTACAGGGCAGCACGCAGGCGTTAATCACACAACGCGCGAAAGAACCCGGACGAAGGGGGAGCTATGAACGCCCAGACAGAACCCATGGCCACCGAGACGACGCAGGCTGCACCAACACCTGCGGCGCAAGCGCCCACCAAAGCAGCCCCCTACCTGCAGAATCGCGAACTTTCGTGGCTCACGTTCAACGAGCGCGTGCTCGACCAAGGCGCCGACGAAACGGTGCCGCTGCTTGAGCGCCTGAACTTCATCTCCATCTTCTGGAGCAACTTACAGGAATTCTTCATGGTGCGCGTGGGCAGCCTGACCGACTTGTCCCTGGTGAAGAAGCACATCGTGGACTCGAAATCCGGCATGACGCCCTCCGAACAGCTCGACGCCATCTACGCGCGCTGCCGCGAGCTCTACCCCATCCAGGAGCGCACCTACGAGGAAGTGCGCCGCCTGCTGGGCGAGCGCGGCGTGCGCCACCTGCGCCCCGACGAACTGGACGACGAGCAGCGCGCCTTCCTGTCAACCTACGTGCACGACAACGTCATGCCGTTCCTCTCGCCGCAGATCATCAACTCGCGCCACCCCTTCCCCCACCTGGAAAACGGCGCTTTGTATGTGGTCGTGCGCCTAAACGAGGACCTCGGCCCCAAGAAAAAGGACGCGAAACCGGCGAAGGCGGACAAGGACGCGAAGGCCGAAAAGGCTGATAAGCCAGACAAAGCCGCCGTCAAGGAAGCGAAGAAGGCGAAGAACCTCGGCGCCGAAGGGGTGACGCTCGGCCTGGTGCCGATGCCCCGTCAGTGCGACCGCGTGATTGAGCTGCCAGGCACCGGCTTCCCGTTTATCCTGCTGGAACACGCCATTGAAATGGTGGCGGCCGAAATTTTCAGCATGTACGCCGTGAAGCATACGAACGTGGTGTGCGTCACGCGCAACGCCGACCTCGACGCCACCGAGGGCTCGGACGAAGCCGACGAGGACTACCGCGAGCACATGAAGCGCATCCTGAAGAAGCGCTCGCGCCTGGCTCCCGTGCGGCTGGAAAGCGAACGCCCGCTATCGGCCACGCTGGAGAAACTGCTGCTCGCGCGCCTTAGCCTGAAACCCCACCAGATGTACGCCACGGCGGTGCCGCTCGACTTGAGCTTCACATTTGGGCTGGCATCGCGCCTGCCGGAAAAGGACCGCGCGGCGCTCACGAACCCGCCGTTCTCGCCGCAGTGGCCAGCGTGCCTCGACCGCAACCGCTCCGTCATCGAGCAGGTCACGGAACGCGAAACGCTACTCTCCTACCCCTACGAAAGCATGGATCCGTTCGTGCAACTGCTGCGCGAAGCGGCGAACGACCCCAGCGTCATCTCCATCAAGATTACGCTGTATCGCCTGGCCAGCCAGTCACACCTTGCCGAGGCCCTCATCGCTGCAGCTGAAAACGGCAAGGAAGTCACGGCGCTGTTCGAGTTGCGAGCCCGCTTCGACGAAAGCAACAACATCGAGTGGTCGCAGCGTTTTGAACAGGCCGGATGCAAGGTAATTTACGGCTTCCGCGACTTCAAGGTACACTCGAAAATCTGCTGCATCACACGCCAAACCGAACACGGGCTGCAACACATCACGCAGCTGGGCACCGGCAACTACAACGAGAAGACGGCGAAACTCTACACCGACCTGTCGTTCATCACCACCGATGCCACCTTTGGGCGCGACGCCGTGGAATTCTTCCGCAACATGGGGTTGGAGAACACCTCGGACAACTACGACATCATGTGGGTGGCTCCGCTGCAGATCAAGCCCATGATTCTGGCGGGCATCGACACGCAGATTGCGCACGCACGCGCCGGCGAGCCGTGCGGGCTGTTCTTCAAAACGAACTCCGTCACCGACAAGGATGTCATCGAAAAGATTGTAGAAGCGTCGCAGGCCGGCGTGCCCGTGACGCTATTTGTGCGCGGCATCTCGTGCATTGTGCCAGGGCTGCCAGGCTGGACCGAAAACGTGCGCGTGGTGTCCATCGTCGGCCGGCTGCTGGAGCACAGCCGCATTTACGGGTTCGGGCCGCGCGACAGCATGAAGCTGTACCTGTCGAGCGCCGACCTCATGACGCGCAACATGGACAAGCGCATCGAGATAGCCTGGCCCGTTCTAAATGATGACCTGCGCGAACAGATTCTCGGTTACCTGGACGTGAGCCTGAGCGACACGGCAAAACTGCGTGAACTCTTGCCCGACAAGAGCTACACGCCACTTGGCATGTTTGCAGAAAAGGACGACGCGGGCGACACCATACTGTTCGACTCGCAGGAGTTCTTCATCCGGCGGGCCCAGGAGCGCCGTCTGGTGGCCGCCGAGGAAGAGGCGGCACGCTCAGCGAACCGTCGCCGCGAGGAACAGCTGCTGGCCACCAACGAGATGGATGCAAGCGAACGGGCTGCTCAGGAGATCAGGGCACAGGCTGCCGTGGCGGTAGCAGCGGCGAAGGCAAGCGAAACCGCTGCTCAGATGGCCGTTGCTACGGCGGAGGCGGCCGTGCCGAGCGCGGTGGCGGTGCCTACGACAACGGCGGCAGCCCCACAGGGTGCGAGCGTGGAGGGGACGCAGCCCGCACCGACTTCCACGCCCAGCCGCCCCTCCGCCCCGATGCGCCCGCAACCGACCACCACCTTGGCGCGCGCCACCGTGGCCACGCGGCCCCAGCCACACAAGCCCAGCCTGCTCGTGCGCGTACTGAGCAAGTTCGTCCGCTAGACAGCGCCCGCGCAGGACGGGATATATTCGCAAGCGAAAGCTGAGGAGTTGTAACAAAAGTCATAAAAACGACTTTCATTGGCTGGATTCACTATCTGCTCGCCCACGCCGCCGATCTCAACTGCATTCGCACCCGCGCCCGCCAGGGCCGCCGCGTTGTTCGCCACCTGGCCCCAGAAGTCGGCCGTAGACACGCCCATGTTGAACAACACTATCGCGAACAGGATGAACACCACAATGGGAACAACCTTGGCTATCATGACGATGTGGTGCGGCGGGAGCGCGGTCCGATGACAAGGCGGTCGACCGGCCGGGCCTTCGTGGCCGTGCTCCTCACCGCGAGAGACACGATCTCATTTCGGCAGCGCTCCCGCAATGAGCGTGGATACCTTGTTGCCACATGTCAGCCAAGATGTCACACAACCCGGCATAACGCCTTCGTGGACACCCGAAGAGCGCTATAATGGATATCGTCTAGTAGTGGCAAAGAACAACGGCTGTTAGCGGCACCTCCCCCACCGGAGAGCGCCGCCCGCAAACACAAGCGAGGGGACGCGAAGCATATGGATACCGAAATCATCCACATCATCAACAAGGCACTCGACGGCAACTTGCTGAACAAGCAGGAGATCATGACCCTTTTATCGGTGAAAAACCTCTCGCCCGAGGCCTTTGCCATTCAGCAGGCCGGACGCGCGTTTACCTCGCAGCTCTGCGGCGGCGAGGCTGAAATTCACGCGCACATTGGCCTTGATGCGGCGCCGTGCCCGAACGACTGCAAGTTCTGCTCGTTCGCAGCGTCGAACAAGATCTTCCGCACCCATGAAGTTATTCCGCTGGAAAAGGTTATCGAAGAGGCGCTCGCCATTGAGGCGGCTGGCGCGAACGCGCTTTACCTGGTAACCACCGTGCACTACGGCGAAGAAACGTTCCTCGAAACGGCGCAGGCCGTGCGCGCCGCGCTCAAGACGAACGTGCCGCTGATCGCAAACGTGCCCGACTTCGACGAAGATTACGCGCGTGAACTGGTGCGCATCGGTATCGCGGGCGTGTACCACGTGGTGCGCCTCGGCGAGGGCGTGCACACGCGCTGCAAGGTGGAAACCCGCCTCAAAACCATGGAAGCCGCCAAGAGCGCGGGCCTGGTACTGGGCAACTGCATTGACCCCATCGGCCCTGAACACACGCCCGAAGAGATCGCCGATCTCATCCTGTTGGCGCGCGACTTCGAGGTGGGCTTCAGCGGCGCCATGCGACGCAACACCGTACCCGGCACGCTGTTCGAAGAGTTCGGCAACATCAGCTACGGGCGCTTGGCCACCTATGCCGGAGCAACGGCACTTGCCACGGGCCCGAACATCCGGGGCAACTGCACGCACGAACCCAGCCAGCTGTGCGGCCAGGCCGGTGCCAACATCATGTGGGCCGAACGCGGCACGTCGCCCCGCGACACGGAAACCGAAACCACGCGAGGCCTGTCGGTTGACCAGGTACGCGAGATCTACTTTGACACCGACTGGAAGGTGCACGAGGGCCCGTCGCAGTTCTACCCGGCCTATTCCGCGCAGTAACCCGCAGGGTGCGAGCTCCCGCGCAGCAACCCGGAGCCTGCGCCCGCGTACCCACACCTCGCAACCCGCAGCCGAACGCTTCCCTACCGCCAGGTGGTGAAGCGGCGTTGTATCCAGGCCGTCAGCATGCTCAGGATGGTCACCACGATGCCGCACACAATGATGCCCGCGATCACCGCCGCGTAGTTGGCGTAAATGTTCGAGTTTGTAATATAGAAACCGATGCCCGCCGTCGCGCCTATCATCTCGGCAAACGTCAGCATGAGAAACGCCGTGGTCAGCGACACGCGCAGGCTTTGCAGCACGCCCGGCAGCACATACGGGAAGATAATGCGCGTGATCATGGTAAGGTTCCGCACGCCGAGCGCGCGGGCGTT
The DNA here is from genome assembly GCF_030077735.1 of Gordonibacter faecis. Lineage (NCBI taxonomy): Bacteria > Bacillati > Actinomycetota > Coriobacteriia > Eggerthellales > Eggerthellaceae > Gordonibacter > Gordonibacter faecis. The sequence goes on along the minus strand of NZ_JASJEU010000013.1, from coordinate 70,474 downwards.
GTCCAGCAACTGCGGGTCGAGCGACGACACGCGCAACACCATGTTGAGAAACTGCGGCCAGAACACGCCCAGCAAAATGATGCACACCGACGCCGCACGAAACGTGGGCATGAGCACCACCAAATACGGCGCGAACACCGTAGGCGGAATGGGCGCCATCACGTTCGCGATGGGGAAGAACATCTCGCGCAGCCGGGGAATCCAGCCGCACACAATACCCAACACCACACCCAGCGCCATGCCCGCGAAGTACCCCGCCAGCAACAACGTGGTGGAGGACACCACGTTCGCCAGCAGCGTATTGTAGCTGGTGGCGAAGACGTTAAACACCTCTTCGGGCGTGGGCACCAAAACGTTCGGCGTGAGCGCAAACTTCGTGGAGGCCAGCTCCCACGCCAACATGAGCGCCCATACCAGCATAATGATGTCAGTGGGCCCCTTCGTGCGAATGCCACGGCGGCGCTTGTTCAGCAACACCACCAAATACAGCACTTCCATCACGGCCAGGGCCACCAGCAGCGGGTAATAGGTGACGTCCACCATTTTCTGGTTGGGCAGGGCCACCACAACCAGCACCAGCACCGCAAGCAACGCGTGGGCGGCAACAAACTGCTTGTTCACGAGGCCCTTCATGGCAGCACCACTTCCCCGCGCGGCAGCGCATCCAGCTCGGCGGGCGGCTCTTCCTCGGGGCCATCCAGGTAGAAGAGTTCCGTCAGTTCCTCCTTGAGCGTGCGGGCCCGCTCATCGTTCACCAGTATGGCCGACGAGCGCGGACGCGCCACGTCCACCCTGCGGTCGGCCACCAGCTCGCCGCGCCGCATGAACACCACGCGGTCGGACAGCAGAATGGCCTCGTCAATGTCGTGGGTCACAAACACCACCGTTTTGCGGTGCTCGCCGGAGCGCCACAAGCGGTCGATAAGCTTTTGCAGCGAGCAGCGCGTCTTCACGTCCAGCGCGCCGAAGGGCTCGTCGAACAGCAAAATGTCGGCGTCGATGGCCAGCGCTCGGGCAATGGCCACGCGCTGGCGCATGCCGCCCGACAGCTGATACGGGTACTTTGTTGCGGCCTCCAGCATGTCCACCCGCTGAAGATACTCCGTAGCAAGCTCTTTCACCTGCGCTTTCGACAAACCGCGCCCGAACTCCTTGTTCGCCTGCTGAATGCCGAACTCCACGTTTCCGCGCGCGGTCATCCAGGGGAACAGCGCGTAGTTCTGAAACACCACCGCGCGATCGAGTCCCGGCCCCTTCACAGGCACACCATCGATGAGAATGCGCCCCTCGCGCGGCCGGTTCAGGCCCGCAAGCAGCCGCAACAGCGTGGTTTTGCCGCTGCCGGAATGCCCAATCAGGCACAAAAACTGCCCGTCGGGAATTTCCAAGCTGATATCGTCCAGAGTGAGCTCCGCCGTTTCCGCAGGTCGCGCCCCCAGGGCATCGTCGTACGAAAACGAGACGTACTCGATGCGTATCGCCCCCATGCCACCTCGCCCTCTCGCCAACTTGCAGGAATGCCCGCATCTGGCGGGCATTCCCTATGATACCTATTCGTCGTTCTGGCGGTAGAGTGCGTCGAGGTCTTTCCAAACCTGTTCGTTGGGTTCGCGCTCCATCAGCGTGTCGAGCGCCGCGCGGTACACGTCGGTGACCACGAAGTCGTCCACGGGCGGAGCGGCCGTGTCGATGGTGCCCACCGTTTTCAGCGACTCGTAGAAATCGATGACCGCGTTGCGGCACGGGTCGGGCGACAGGTTCATGACCGCCTCGTAGGTGTCGGAGCCGTACAGGGCGGCGCGCACGTAATCCTCGCTCTGTTCGGAGTATTCCACCATCAGGGGAATTGCCGTATCCGGATCGTTCTTGAACACCTGGTAACCGCGCAGAATAGCAATTTCGAAATCCACAAGCGAGCGGAACTTTTGCTTGTACGCCTTCTCGGAGGCATTCTGGCGGCAGCAGGGGTAATCGCCCGTGAAGTTGGGCACCGCGCCCACCACCTTGATGCCGCGCTCGCTGTTGATATAGCCGAACGCGTTGTTGACCAGGCACAAGTCAACCTCGCCCTTGAGCGTGGCCTCCACGTTTGCCTGCTCATTGTCAAGCGGAATGAACGTGACGTCGCCGCCTTCAATGTCGAGGCCCGCTTGCTTGAGCCACGCGCGGAAGTGGATCTGACCCGTTTCCGACCGCTGGAAACCAATGCGCAGGCCCTTGAAATCTTCGGGCGCGTTGAGCGGCGTGTCGAAAGCGTCCGTGGCAAGAATCTCCGTGCCGTTGAGCACCGTGCCGCCAAACATGTACATCGGCGTGCCCTTTGCGATGTACTCGCAGGTTTGCACCACGCCCATCAGCATGACATCCAGGTTGCCCGTAGCCAGCGAGGCGAACGCTTCCGCGAGTTCTACCTGCTGGAACTCGACATCGCACCCCTCTTCCGCGAAGTAGCCCAGCTTGTCGGCAATGACGGACGGTGCAATCTTGAACAGCTTGCCGCGACGGCCAACCACCAAGTGCTGGCCTTTGCCTTGCTCACGGAAGTCTGCGGCGATGGCATCTGGCGCAGTTTGGTTATCCTGGTTGGCTGGTTCAGCCTGAGGTGCCTTTCCGTCGCCGCACCCCACCAGCCCCAAACAAGCCGTGGCCGCCGCAACCCCAGAAAGTGCACAAAATGAACGACGCGATATGCTCATAAAGCCCTCCTTTTTCTCGTTCTGCGCCTCAGTATAATACTAGACATGATCATATACTAGACTAAAGCCACTGATAGGCGAGAAAAATTGATGAGAGGATTCAACCTGTCCGGCTGGGGGGTTTGGGAGGGTTCTTGGCGCGCCGCTCCGCTGCTCAAATGTCCTTTCACGCATCGCGCGGAAGGACATTTTCGTGCACTGCGCTCCTACATGCTTTAGCATGCGCCCTTCGGGCGCGAAGAAGACAGTGTTCAGAAGCGCCAAGAACCCACCCCACCCCCCCCCCCAGCCTACATGGCTCCACTAGAGTGACGCGCTTACGCGGTGTCTAATAAGCCAATGTCCCACCACCTACCCCAACTTTATGACGCGGGCAGACTGGCCTGTAGGCATTGATTGACAGTAGAGATAATCTCCGTAGCGGCGTTCTCCAGAGCGCCATTCGCTCGAAGCGCGAAAATGCAGATCATGCTCGGATTCTCCACCTTCGGCGGAGAGGGAGTTTCATGAAGCACCCCTACGAAGGTTACCTTTTTAGTTAGATTTATCGTATATGAAAGAGCCCTCGTTGTAGTGGTAGGGAAAGCGGTCATCTCTTGGCGTATTCAGTAGCGCGAAGCGCGTCACACTTTTAGGGGCGCAGTCGGTGGCTTGTGCGTCACGCTTTTAGGGGCGCAGACGGTGGCTTGTGCGTCACACTTTTTCCCGCGGCAAGGTGTCACGCTTTTGGGGACGTTGCTGCATCGGCTAGCGCTCCCCCGCTCGCATCCCCGACTGCTCCTGCTCGTGTGGCTTTTAGTTCCTCCATTTGGGACAGTACTATGCTCACGCAAATCACTACTACGCCGAAAATCGTCAGCGGTGTCGCTTGCTCGCCCAGGAGTAGACAGCCTGCCAGCACGGCCACCGGTAGCTCGGAGGCCGACAAAATGGCCACGATGCCTCCCGGCAGACGCTTCGTCGCCATCGCCAGGCCTACGCACGGAATCACACCCATAACCAGACCCATCACGATGCCGCCCGGCAGCAGCCCCACCACATCGCACCCGCCAGTATAAAAGTCCGGCGCCACAAACGCCATAATCACCGAACCCGCCACCATCATGAAAAACGTGCGCGTCACCGGCTGGTGCTCCGTCGCCACGCGGCCGTTCAGGTAAATGAACCCGGCATAGCAGCACGCGCACAGCACCGCAAACACAATGCCCAGCGGGTCGAAGGACAGCGACCCCGCGCCCGTCATCACCTCATCCACCAGCCCGCTTCCAAACAGCGTGCCAAACAGCACCAGCACGGTAGCGGCAATAATCCACGCGCTCGGCCGCTTCCGCTCCACAACGCTTTGAATGGCCACCACAATCCACACGTACTGGAACTGGATAGCCACCGCCTGGCCCACGCTCAACAGGTCAATGGCCAGGTAATACGATAGGTTGGAAAGCACGCTCAGCGCACCGACGCCGCACAGGCTGGCCACTTCCTTCGCGTTCATATGCGGGCGGTACTTCACCAGCACCAACACGCCCAGAATCACCGCCGCGCACACGTACTGAATGGCGGTGATGTGCATGATGGAGAAGCCCTGCGCCCCCACAATCTGGCTGGCCGCGCCTCCCAATCCGAACGACGCTCCCGCGAAAAACGCCGCGAGGGACCCAATCACCTTCGCCGTTCCGCTTGCCGTCCACGCCATCACAACCTCGCTTTCCCTTCGCAATCCCTCCCGCACCTCCGACATCCTGCCGTGGCGAGAGGGCCTGCGCCTTCACCATCCGCGTTCGCACCACGCCCCTACCGCGCGTGCGTCCTTACTCTTCGCCGACCCGGCCGCCCCATACGGGGTTAAACTCGTTGAACTTCGTCACTTCGCCGTACGTGCCCGCCTTACGGTCGCGCAGCAAGTCAGAGCCACCCATCGAGAAAATGCGCGCTCGATTCATCTCCCCCTCAATGTCCACCTCAGCCACGGCCATACCCTCGTCGAAGCCCGTCGTGGCCAGCAGCTGTCCCGGATTCGGGCCAACAATTTGGCTGTGCCCACCCATGTGCGGGCCGCAGTGGTTAGCATCGACGTAGAAGATCATGTTCTCCATGGCGCGCGCATGACTGAACGTGACATGCACCAGGTGATCGGGGTCATCCAACGAGCCGGTCATATTCGGCCAGCAGATGGGACCAAGGATGATCTGCGCGCCCTTCAGCGCCAGCGTGCGCGACACCTCGGGGAAGCACTTGTCGTAGCAAATTTCCAAGCCAATTTTGCCGATGCGCGTGTCGAACACCGGATAGTCGCCGAAGCCGGGATAGTGATACAAGCGCTCGCACAGAGGTAGGTGCACCTTGCGGTATTTACCCAGGTAGCCTTCGGGGCCCACCAGCACCGACACGTTGTGTGTGGCATCGAAGCGTTCCGGGTTGCGCTCGGCCATACCCCAGCAAATGTACATGTCGTACTTCTTCGCCAACTCAACAAAGATTTGCGTGGACTCGCCCTCAGGCACCAGTTCCGCCATCTTCTGAATAGCCAGCTTGTCTTCGCTATTGAACTGCTGCATGCCCACCGTGCCTACGCCGGTAAGAATCGATTCCGGGAACACGATGAGGTCGACGCCCTGCTCGGCGGCCTTCTCAATGTAGGCAATCATGTTGTTGCGGTTCACCACCTTATCCCGCGGGTCGGCGGCCATGCAAACGGTTGCGATCTTTACCATGGTGGATGCTCCTTTGCTCTCGGTCCCGTGTTGGGCTCCCGTGTTGGGTAACACCTTGCCGCTAGTCTAGAGAGAGTGAACTACCGAAAACAATGGAGCGTTGGGTGCATTTATATGCGCGTTGCCTACCGTTTTTAGGGAAGACGTGTTGAGGCGTGGTTGGGGCGCGCTGGGCGCGTGCGCAAGGCGGCGCGCGGGGCGTTCTCCCGCATGGGCGCGTTTGACGTGGGACAACCTGAAAGCGTATGCTAAGCGCACCACACAGCCAGACACCGGGCGCATCTTCGGGGTATACCGCGCAAGCGGTAGGTGCGAGGTCCGGTGAAGGGTGCGGGGACATGGGGAAGCCCTGCCGGACACGGCCAAGACGCGCTGGCGCGCTTGGATTTCCGCGCACAAAGGGAGGGGCATCCATGGAGGAAAAGGTGTTCGAGCGGGACTGGCGTTTCATGCTGGATGCGGTGTTGCGCATCAATTCCGTCGAAAGCGTTGAGCTGCTGGAAAAGGAAGCGCTGGAGTGCCTGTGCCTGCTGATTCCCTGTACGCAAGGCACCATCTTTGTGGCGGAAGAGAGCGGCGGAACCATTCCACACTACGGGCGCCCCTACGCGGTAGGCATGGAAGCGCTGTTCTTCGACGAATTCCTGAACGGCGATTACAACTCAGACCCCATCTTCACCGGCACCAACATTCCATGCCAGACGGAAACGTTCCGGGACGGCGACCTCTTGCCCGAGGAGTACCGGGTTCAGACCAGGCTCTATCGCGAGATTTACGCGAAGCAGGGCATCCACTACGCGCTGCGATCCTACCTGGTACACAACGCGCGCATGGTGGGGAACATTTCGCTGTTCAACTCGAAGGAAGCCGGAGAGTTTAGCTCGAAGGATGTGTTCATTCAAACGACGCTGGCGCCGCACATTGCCCTGAAACTGGGAACGCTGCTGGCTTTGGAAGACCCGCAACGCTCGCTGCGAACCGCCCAACAGGAAAAGGCGATTGACGGCTTCGGCCTGACCGGCCGCGAGCGCGAAATTGTGCTGATGATAGCCTCAGATGTTGACGACCGCGAGATAGCCGACACACTGTGCATCTCCATGGGCACGCTGAAGAAGCACATCTACAACGCGTACAAAAAGATGCGCGTAAACAACCGCGTACAGTTGTATTCGCTGGTGAATGTGCATGAATGAGGGAGGGGTTGCGCGTGACCTTTTGAGCGAAAGCGCAGGTCAACAGGAGTTCTCCGCCTACGACGGAGCGGATGCTCTGGAGAGCATCCCTACGCAGGTTACCAAACAAGCACGTTAACCATGGGAGAACATGCCCTCGTCATGGTGGTAGGGAGGACATAACATCCTGGCGTCATCAGTAGCGCGAAGCGCGTCACACTTTTGAGCGCGAGAGTGCAGTTAGGTTTATTGCATATGTAAAGCCCTCGTCATCATAGGTGGGATGACGAGGGCTTTTGGAGTGTTTGGCAGCGCATAGCGCGTCAGACTTTTCGCGTACGGGGAGAAGCTACACCTCGCGTTCGACGACCTTGGCTATGGCGGTGGCGTGGCGGTTGGCTTCGTCGGCGCTGGCGGCTTCTACCATGACGCGCACGACGGGCTCGGTGCCGCTCGGGCGGATGAGCACGCGGCCATTTTCGCCCAACTCAGCCTCGGCAGTTGCCACGGCTTCGGCCACGGCGGCGTTACCTTCGAGGGCGTGCTTGTCGGCCACCTTCACGTTGATGAGCGTTTGCGGAAAGCGCGTCATAACCAACGTGGCCTCCTGAACCGACTTGCCGGCGCGCTTGCACGCGGCCAAGAACTGCAACGCGGTGACTAGGCCATCTCCGGTGGAGTTGTGCTCCAGGAAGATCATGTGGCCGGACTGTTCGCCACCTACGATGAATCCACCCTCGCGCATGGCCTCCAGCACGTAGCGGTCGCCCACCTTCGTCTGGATGAGGTCGATACCCGCATCGCGCATGGCGTGCGTGAGCCCCAGGTTGCACATGACCGTGGACACGGCGGTATTGCCGGTCAGAAGGCCGCGCTCTTTGAGGTCGATGGCGCACACGGCTTCCACCACGTCGCCGTCAATCTCGTTGCCTGCGGCATCCACCAGCATGACGCGATCGGCGTCGCCGTCGTGCGCAATACCCACGTCAGCGCCAATCTCCGCCACCTGCTGACGCAGCGGTTCAAGGTGCGTGGAGCCGCACTGCACGTTGATGTCAGTACCGTCGAATTCCTCGTTGATAACCGTGACGTCGGCGCCCAAGCGACGCAGCGCCTCCGGGCTTGTGAGACACGAGGCCCCATGACCCACGTCAAGCGCCACCTTTAGGCCCGTGAAGTCGATGCCTTCGTCGGCCACAGTGGCCACGGCATGCGCGATGTAGAGTTCGCTCGCGTCTTCCACCGGCAGCGCCACACCTACAGCATCCCCCGCCGGCAGATCGTCGCCAGACGCTCCACCAGCCGCGACGAAGGCCTCAATCTCGTCCTCCACTGCATCGGGTAGCTTGAAGCCCTGCGCGTCGAACAGCTTGATGCCGTTGTACTCCGGCGGATTGTGCGACGCCGAGATAACAATACCGCCGTCACAGGCAAGCTCGCGCACGAGCAGCGCAATGGCTGGCGTGGGAATGATGCCCGCAAGCAGCGCCGTGCCGCCCATGGACATGATGCCCGCCGCCACGGCCGACTCCAGCATGTCGCCCGACAGGCGCGTATCCTTGCCCACCAGGATCGTCCGCCCCTGAAACGCCACGGCCGCCTGCCCCAGCTTAAACGCCAAATCGCACGTCAACTGCGTGTTCGCCACACCTCGCACGCCATCGGTTCCAAACAAACGCGCCATTATTTACCCCTTTTAACGTACTCATCATACAGTCGAACGCCACCTGTGGGGCGTTCTTCCTCGGTCATTCTCGTGTTGAGTTCAGCGGCGAATTCGTCGAGCGAAATGCCGTAGCGCTCAAGCACCACCAGCAAGTGATATACCACATCAGCAGCCTCATAGCGTAGATGATCCACCGCTTCGAAATACTCTGCCGGCAACTCCACATTCAGCGAACCTTCGTCGGCGTCGTTGCCCCTGCCCACCTCAAACGCAAGCGCCGAAGCAAGCGACGAGGTCGCCCACGACTCCACATCCTTAGCCGCCAGCGCCACCTCGCCAGACTCTTCCATAACCTTCTTCAACACCACATCAGGCGAGTCAGTGAGCAACCGATAGGTATAACTCCCCTCCCCCGCCCCACGCCGAGCAGCAATAGTAGAAGCTAAAGCCTCCAAAGAAGCCCCAATCTGCGAAGAGGGAGCCGTTTCGCCGTCTGAGATATAAACCTTGCTCATCATGTAGACAACCTTCCAACAAAAGAACTCGTTAAGTATATCGCTTGCTGTCACGCGCTCCGTTTTTTAGCTTCTTCAAAATCACTTGCGCACCTTCTCGCCATATATCTCGCCACTATGGCACGATAAGTGGCGAGATATATAAGCATTATCACCCATCTCGTCATCTTGATGGCAAAAATGGCGAGATAAGTTAGAGACAAGGCTCATAGCGCGTCGCAGGACCTCGTTCGACTTTACGCAAAAGTCCCAGATCAATCATAGCTGCCAAGTGCCTACTGGCCGTGCGAGACGAAAGGCCCTCGAACGAGTTCTTGGTGTGAGGAAAGGTAAATACAACATAGGAGGCAACATATCAAAGGAAGAAAAGCCCGTAGCGCTGCCCACCCGAGCGAGACGTACAGCAGCCCTCCCTCGCACAGGTTGAATACTCCCGAGCGAGGCGCGCGCCTGACCACCATCCCAGTCAAAGCCGCAGCAACATCCTCAACCAAGAGTCCCACGGAGCCGCGCGCCAGAGCGCGCTCCCCCTCAACAACGGACATCGTGTGAAGGAGGTGGTGCGGCGGTGCCCACCAAGCGAGTTTCCCTAAAGGGACTAGCTTCGCGTCGCCGCACGAGCCGAACAGCCCAGTGGGCTGTTCGTGCGAGCTCAGGACTGTCCGAGCGACTGGGCGCTGCCGCACCACCTCCGCCACACAACGCCCAACAACAAAAGGGGCGCGCCCAAGAAAGCGCGCCCCTCCAACAGGCTATTCGTCGATATCGTTTGAGGCTTCTTCGGATTCCTTGGTGGTCAGGCCGAAGCCGAGTGAGCCTACGGAGCCCAGCAGCGCGTCCAGCTCTTCCAGGTTGCGCTGGTAGGAGCGGGGCGGCAGGGCCTCGCCCAGCATGTCCTCACCCTCGGTGTTGAAGGTGGGGGGCTCATCGCCGCCGATAAGGATGGTGTCATCAGGCGAGAACACCATGTCAAGCAGCTGCGACATGTCGTCGCTCGTAGCCGCAAGGTCGTCCTCAATCACGTGCGACAGCCCGCGCTCGGCCAAGCCTTCCTTCAGCTCTTCGATGGCCTTCACACCAATGCCCTCAATGCGCAGCAGGTCCTCCTCGGTGTGACCCACGAGGTCGGCCACCGTTTCGATGCCCGCCTCGGAGAACTTGTTCGCCCAACGCTGCGACACGCCCAGATCATCGTAGATGTACAGGCGCGCGTCCTCGTCGGACAGCTGCGGGCCGCGATGACCCAGCGACAGGCCACTGTAGTAGCTGCCGTAGTTCGTACCCATGTTGAGGTAGCCATCGCCGTCGAGCGACCAATCCTGCGGCTGCGGCAGCAGCTCCTCGATGTCGCGCAGCGCATCCGGCGCGAAGTCGGGCAGCGAATCGCCCTGCACGCCAGCCACCGGACGACCCTTGTAGGTAAGCCCCACCTCGCGGTAGCGCGGAAGGCCCGTGCCCGCCGGGATAGGCTTGCCGATGATAACGTTCTCCTTGAGGCCGGCCAAGTGGTCGATCTTGCCCTCGATGGCGGCGTCGGTGAGCACCTTGGTGGTCTCCTGGAACGAAGCGGCCGACAGGAACGAATCCGTTGCGAGCGACGCCTTCGTAATACCCAGCAGCAAAGGCTGGCCAATCGGCGGCTCTTTGCCCTCGGCGATGAGCGCGTTGGCGGCATCTTCGAATTCGAAGCGGTTCACCTGGCGGCCCGGCAGGTAGTCGGAATCGCCGGCATCCGTCACGGCCACCTTGCGCAGCATCTGGCGCGCGATAACCTCAATGTGCTTGTCGTTAATATCCACGCCCTGGCTCACGTACACGCCCTGGACCTGGCTCACAATGTAGCGCAGCGTCGTGTTCGGGTCGGTAAGGCGCAGCAGGTCGTGCGGGTTCACAGAACCCTTCGTCAGCTGCTGGCCCACGTGCACCTCGCAGCCATCCACCACACCCGGCAGCATCTGAGCGCGGGCACTCACCACATACTCGCGGAAGTTGCCCTGCTGGTCGTGGATGGTGATGGTCTTCGACTGCTTGTCGCCGGCGATTTGCAGCGTACCGGAGATCTCCGCCAGCACGGCGAGACCCTTCGGCTTGCGCGCCTCGAACAGCTCTTGGACACGGGGAAGACCGTGCGTGATGTCCTCACCCGCGACGCCGCCGGTGTGGAACGTACGCATGGTAAGCTGCGTGCCCGGCTCGCCAATGGACTGAGCAGCGATAATACCCACTGCCGTGCCAATGTTGACGGGACGCGACGTGGCCAAGTCCCAACCGTAGCACTTCTGGCACACACCGTTTTCGGCATGGCAGGTCATAACCGTGCGGATGACCAGCTCCTCAATACCGGCCGCCTCCATGGCCGCCAGCTGATCCATGCGCTCGATGTAGGAGCCACCGGCCAACACCACGGTGCCGTCCGTGCCCTTCACATCGTTCAGCACGCAACGACCGATGAGGTTCTCGTCCAGCTCGCACTTCTCGTTGTGCAGCGGGTAGGGCACGCCGTCCACGGTACCGCAGTCGATCTCGCGAATGATAACGTCCTGGGCCACGTCCACCAGACGGCGGGTCAGATAACCCGAGTCGGCGGTACGCAGCGCCGTGTCGGCAAGACCCTTACGAGCGCCGTGCGTAGAGATGAAGTACTCCAACACCGACAGGCCCTCGCGGAAGTTCGCCTTAATCGGACGGTCGATAATTTCACCCTTCGGGTCGGACATCAGGCCACGCATACCCGCCAACTGGCGAATCTGCTTGATGTTGCCTCGAGCACCGGAGAACGCCATCATGTAGATGGGGTTGAACTTGTCGAAGTTCTCGGCCATGGCGTCGCCGACCTCTTCGTTGGCGTCGTTCCAGATGTCAACGACCTGCTTGTGGCGCTCTTCCTGGCTCATGAGGCCCATCTCGTAGTCCTCGTCGATGGCCGCAACCTTTGCGTCGGCCTTCGCCAGAATCTCACCCTTGTTCGGCGGCACGGTGGCGTCGTACACCGACACGGTAACGCCAGCGCGTGTGGCGTAGTGGAAGCCCGCGTCCTTCAAGCCGTCGAGGATGGCAGGCACCTTGGAGAGTTCGTAGCGGTTGCACACGTCCTCCACCAGGCGGCTGATCTCCTTCTTGTTCATTTCATAGTTCAGGTACGGGTAGTCTGCGGGCAGCACGTTGTTGAACGTGATGCGGCCGATGGTGGTCTCGATGCGCTCGCCCGCCTTGTGCTCTTCGAACGTGTTGTACGCCGTGGCCACCTGGGTGTCCTTGGACAGGCGCACCCAAATCTTGGCCTGGAGGTCAAGCTCGGCACGCGCGTCGTAGGCGTTCATGGCGTCCGCAAAGTCGATGAACGCGCGGCCTTCGCCCTCGAAGCCCTCGCGGGCTGCGGTGAGGTAGTACAGGCCGATAATCATGTCCTGCGTGGGCACGGTGAGCGGACGGCCGTGGGCCGGCGACTTGATGTTGTTGGACGACAGCATGAGCACGCGGGCTTCCGCCTGCGCCTCGGCACCCAGCGGCACGTGCACAGCCATCTGGTCGCCGTCGAAGTCGGCGTTGAAGGCGGTGCAGACCAGCGGATGCAGCTTGATGGCCTTACCTTCAACCAGCACCGGCTCGAAGGCCTGAATGCCCAGGCGGTGCAGCGTAGGTGCGCGGTTCAGCAGCACCGGATGTTCGGTAATGACCTCTTCCAGCACGTCCCACACGTAGCTGGCGCCACGATCGACGGCGCGCTTTGCGGCCTTGATGTTGGCGGCGTACTCAAGCTCCACCAGGCGCTTCATGACGAAGGGCTTGAACAGCTCCAGCGCCATCTGGCTCGGCAGGCCGCACTGGTGCAGCTTCAGCTGCGGGCCCACAACGATAACCGAACGGCCGGAGTAGTCCACGCGCTTCCCCAGCAGGTTCTGGCGGAAGCGGCCCTGCTTGCCTTTCAGCATGTCAGAGAGCGACTTCAGCGGACGGTTGCCCGGACCCGTGACGGGACGGCCGCGGCGGCCGTTGTCGAACAGGGAGTCCACGGCCTCCTGCAGCATGCGCTTCTCGTTGTTCACGATGATCTCGGGAGCACCGAGGTCGAGCAGGCGCTTCAAGCGGTTGTTGCGGTTGATCACGCGGCGGTACAAGTCGTTCAAGTCAGACGTGGCGAAGCGGCCGCCGTCGAGCTGCACCATGGGGCGCAGATCGGGCGGGATGACCGGGATCACGTCCAGGATCATGTCCGTCGGGCGGTTGTCAGACTTCAGGAACGCGTCAACCACCTTCAGGCGCTTGATGGCCTTGGCGCGCTTCTGACCCTTGCCGTTGGCGATGGTCTCGCGCAGCTCGTCAGCCACGGCACCCAGGTCCATGGCCTCCAACAGATCGCGCACGCTTTCGGCGCCCATGCCACCCGTGAAGTAGTCACGGTAGTTCAGGCGCATCTCGCGATACAGCGCCTCATCAGGCACGAGCTGCTTCGGCTCAATCTTCATGAAGGCGTCGAAGGCCTCCTGGCGAAGTGCCTTGCGCTCGTTGAATTCCTCGTAGATGTCGGCGATTTCCTCTTCGACCTCTTCAGGGGACAGACGCTCGTCCTCGTCCACGTCGTCGACGAAGTCGTCGTCCTCGGGCACGTAGCCGGTGGACAGCTTGCGCGTGGCCTCGATGAGGCGGTCGCGCTCGGCGTCCAGCTCCTCAAGGTCGGCGGCCAGCTCGTCACGCAGCTCCTCCGCGTCTTCCTCGCGGGCCTCTTTGTCCACCGAGGTCACGATGGAGCTGGCGAAGTACAGCACCTTCTCCAGCTCTTTCGGCGGAATGTCAAGCAGGTAGCCCAGGCGGCTCGGCGAGCCCTTGAAGTACCAAATGTGGGACACGGGCGCGGCCAACTCGATGTGACCCATGCGCTCGCGGCGCACCTTGGAACGCGTCACTTCAACGCCGCAGCGCTCGCAGACAATGCCCTTGAAGCGCACACGCTTGTACTTGCCGCAGGCGCACTCCCAGTCCTTGGTGGGGCCGAAAATCTTTTCGCAGAACAGGCCGTCCTTCTCGGGCTTGAGCGTGCGGTAGTTGATGGTCTCGGGCTTCTTCACCTCGCCGCGCGACCAGCTGCGCACGTCCTCGGCGGAAGCGAGCGAGATACGCAGGGCGTCGAAGTTGTTAACGTCGAATTCCGTCGTCATTTATCGCTCCTCTCCCTCACCGATCAGGTCGTTCGTATCATTGTCGTCAGAGACGTCGCTCATCAGCTCTCCCAGTTCAGCGGCGATGTCGTCGAGCGCGGTCGCCGCGTCTTCTTCGGTCTTGCGCGCGTCGGCGGCCAAGGCCTCGTACAGCGCGCGATCGTTGTCGTTCGATTCCTCGTGTTCCACCGTGACGTCGATCGTCTGGTGGTCGTGGCCCTCAAGCTCGACGTTCAGGCACAACGACTTCATTTCCTTCACGAGCACCTTGAAGCTCTCGGGCACCTCGGCGGCCGGGATGTTCTCGCCCTTAACGATGGACTCGTAGGACTTCACGCGGCCCGCGGTGTCGTCGGACTTCACGGTGAGGATTTCCTGCAGCACGTTGGAAGCGCCGTACGCGTAGAGCGCCCACACTTCCATCTCGCCGAAGCGCTGGCCGCCGAACTGGGCCTTGCCGCCGAGAGGCTGCTGGGTGATAAGGCTGTAGGGGCCGGTGGAGCGGGCGTGAATCTTGTCGTCCACCATGTGGCCGAGTTTCAGGATGTAGCTCTGGCCAACCGTGATGGGCTCGCGGAACTTCTCGCCCGTGCGACCGTCGTAGAGCCAGGTCTTGCCGGTACGGGACAGTTGCGGCACGAATTCGTCACGCGCCTTGTCGCCGAACTTGGCATGGTTCTTATTAATAAGGTTGCGGTTCGCCTTCTCGATAGCGTCGGAGATTTCGCGCTCGGTGGCACCGTCGAACACGGGCGTGGCCACGTGCATGGGGCCTTCCACCACGGCGTCGGTTTCCTCCGCGTCGTCCCAGCCCCACTTCGCGGCCCAGCCAAGGTGGTTCTCTAGAAGCTGGCCGACGTTCATACGAGACGGAACGCCCAGCGGGTTCAGGATGACGTCGATGGGGGTACCGTCGGCGAGGTAGGGCATGTCCTCCACCGGCAGCACGCGGGAAATAACACCCTTGTTGCCGTGGCGGCCGGACAGCTTGTCGCCCTGCTGCACCTTACGCTTTTGGGCCACGTAGATGCGCACGAGTTCGTTCACGCCGGGAGCCAGCTCGTCGCCGGCCGCGCGGGAGAAGCGGCTCATGCCAATGACGCGACCGCCGGAGCCGTGCGGTACCTTCAAGCTGGTGTCGCGCACCTCGCGGGCCTTCTCGCCGAAGATGGCGCGCAGCAGGCGCTCCTCGGCCGTGAGTTCCGTTTCGCCCTTCGGCGTAACTTTGCCCACCAGGACATCCCCCGGGAACACCTCGGCGCCCACGCGGATGATGCCGTCGGCGTCCAGGTCGGAAATCATGTCGTCGGAGATGTTCGGAATCTCGCGGGTAATTTCCTCGGGGCCGAGCTTCGTGTCGCGCGCGTCAATTTCGTATTCGGAAATGTGAATGGACGTGAGCAGGTCTTCGGCCACCACGCGCTCGGACACGATGATAGCGTCCTCGTAGTTGTAGCCTTCCCACGGCATGTAGGCCACCATGAGGTTCTGGCCGAGCGCAAGCTCGCCGCCGTCGCAGCTGGGGCCGTCGGCCAGCACGTCGCCGGCCTGCACCTCGTCGCCCTTGCGGACGATGGGGCGATGGTTCAGGCAGCCGGACTGGTTGGAGCGCTGGAACTTCGGCACAAGGTATTCGTCGTATTCGCCGTCGTCGTTCAGCACGATGATGGTCTGGCCGTCCACGTAGTCAACGACGCCCGCGTTCTGTGCGACGAGAATTTCACCGGAGTCAACGGCAATGCGGTGCTCGATGCCCGTACCGACGAGCGGCGCGTGGGGCTTGAGCAGCGGCACGGCCTGACGCTGCATGTTCGAACCCATGAGGGCGCGGTTCGCGTCGTCGTGCTCGAGGAACGGAATGAGCGAGGTAGCCACCGATACCATCTGGCGCGGGGACACGTCCATGTAGTCCACCTGCGCGGGCGGCACCTCGTCGGGCTCGCCAAACGTGCCGGCGGCATCCTTCGTACGGCAGAGCACGCGAGCAGCCTCGTGGAACACGCCGTTGTCGTCGAACGTGCCGAAGGCGCGCGTCTCGGGGTCGAACAGGTCGTTCGCCTGGGCGATAACGTAGTTTTCTTCCTCGTCGGCCGTGAGGTAGTCCACCTCGTCGGTGACCTTGCCGTCCACCACGCGACGGTACGGCGTCTCGATGAAGCCGTAGGGGTTGATGCGCGCGTAGGTAGCGAGCGAACCGATAAGGCCGATGTTCGGGCCTTCAGGCGTCTCGATGGGGCACATGCGGCCGTAGTGAGAGGTGTGAACGTCGCGCACCTCGAAGCCGGCGCGCTCACGGGAAAGACCGCCCGGGCCGAGGGCCGACAGACGACGCTTGTGCGTGATGCCGGCGGCGGGGTTCGTCTGGTCCATGAACTGCGACAGCTGCGAAGAGCCGAAGAATTCCTTGATGGACGCCACAATCGGGCGAATGTTCACCAGCGACTGCGGGGTGATCTCGTCGGGCTCCTGCATGCTCATGCGCTCGCGCACGACGCGCTCCATACGGGAGAGGCCGATGCGGAACTGGTTCTGGATGAGCTCGCCCACCGTGCGGATGCGGCGGTTGCCGAAGTGGTCGATGTCGTCGGTCTGGAAGCCTTCCTGGCCGGCATGCAGCGCCACGATGTACTGCATCGTGCGCACGATGTCGTCATCGGTGAGCGTGGAGGCCTCGAAGTCCGGGTCGAAACCGAGCTTCTTGTTGATCTTGTAGCGGCCCACTTTCGCCAGGTCATAGCGCTGCGGGTTGAAGAACAAGCCCTCGAGCAGCGTACGGGCGGAGTCGATGGTGGGCGGCTCGCCGGGACGGAAGCGCTTGTACAGTTCGATGAGCGACTCTTCCTTGGTGGTAGCCGGGTCGCGGTCGAGCGTGCGCAGCACCATTTCGTCGCTGCCGAGGAGCTCGATGATTTCCTCGCGCGTTTCGGCCAGACCAAGGGCGCGCACCAGCAGCGTTGCCGGCTGCTTGCGCTTGCGGTCGATGCGCACGGACAGGATGTCGCGCTTGTCCGTTTCGAATTCCAGCCATGCGCCGCGGCTGGGGATAACCTTCGCGTTGAAGATGGTTTTGTCCGACGTCTTGTCGCGCTCGGAGGCGAAGTACACGCCCGGGGAACGCACGAGCTGGGACACGACCACACGCTCGGTGCCGTTGATGATGAAGGTGCCGCGCGGCGTCATGAGCGGGAAGTCGCCCATGAATACGTCTTGCTCCTTGATTTCGCCCGTTTCGCGGTTGATGTAGCGGATCTCCACGAACAGGGGCGCCTGGTAGCTGACGTCCTTCTCCTTGCACTCGTCGACCGTGTACTTGGGTTCGCCGAACTCGTGCTTACCGAACTCGACGCACATATCCTTCGTGGAGTTTTCAATGGGGCTCATGTCCTTGAAAGCCTGCGCGAGGCCTTCACCCATGAAGTTTTTGAAACTCTCCGTCTGGATGGCGATGAGGTTGGGGACGTCCATGACGTCGGGGATCTTTGCGAAGCTGCGGCGATTCCTATAAAGGCTGGTGGGAGCACTGGTTTTTGCTTGAGCCACGAGGCTTTTCCTCCTTCAAGAGAATCAGTAAATCTGCGAAAAGTCGCAATTGCCTAAAATACTGCTGGGGTCAAGGGGTGTCAAGAAAAATTTTTACGAACTGTGGGGATTTGCTGTTGATTCGGGGGGTTAGCTGGGGAAACGTAGGGGTGTCTTTTTTGGTTGAGGTGAGTTAGTTGTTGCCGGATTGGGGGTTTTGGGGCGGGCGGTGAGAGTGTGACGGTGTTGGGAGATTGTTGGGGGGATCGTGCTGGGGGGCGGGGGGGGGGGGGGGGGGGGGGGGGGGGGGGGGGGGGGGGGGGGGCGGGGGGGGGGGGGGGGGGTCGCGAGAACACTCCGCGCAAACGGCCGCCTGGGCAACACCGCCAAAGGGGCCAAGCGGAAATGGGCCGGCGCATGGTTCAGGGCATCCCGGAATCGGGGGCCGGCGATCCGGGGCTTGGCCTTGGGAGGGCGGTGTTGCCCAGGCGGCGCGCTCCGCGAAATCTCGCGACACCCCCACCCCCGGCCCTCTTGCTGGTTGGGAACCCCCCGAATCACAGGGGGTGAGGGATGCGCCGGCCGGGGGCCGGCGGGCTTCGCCTTCTTGCTGTGAAGGTTGACGTGTGTTGCTTGCGTGGTTGGGGCTCTTGGGTTGAGTTCCGGCTTCGCCGGAACATCTGGGTGTGTGTGCACTGGGGGCTCTTTGGGTTCGTAACAAAAGTCGCGCTTCACAAAAGTGTGACGCGCTTCGCGCTGGCTATTACGCCATAAGTTTTCCCGCATTCCTTACCTTACGACGCGGGCTCTTTCATGTACGATAAATCTAACTAAGAAGGTTACCTTAGTAGGGGCGCTTCACGAAGCGTCCTCTCCGCCGTAGGCGGAGAATACTACCGTGACCAGCGTTTTCGCGCTTCGCGCGAACGGATGCTCTGGAGAGCATCCCTACAATGGTTATCTCAATTGCAAGACCTCGCCTTCAAGCAAGTCAGCCCCGTCATAAAGCTAGGGATGGCAGCCACCTCATGGCGAAATAGAAAGCGCGACAGCGCGCCACACTTTATTGAGGACTCATGAGCTCGCGACTGGTACCGCTTGGTACTTTTCTAGAAGGGTGCAGGGTTGGTAGCTTAGTTTGTTTTCTCGGAGGCCGGGGAGGCCCAGGTCTTCTTCTAGGTTGAGGAGCGGGGCGCGGTCTTGGACGGATTGGGATAGCTCTTTTAAGAGAGCGCGCCAGATGTAGCGGTAGTCGAGGTTGCCTTTGAGGACCATGACATCGAAGGCGCCGCCGGGCAGCAGGCTGCCGTAAGCATAGCCTTGCACGACGCCCTTGATGCGCAGGACGATGCCCTCCAGGTCGAGGGCGGCGAAGTGGTTGAGGTCGAGAAGGATTTTGCGGTGCTCCAGTTCCAGGGGGTGCTCGTCAGTGCCGCGGCGGCGGCTGGTTTCGAACCAGGTTTGCTGGAACGCGGCCAGGTCGTCGAGGCGGGCGGGGTCGATGGGCTCTAGTTCCACGTCGTCACCGTACAGCTGGTAGAACTTGTTGGTCTCGCGGCGCTTCTTCGCGAGGGCCGGACCCTTATAGGCGGCTATAACATCGGTGTGATAGAGGTAGTCAGCGAAGGCACGGTCGGCCGAAAACGAGAACGCGCCCGAAAGCGCTTCTTCCAGCAGGACCTTCTCTTCGGGCGAGATGCCTACTAGCACAGCGCGCTCGTCGGCATCGGCGGCGGCAGCCAGCATGCGCTCCACCGTGGCCGGTAAATCAGCGGCCCCGAAGGGCGGGTAGTACGCCACGGCGTTGGGCACTCGGTCGTTTTGGCGCACGTAGAGGACGCCTTTTTCAAGACAGACTTCCGTGCCGTACTTTTCCGTCAGCGAGAACAGGTTCGCGAAACCAAGCGCGGAGTCGTTGCGCCCGAGAGGCTTAAGCACCTGATCAATGGCTTCCTTATCCTCAAGCCGAAGCGTTCTGAAATTCATAGGATATCTGTCCTTGCGTCACCGTTGGTTGAGATTCGCTTTGCGAAGCGTATCGCCACGCACTCCCGCGTTATTTCGACAGCCTAGTGTAGTTGATCTCCCTTTCCCATAATAGCCTTGAATTCGTAACGTCTCACACGGAGCAATAACACCATCCGGGTGGCAAAAGAGGTACAATATCAACCATCCTTTGAAGGAGGGGCGGAGCATGTACCTCAAGTCGCTGCGCATCACCATATTTGGCATCGACCGATCCGTCGAGCAGACGGTGCGCAATTGTGCACCCCTCGATCGGTTCGAACACGTTATAACCGTACGCCCTACGCTCGATGCCGAGGCGTTTTGTCGCTGTGACATCGCCATCATTGACGCGCGCGCACCCGAGGGTGTATCGACGGACGTCGCCCCACTCATACCTTCCATCCACCTTGCGAGCCTGGTCGAGCGACAGCGCGCGTGCTGGTCCGGCTTCTTCCGCGCTGTGGTGGTCATCGCCGACGAGCGCATGGTGAGCACTTGGACGGCCGCTGATTACGAACTCATTGACGTGCTGTGGATAGCGCCGCTCGACGAAGCGCGCCTCGCGTTCGAATTCGCCCGCATCCAAAACGCGGCGAAGCGGGACGCCGATTTAGACCTCGCGCGGCAATACTTGGATACCGCGATCGATTCCATTCCTGAACTGGTGTGGTTCAAGGACGCTTCCGGCTCGCACGTCAAGGTAAACGACGCGTTTTGTGAGACCGTGGGCAAGACGAAAGCGCAGGTGGAGGGGCGCGGCCACTACTATATATGGGACATCACGCCCGACGAGTACGCCCAGGGCGAGTACGTGTGTCTGGAGTCCGAGGAGGAAACCATGCGCGCGCGGCGCACGTGCCTCTTCGACGAGCAGGTGAAAACGAAAGCAGGTATGCGCCAATTCAAAACGTATAAGTCGCCGCTGTTTGACTACGACGGCTCGGTGATGGGCACCGTGGGCGTGGCGCATGACGTGACGAATCTTAGCAACATTGAGACTGAGCTAGAGATTTTCATCAACTCTATGCCCTACGCCGTGGTAGTGCTCGACCTGGAAAACAGGATTCTCAACATGAACGGACACGCCGAGGACTATTTCGCCATCAGGCGCGAAGAGGCCCTGGGCGGGGAGTTTGACCATTGGCGTCGCGTGGCGCTTGGTGATGATGTGGTGGACACGCACGACTTCGCTGACTCAAGCTTTTTCACGGCCACCATCCGCGGGGCGCGCCGCACATTTGAGGTGAATCAGCGCGCCATCAAAGACGTGTTTGGCAACGTCACAGGTCAGCTGCGTATCTATCGCGATGTGACCAACGAGCGCGAACTGGAAGAGCGCGTTGTTATTGCCGCTCGCACCGACTATCTGACGGGGCTCTACAACCGCCGCTACTTCTACGAGTATCTCGAGAAGCAGCGCGACGGCAAGTCCATTACTCTTATTGCCTTCGACCTGGACAACTTCAAGAGCATCAATGACCAGTTCGGCCACGCGGCGGGTGACGAGGCGCTAGTG
The DNA here is from genome assembly GCF_030077735.1 of Gordonibacter faecis. Lineage (NCBI taxonomy): Bacteria > Bacillati > Actinomycetota > Coriobacteriia > Eggerthellales > Eggerthellaceae > Gordonibacter > Gordonibacter faecis. The sequence continues at coordinate 49,516 of NZ_JASJEU010000013.1, read as the reverse complement.
CATGCCGCCGACACGTTGCGCGAAGCATTTCCCGAGGGCTTTGTGGTGCGCTGGGGCGGCGATGAGTTTGTGGTGGCGCTGCTGGGTGTGGTCGCGTTGGACGAGACGGAGCGCCTGGTGCACGACGTGCTTGAGGAATTTCAGCGTTACTCGGCGGCTGGAGGCTCGTGGAGGCTTGCGGCCAGCGCGGGCATCGCCGCGACTGACGATGCCAGCTTGTCCATAGATGTTCTTATCAAGCGGAGCGATGAGGCACTTTATCAGGCGAAACGGGAAGGTTCCGCCGTGCGCCTCGCCGCGGAAGAAGCGTAGGGCGCGGGCGGGCGACAGGCCGCTGGTGCGCGCCCGCTCGCCTAGCCGCCCGCCGCTGCGCTTACGCAGTTTTGTTCAGCGCGAAGTGGCCGCTGGCCATGCCCACCTTGATATCGGTTTCGCCATTGCCGCACACATACGTATTGTCGCTGCGCATGTCCGTGGAGAACTCGGTGCTGAAGTTGCCAGACGCCTTGTCAACCCGCGCCGTGAAGCCGGTGTCCGCAGGCAGCGACACCGTGACGTTGCCGCTGGCCAAATCGGCGTCGATGGTGTGCGGCGCCTTGTCGCGCAACGTGACTTCAATGCGTCCCGAGGCGGCGTGTAGCCGCGCCTTGTTCGCCACGCTTCCCTCCACAAAGGCTTTGCCACTGGCGACGTCCACCTTCAGTTCATCGGTGGTGAGGCCCTGAGCCTCCAGCTTGCCCGAGGCCAAGTCGAAATCGAAGGTGCGGCATCCGATGTCGGTCACCTGGTAGTTGCCGGACGCGCCATTGATGTCCAGGTCGTCCAACTGCGAGGCGAGGGCGCGCGGCACGTTCACCGTGAGGTGTTTGCTGGTGAACGACAAACACGACATCCATCCGCCGTAGTCCACTTTCAGCGTGTCACCCTTCACGTCCCAGCGCATGCCCTGGGCTTTCGAGATGCCACGGTCGGCCGTTTCCACCAGTTCAATGTCGGTGCCTTCGTAGGGGCGCACGTCCACCGACCCGGCAGCCCAGTCGATGTCGATGGCGCGAATACCTTGCGTCGATACGTTTGCGTTCCCCATGCTTGCTCCTCCCCCCATGCTGAAGCCCCAGCTGGCGCACGCGCTGCCGAACAGCGCAAACCCGCCCAGCAGCAGGGCAATCAACACAATGAGCGTTATCTTTATATAGGATGATGTGGTGAGTTTGGTCATGATGCTCCCCTACCCCCGGCGCTCGTGGTCGGCGCGATAGTTGGGATCGTTTTCGATGATGCGCGCGATCCAATAGTACAGCGGAATGGTAAGGAATATGAGCCATGCGGGATGCCACCAACCCGTAAAGAAGCCGGAGAGCAAGAAGATAATCACGCAGAGGATGGGGTATGGGAACGTCAGCCAGGGGCCACGCTTGCGTTCGGGAGCGACCGCCGGCTGCGGCGCTGGTTGCGCATAAGGTGCGTAGGGTTGTTGGGGTACGGGCGGAACCTGCGGCTGAGGCGCGGGCTGGGCGGGCTGCGGCATCGGCTGTGCCGCTGATTGAGGTGCGGCGGGCGGAACCTGAGCGTGCGCGTGCGCCTGTTCGGCGGTGGCGCGAGCCTGCGCCGCAGCGACGGCCGCTTGAGCGGCGCGTACCGCGGCCTCGTTGGCGCGCACTGCGGCCGCTTGCACTTCGGCTTCCGCGGCGGCGGTTTTGTCCTGCTCTTCGAAGCGCGCGTCGTCCTCAAGGTCGGCGATGTTTTCATCCACGCGAAGCAGTTCATCAACGCTCACGCCATAGAGCTTGGCGAGCGCCACAATATTCCCAATGTCGGGCGACGACTCCGCCCGCTCCCATTTCGACACGGCTTGGCGTGACAAGCCCAGCCGCTCGGCCAACTCCTCCTGGCTATACCCCTTCTCGCGTCGCAAAGCAGCGAGGCGCTGGGCAATCTCGACGTTCATGAACGATCCCTTTCTCGGCGTCGTGCGGGTCATGTCGACCCCTTTCTCGATCCCCAGCCTACGGTTTCCCCGCAAGTTGCACCAGCACGTCTGGTTATCATTTTACGCAACCGTTGGTTGCCTATGCGTGTGAAATGGGATTTTATGAGAAAAGGCACTGCAAAGAGTTGCAAGGGATGTTCTCCTTCAAGCCCCGTCAGCCCGCGTCATAAAATAAGGAATGAGGAAAACTCGTGGCGAAATAGCCAGCGCGATAGCGCGTCACACTTTGTTGGAGCGATCGCCCACCCATCAGAGGTAGATATAGTAATGGCAGTCTGACAAAGAATTCGGTCAAAAATGGCAGGATTGCGGGTTTGTGTACGGATTTGAGCCTTCAAAAACTGGTGTAGAGTATGCCTCCAATAAAGAAACGCCTGTTCGCCTTTTTCTTGCGCCTTTTCGAACTCGTTCAATCCGTACACAAAGGGGCTTTTTGCGCCAGTTGTCGCTGTTCTCTTTGTTAAGCCTCATGAAAATCTCGTCGACTCTTGCCATTGCGCTGCCTGGGACAAAGTGTGACGCGCTTCGCGCTACCAATGACGCCAAGATGCAATGTGCCTCCCCACTATTATGACGAGGGCATGTTCTTCTGCGACTAACGTACCTGTTTGGCCGCCCTCGTAGGGACGCTCTCCAGAGCGTCCGCTCCGCCGCAGGCGCAGAATACAGCCTTGACCTGCATTTTCGCGCTTCGCGCGAACGGCGCTTCCCTAAAGGGACTAGGCGCTGCGCGCCGTCGCTGTAGCATCCCTACGAGGGTTGTCTCGACTGCAAGACCTCGCCTTCAAGCCAGTTAGCCCGCGTCATGAGGTAAGGAATGCGAAAAACTCGTGGCGAAATAGCCAGCGCGATAGCGCGTCACACTTTTGTCTGTCAGGTCGACCGCGATAACGCGTCGCGCTGTGCCACGCCAACTTTAGGACAGGCGGTAGTCCTCGAATGTGCAGTGCGCCATTGTGAGAGAACCGTCGCGAAGGGTTGCATTCAGTGTTGTGCCTTCAATATGGAGGATGGCGAAGTGGCCGCTGCGTGTGTTCAGCACGAGTTCGTTGAGGTGTGGCGCAGCGGGTAGGTTTTCGAGCGGCAGCGTCACAGCGAGATCGTTGGCGGGGGCATCAGGATCATCCCAGCCGCGCGTGTTGCCAGCCCACACTTCCAGCGTTGTGCCTTCAACCCGATAGTTCCCCATCTTCGTGTTGTCAGGGCTATGCTCCTGAATGTCCACGATGCCGTCGGCTGAACCAGCACGCATTTCCACCTCACCGGCCGGCCAGTTCACTACCACCCGCTCAATGCCCGCGAAAGCCACTTCGTCTTCGAAGGTGCCCGTGATACCCAGCATGTCGGTGACGTGAGTGTGCGGGCCCGTGAGCACAAACCAACCAGCCGCGCCAATAAGGGCGAACACGACAACCAGCGCTCCTAACGCAGTGAGATACCGCCGATGCAGCAAGCGGACAGAAGGAGAAGGCGTATCATCGGCGGGTGTATCGGAAGCTTCTTGCTGGCAGGGCGAATCGGGCGCCACAGAGGCGTCATCACCCCCACTAACTGCGCCGAGTGCGCCAGCTGCGACATCTTCCACCTCGTAAGTCTCATGAGGCCCATCGAGTACAGCAGTTGTCGCGAGCACCCCGGCTTCTCCCGACACACCGCCAGCCGGCTGATCACCAAGCGGGCCCACCAGTTCATCAAGCGTCACGCCATAGAGCGTGGCAAGCGCGATGAGATTGTTGGTATCGGGCGAGGACTCGCCGCGCTCCCATTTGGAAACCGCCTGACGCGACAAGCCGAGGGCGCGCGCCAAATCCCCCTGAGAGAGGCCGCGGCGGCGACGCATCTGGATAAGACGATCGGCAACGTCGTAAGTCATAAGGATCCCCTTCCGCGCTTCCGGTTCGGCGATGCAGGAATAATTCGAAAGCTACCCTCTATCCTACCGGGTTGCCAGCGCAGTGCGCCAGTAATTCGAGTGCGCACTTTGACAACTTCAAGTTGTCAGGCTGCTGATCTGCGGAAAGTGCGGAAGCCGCGCGCCTGGGCTTACCGGGCGGCGTCGCGCAATGCTTTTAGTTTGGCGAGGGTGGCGGGGTCGATGCGGGAGGCGACGGTGTTTTTTTCGGCCACCTTGGGAGTTTCGTCGAGGCGCACGTCGTCGTAATAGCGGTCGACCTCGCGGGAGAAGCCGTCGGCGCTCATGCGATCCACGCCGAAGCCGAACACGGTGTCTTGAATGGTGGCGTCGCTCGTGACCACAAGCGTTTCCACCTGGCGCTCGCGCGCGTCGTGCGCGAGCTTTTCGATAACCTTGTCGGCCGACTGGCCAGCTGGAGAGAACATGATGCGCACGCCACCCACACTTTCGGCCTGCCCCGTGGAAAACGCGTTGCGCGCGCCATCGAACACGATAATGGCGCGCCAATCCCGCCCGGCGTAGTTCACCACGTCGTTCACCAGCGTCTCGCGCGCCGTGTTGAACGTGTCGTCCGTGTAGTCGGGCCCCGCGATTTCGCGATAGCGGCTGCCCGAACGCAACACGTTATACCCATCCACGAGCAACAACTTTTTCCGCTGCTTAGCCATGTCCTAATAGTTCTGCCTAAGCCACTCGTACATGCAAGCCGTGGACGCTTGCGCTACGTTGAGGGATGCCACTTCGCCCATCTGGGGGAGTTTCACCAAAAAGTCGCAGCTTTCTTTCACCACGCGAGACAGGCCTTCTGCCTCGTTGCCCATGACGAGCGCAATCTTGCCCTTGAGGTTCGCCTTCCAGATGACGTCGTCGGCCTGCTCGCTGGCGCCTGCCACCCAGAAGCCGCGCTCCTTGAGGCGCGCCATGATCTGCACGAGGTTCGGCACCTGCGCCACGGGCATGTGCGCAATGGCGCCGGCCGAGCTCTTGTACGTGGAAGCATCCACGCGTGCGCTGCGCTTGTTGGGGATGACCAGGCCACACGCGCCCACCGCCTCGGCGCTGCGGGCGATGGCGCCCAGGTTACCGGCGTCGGTCAGGTGGTCGAGGATGACCACGAGCGCTCGGCCGTCATGCTCGTCAGCGTAAGCCGCGGCGGCCGCTTCGATTTCGGTGATATCCACGTAAGCATGGGGCTTCGTCTCGGCCATAACGCCCTGGTGGCTGCCGCGTTCGGACTTTTCGTCCAGCTGCTTGCGCGGCACCGTTTGCACGGGCACGTCGAACCGCTTCGCCTTGCGCAGGATGTCCTCCACCAGGCTGTCGCGTTTCGCGTTGTCGGCCAGAAGGATGCGCTTGACGGGCACCTGCGTGCGCAGCGCCTCAATGATGGGGCGTTTGCCCTCGATGTAATCTGCCATGGGTTGTATCGCTTTCCGCAGCCGGCGCGAGGCCGGTTCTTTGCGCGTTCGGGTTTCTGTCGATCGGTCAGTGTACCACGGGCGGCGTGCCGAGCCGCGCCGGCGCACAGCGCCTCGATAAAAACTGCGTCAATCGCGCGGGCGTCGCTTGCGCAAACGGCGGAGTATATGCGGGCGCCTTCGTGCAGGAACACGCCCGCGACAAGGCGTTTCGCTCGGCCAGACTCACGTAGGGCAACCTGATGAGCGAGTGACATGCTGCTACAGCGCCGTGCCCTTCGTGGGAATTTTTAGTTTGTCGACGTCGATGCCCTCCAGTTTCAGCAGGGCGATCTTTTTTTGCAGGCCGCCCGCGTAGCCCGTCAGGCTACCGCCGGAGCCTACCACGCGGTGGCACGGCAGGATAATGGAGATGGGGTTGTGTCCCACGGCCCCGCCGACGGCGCGCGCGGAGGCCCGCACGCCCGTGTCCTCAGCCATGCGATGCGCGAGTTCACCGTACGTGGTCAGCTGGCCGTAGGGGATTTCGGCCAGAAGCCGCCACACGCGCTGGCGAAATTCCGTGCCGCGCGGGTTTACGGCTGGCAGCGGACCGGGGTCGGCACCTTCGAAGTAGCGCGTAAGCCAGGCGCGCGTTTCGGCGAATATGGGCAGGTCGGAGTGCTGTTCCGTCTCGCCCAGCGTGGACTGGAAGTACTTCTGGCCCTCCATCCACAAACCGACAAGCGCTTCTCCGTCGCTTGCGATGGTGATGGGGCCAATGGGGGTGTCAAGTGTGTCCAGGTAATCCATGGTGTTCCTCTCGATTGGGGTGGGCTGAGTGGGCGCGGGCGCGGCGGTTCGCGAGGGAGGCTGGCTCAGGTGGTCGGCCGCATGCTCCCTTCCGCTTCTTTCGCCACCTTCTTCTTACGACGCGGCGTGGCAGGTTTCTTGGGCGGCTCTTCGTGGGGTGCGCACCAGAGCGACATGACCGCGTAGGAGCGGAAGGGGCTCCACGCTTCGGACAGCCGCGCGATGTCGCGGGGATTGAGGTTGGGGAATGCTTCGCGTACGCCCAGGTCGGACGAAGGGAAGCCATCCGGGTAGCCATAGGCGCGCATGAGTAGGTACTGCACCGTCCACTCGCCGATGCCGGGTATGGCGGCGAGCGCGCGGGCGTTTTCACCCAAGTCAGCGCCGGGGCGCAGGTCAATTTCGCCCGCCACGATGCCGCGCGCGAGCGCGCAGATAGCACGCGCACGCTGGCCGATGACGCCCAACTCACCCAGCCGCTCGGCGGCATCGAACGTGCAGAACGCCTCAGGCGGCGGAAAAGCCGTAGTCAGGGACGCGTTCGGCACCTCAGCTGGCGTACCAAACACACGCGCCACGCGCCCCGCCAGCGTACCAGCCGCCTTCACCGTGATCTGCTGGCCCAAAATGGCGCGCACGGCCATTTCGAAGCTGTCGAAGCAGCAGGGCAACCGCACGCCGGGAATATGACGGCTAGCTGGCACGCGCGCATAAAAGTCCGACAGGCCAGCCTCCACAGCGGCGGGCACGCAGTCGGTGTCGAAAAGCCGGCGCACCCGCGCCACCACCAGCGGCAGGTCACCGAATAACTCGGGCGACACCGTGAGCGCCAGGCGATTGCGCGCCGGCTCGTCGACCACCTGAATCCAACCGATGCGCGGCTTCGCATCAGGTCTCTCTCCATCGGCGTCTAGTCGCACGACGCGCGCGTACACCCCGTCTTCGACCGCCTCCACCCCTTCGATGGCGCGTTTACGCAGGAAATCCAGCAGAATGTCAAACCGATACGGCGGGCGATACCCCACGTGGAGCACAATAGGCCCCTCGGCGGCACGCGGCGCGCCCTCCTTTGCGCGTGCTCGAAAGTGCGTGGGAGGCATGCGATAACGCTGCGAGAAGGCATCGTTAAAGCGACGTACCGACGAGAACCCGCACGCGAACGCCACGCGCGTCACCGGCAAATCCGTGTCTGTGAGCAGGCTTTTCGCTAACAGAAGACGACACGTGGCACGATATGTCGCCGGCGTTACGCCGAACGCGCGCTCGAACAGTCGGCGTAGCTGGCGTTCGGACAATCCCAGTTCACGCGCCACCTCAGCGATGCGAGCCGACCCTACACCCTCGCGGATGAGTTCAGCGGCACAGCGAACGGCGTTCTCGGTATCGGGCGCGACGGGTGCGCCCGGCGCAAGTTCCGGACGACACTTCAAACAGGGACGAAACCCCGCAGCCTCGGCCTCGGCCGCCGTCTTGAAGAACACGCAGTTCTCACGCTTAGGCCTACGAGCAGGGCACACGGTGGCGCGGCAATAGATGCCCGTCGACTTCACCGCGACAAAGAACAGCCCATCAAGCCGCGCATCATGGGCGCACAACGCCTCCCAGCACACATCATCAGAAGGCAATGTCGTCCCGGTAAACGACGCCACCTCAACCGGGGCAGCCGCCTCGTCCTGCTCCCGTCCCGCAGCAGAAACGTTGTCCACCATGGCCACTCCTCCCTGTACGCCACCCGTCAACGCTCTCCCCCATGAAACCACACCACCCGCAACTACGCTAGCCATTTTCGGACATCCAAGTAGAAGCCAAACCCGAGGATTCTATCTTTCGTCGTTTTCCCCGAGTGCTAGTTTTAGTTCGCGGACTACGAGGGTGGATTTTTGGTGTTCCACTACGTTCCAGGAGTGGGCTACCAGGGCGCCGGTGGCGCTGACGATAGGGGTGGCTTGGGGGTGGAAGGTGAGGCAGGTGTTGTCTTCTTCCAAGGTGAAGGGGCGGTTTTGTGCGCGGAGGGCGGAGATGGCGCGTTCCACGTCGCCGTCGAAGACTTTCGCGGTGTGGTAAAAACAGTCCTCGCCCAATTCGTAAAGAGTGGGGTCCAGAGTCACGGCGCGGTTTGCTTGGAGGATTTGATCGCGGTTCTTGTTGTTCAGCGAGCAGTAGTGCACACCCAGATGAAGTCCCTCGTCAAGGGCGTATTCCACCAGCGTGAGGCACGCTTCCTCGCTGCCGGCCACGGGCAGACCGCCCGCGTAGCCGTAGTTGTACAGCACGTCGAAAGGCGGGTTTGCAATGGTAAGGCCGCGGCGGGCGAACTCGTCCCAGTTGCGGAAGGGGTAGCAGAACTCCAGCAGGTTGATGCCACGCACGCCGCGCTCGTCCAGTTGGACAAGCAGGCGCTTCATGCGCTCGAGCGTGCCGGGCACCACGGGCATCTCCACCATGACGTCGGGTACGTAACGTCGCGCCAGGTCAATGGCAGCAAGCGCTTGTTTAACAGCGGCTTCACCCTCGTCCAGTTTCACGCTGAAACGCACTTCGCGCAGCCCCGCGCCTGCAGCGACAGCGCAAAATGCCTCGTCCAGGCCGATGCCCGACGTGTACAGACGCAAGTGCGCGTCGGGGGCCAGTTCGTGAGCCCGCCGGAAGAACGCGAGCGCTTCGTCGGGCGCGAGCAGGGGCTCTCCACCCGTCAGGCCCACGTGCGTGACAGCCGTCTCACGCACAAACGCTTCAAGGTCCTGCCGCCACGGGGTATCGTGGCGGCAGTGCTCTTCGAAATCGGCCTGGTTGGGGTTGAAGCAAAAGTAGCAGTCGCGCGTGCACCGCAAGTTGATGTAGAACGTGCGACTGCCACAATCGCCCACACACGCGGCACACGCGCTGGAAAGGAAACCTATCGACACGCTGGCGCCGCCATTCATGAAGCGCACGCCGCGTTCGCGCAGCCGTTTGCGCAGGGCGCGCACACGGTCGGCACCTTCGTTGCGTGGCGCAAAGGTGATACCCGTCGCCTCCAAGGCGCTCAGGTACTCGCGCTCGATGGCGTCGTATTCGGCCAACCATGCAGCCAGCGTTGGCCGCAGCGCGACTTCCTTTTGCGACACTTCAGGCCCTTTCCCGCTCATGTTTAGTGCGACGCCGACACCGGCCTCAGCGGCAGAAATTTCAGCCCCAGAAGCAGCAGCAGCGCGCCAAGTCCCACCACGCCCAGCATAACGCCAAACTCCAGCGGCGCGGGGAAATACACCATCGCCCCACCGGCACCCTGCAGCGCCGCGCCCGCATCCGTAAGGCCCGGGCCGGACGCAACGGCGGGCATATCCAAATTCGGAATCTGAAAACCGCCCACCAACAGCTGCACGCGCTTGCAGAAGATTCCCACAATGGCCAGCACCGCTGCAACCACAATAAGCCCATTGCGGCGCAGCGCCGGCATGAACGCCACCACCGCGGCAAACGCGCAGCCGATAATCTCAATCCAGAAGAACGGCGCCAGCGCACCCGTGGTCAGCATGGCCACGAGGTCGGCACCGGAGCCAGCCGGGAACGCTTCGGTCAGCAGGTCGCAGCCAAAGAAGTACAGGTCAACGCACACAAACGCGCCCAGCATCTTCACCATCTTCACGACGTTTTTCTGATCGAGTTCCAGATAGCCCGCGCGGCGCAGCGCAATGACCACCATCAGCACGAGCGCTGTGCCACACACGAGCGCGCTCGACACGAACCACGGGCCCAACAGCGCCGTGTGCCACATCTCGCGTCCCTGCTGCAGCCCGAAAATCCAAGCCGTCACGCTGTGCACGAGCACGGCGCACACCAGCGCGAACACGCTCACCACGCGCAGCGCCGTGTTCGATACCTTGCCCGCCTCGGCGCGCAGGGTGGCCCACAGATACACGATGGACAGAATAAGGTACACCGCCAGCACAATAATGTCCCACATGAGCGGCGATCCCAGGTTCGAATACGCGAACAGCTCCCACAGGCGCAACGGTTGTCCCAGGTCAACCACCACAAACCCAATGGCCAGCACGGTGCAGCAAATACTCGTCCACACCGCTACCTTCGAAATGCCGCCGAAACCTTCCATCCCAAACGCGCGCGGCACGCTCGAAATAATGAGGCCGCCGGCGGACAGGCCCACCAGGAACATAAACATGGTGATGTAAAGGCCCCAGGAATCGAGGTTGCGCATGTTGGTGTTCACCATGCCGGAGGTCAGCTGGAATACCCAAAGCGCAATACCAATTACGGTGACGACCGCCGCCACGCCGATGGCGATGTTCAGCCCCTTGCCCCCGAACCGCTTCGGGGTGGCAGGAGCGGGAGCGGCCGGAGCCGCGGTTGAGTCTCAGTCATGATGCTCCTCCCTTACACGAGGTAGTACACGGACGGCTTCGTGCCTTCGCTTGCCAGCAGCTGCTCGTACGAGCGCTCCTTGACCAGCCTCGACACCTCAGATTCCGGGTCGTCCAAGTCGCCGAAGTGGCGGGCGCGCGCCGGACACAGGTCCATGCAGGCCGGCACCTCGCCGCGGGCGAGCCGCTGATAGCAGAACGTACACTTCTCCACGACGTGCTTCTGGTGCGGAGCCGCGTCGGCATCGCCAATCGCGAAGTCTACCGAATAGGCGGGCTCTTCCCAGTTGAACGAGCGCACGCCAGTGTAGGGGCAGGCCGCCATGCACATGCGGCAGCCGATACACTTGTCGTAATCCTGACGCACCACGCCTGTCTCGGGGTCCTTGTACGTGGCGCCCACCGGGCACACCTTCGTGCAGGCGGGGTTCTCGCAATGCTGGCAACTCACGGTGACGTAGCGCATGGACACGTTCGGGAAGATGCCCGCCGGCGTGTCAATTTCGTCGCCGCCTTCGGTGAGCACGCGCGTCCACCAGTTGCCATCGGGCAGGTTGTTCGCCATCTTGCACGCCATTGAACAGGCATTACAGCCTATACAGCGCTTCGTGTCGATGACCATTCCATAGCGGGCCATCAGCGCTCACCCCCTTCATACTTCTCGACTTCGCAGAGGAAATCGTAGAAAGCGCTGTTGGAACAGAAATCGTTCATGACCACGTTCGTGAGGTCCTGCGTGTGGCCCTCGACGAACTGGTCGGCCTGGAACCCGTGCGGAATGGACACAACGCCCGGCTTGATACCCTCGGTGACCAGCACCTTCAGCACTGCGTAGCCGTGATCGTTGTACACGCGCACTAAATCGCCCTGCTTGATGCCGCGCGCCTCCGCGTCGGCCGTATTCACCTTCAGCAGTGGCTCCGGCTCCAGCTCGCGCAGCCACGGCGTGTACGCGCACTGCGAGTGCACGTGGTACTTGTGGTGCTGGCTGCAGCCCATGAGCGGGTACTTCTCGCGCAGCGGGTTGTCCCAGTAGGCCTCGTTCGCGTTCTCGTAGTACGGAATGCGCTCGTAGTCGGCCACTTTTTGGCCAAAGTTGTTGCGCGGCACCGGCTTTTCGAGGTAGTACTGCAAACGCTGCGTGGCCGCGGCCTTAAACGTGTCGACCTTCGATGCCTCGGTGAAGGCAAAGTTGCGGCCGAGTTTGTTGTCGGCGAACGCGTCGTAGCCGCCGCCAGCTGCAAGATTCACCTCGGTGTCTAACACCAGGTGCAAAAGTTCCTCGTCGGACTGGGCGAAAATCTTTTCCATGCCCAGCTTGCCCGCCACCGCGCGCAGAATGTCCAGGTCGGTCTTCGACTCGTAGAGCGGGTCGATGGCCTTGTGGTAGAACGTGGGATACGGCGTGGAGCAGATGGGGTCGAAGTCCTCGGTTTCGTAGGCGTGCGGCACGGGCAGCACGATGTCGGCCCACTGGGCCGTGTCGGTCATGCTGGTGTCGGCGCACACGACGAAGTCCACCTTTTTCACGGCCTCGATGAGTTCCTGGCGGCCGGATTCGCACGACAGCACATTGCCGTTGCAGCACCAGAGCACGCGGATGGTCAGGTCTTTCTGCCCCCACTTCCCCGTTTCCATAATTTGGGGAAGATACATACCCGTGATGTTGTCGCCCGGCAGGCCCATGAAGTACGCCTTCATGTTCACCGGGTACATGCCGCACGTGCCGCGCGTCATCATGGCGCCAGGCTTGCCTGCGTTGCCGGTGAGCGCCGCGATGAACGCAAGGTTTTTGAAGTTGTGGTGCGAGTTCACGTGATGGCCTAGGCCCTGGAACGTGAGCACGGCCACGGGACCCTCGGTGGCGTAGATGCGCGCGAGTTCCTCGATGGTTTCGGCGGGCAGATCGCAGATGTCGGCGGCTTTGGCCACCGTGTAGTCCTTGATGCTGTCCTTCACCTTCTGATACACGGTTTGTACCTTGTGACCAGCCGCTTCATAGAATCCTTCAAGCGCGGGGTCGGCCGCTGTGGCGCCGGGTGCCGGCGCGTTCGACGCGGCGTCCCACACCACGATGGGGTCGATCACCGTGGGCTGGCCAGTTTGCGGGTTGAGGGGGCCCTGCGTGGCGGGCGTACCCATGTCGCTTAGGCGCAGATAGGTGCCGTCTTCTTTAATAAGGAAGGGCGAGACGGTCTTTTGCTTCATGAACGCTTCGTCCACCAGATTGTTGTCGATGATCCAATTCGCCATGGCCAGCATGAGCGCGCCGTCGGTGCCAGGGCGAATGGGCACGTACAGATCCGAGTGCATGGCCGAGGCCGTGAACTGCGGGTCTATGGTGATGAGTTTCGCGCCCTTTTCGCGCGCCTCGCACACGAACTGCCAGTCGTGCACGTACGCCTCGGCGGGATTGCCGCCCCAGGCCATGATGGTTTTGGCGTTGACGATGTCGGTGGAATCGTTGCCGCTCACGCCTAAGAGCGTGGACTGCTCATAGATTTGCGCCTGGTCAGCGCCGGCACCCAGAATGGTTGCGCCCAGCGCCGTGATGAAGCGGCCATAGCCCACGGACATGTAGCCAGCCATGGCGCCGTTGAGCACGCCGTATGAGCCGTACGAGGACCACACGCCGATGGACGACCCGCCGTATTCCTGCATGGCCGCGCCAATTTTGGCCGCGATGGTGTCGATGGCTTCATCCCAACCGATGCGTTCCCACTCACCCGCGCCGCGCTCGCCGACGCGCTTCAGCGGGTACTTCAGGCGGTCGGGATCGTAGATGCGCTGGGGCTGCGTGTAGCCCTTCACGCAGAAGCGGCGACGCACGTTGTCTTCGCCGGGCAATTCGCTGGCGGCGACGCGCACCACCTTGCCTTCGCGCACAACCACCTGCGTGGGGCATTTGCTGCCACAGTTACCGCGGCACGAGCTGCGAAACACCTGTTCACCCTCGGTTGCTGCCGCGCCCTCGGCGTGCGCCTGCGCGGGTGCGAGCCCGCTTAAGGCTGCTCCCGTTCCAGCGACAGCCGCGACGCCGGCAACGGCGCCGGTGGTCTTCAGGAAGCTCCTGCGCGTGAGCCCCGCGTGTGGGCTCTTCGTTTCCGACATGTCTCCTCCTCCATTCTTGCTGCAGAATGCCGTGGGGCTTTCCGGATGAAGGCGAGCGTTTCGCGAACGGCGTTCCCCTTCGGCCGCAGCGCGCCATGACGGCGCGGTCGCGTTTCCGAGATGTCCCCTCATATCAGAAAATCGGCCGATTCCCTCTGTGTCCTAGTCTGCCATACGTCACTATGATTATCAATATAGAACTATGACAGAGTATGACAAGGAATTATTCTATTTTTGGATAATGAAGGGATGAGGGGATGTAACAACAGTTCTTTACCGGGTATTCCGTAGGGCAAGGGTTCTACCCTTGCCGCTTAGCATTGATCAACCTACCAGGTAAAACGTGGTTGTCGGCAAGGGCAGAGCCCTTGCCCTACAGTCAACCTGGTAGGTTGGGGTTTTTGTCGCAGCCCCCTCCCCGCAGGTGGCGATGGCGCGGCGCAGGTCGTTGACAGGTGGGGGCTTTTGTCACAGCCCCCTCCCAAAGATTAGTTTTTCGCTTCTGCGGCGGTGAGTAGTTCTTGTGCGTGGGCGAGTGAGGTTTCGGTGGCGTCGCCGGACAGCATGCGGGCGATTTCGGCCGGGCGTTCGTCGCGCGTGAGTTGGCGCAGGTGTGTTTCGGGCATACCGCCCTCCCCTTCGGCCTTGCGCACCACGTAGTGGGCCTGGCCGCGAACGGCCACCTGAGCAAGGTGCGTAACCACTATCACCTGGTGCGTGTGCGCGAGGTCTGCCAGCACGTCTGCCAGCGCCACGGCGGTGGAGCCGCCCACGCCGGCGTCCACCTCGTCAAACACCAGCGTGTCGACATCGTCCACCTCGCCCAGCACCACCTTGATGGCCAGCATAACGCGGCTCACCTCACCACCCGAGGCAATGCGCGCGAGCGGACGCGCCTGCATACCCGCGCCGGGACGGAACAGGAACTCAACGGCCTGCGAGCCCGCGCGCGTCCACTGCGCGCGCTCAATCGGCTGCAGGTCACAGACGAGTTCGGCACCGCCCATCTCCAGGCGCGCCATCTGCGCAGTGACGGCAGCAGCAAACCGGGGAGCTGCTTCGGCGCGCGCGTCCGCCAAAGCGCTAGCAGCGTCAACGAGCGCGGCTTCCGCCTGGTCAACGGCGTGCTGAGCCACGCGTTCGCGCTCCGCCGCGTCATCCACCAACGACACAAGGTCGGCCGCTTCGGCACGCTTTGCCAGTACGTCTTCCATACGCGGACCATACGCGCGCAGAAGACCTTGCAGGGCCGCCATACGCTCCTGCTGCTGAGCAAGGGTTTCGGGGTCGAACTCCACGCCGTCGCGATAATCGCGCGCCTCGCGCGCCACGTCTTCCAGCACATAACCGGCCTCACGCAGGGAGTTCGCCAATTCGCCGAGCGCGCCGTCGAAGCGCGCCGCGCCGTCGAGCGCCGCCACGGCCGCGTTCAGGTTGTCGATTGCACCTTCTTCGCCCGCCAGCGCCTCGTGCGCGGTGTTTACCGCAACGGCCAGCGCCTCAGCGTGCTCCACGCGCGCCAGGTCAGCGGCCAGTTCGTCATATTCGCCCTCGCGCGGGTCAACCGCGTCGATGCGCGAAAGCGTGAAGCGTGCCTCGTCGAGTTTGGCCGAGGAAGCCTCCCCCGCCTCGCGGACGCGCGCGAGTTCAGCCGCTGCGGCCGTGGCGGCAACAAACGCCTGCTCGTAGGTGGTATGCGCGGTTGCCACCGCTTCGCCCGCCCAGGCGTCAAGCATGCGTACGTGCACGGTGGATCGCATGAGCTGTTGATGTTCGTGTTGACCGCAGAGGTCGATGGCGGGGGCGACAAGGCGCGCGAGTTCGCCCACACTAGCCATGTGTCCGTTCGCCGTCACGCGCGAGCGCCCATCGGCCGTCACGCGGCGCGTCACCACCAGTTCGTCTGCAGCCTCGTCGGCCGCGGCCTCCCCTTCGGCGCCCTCTTCCGCAGGAACCGCCACACCGAAGAAGCGGCCCGATACCGCCAGTGCTTCCTCGCCGTCGCGGACGGCACTTTTGTCGGCACGCTCGCCCATGAGCAGCTTCAATGCCGAGAGCAGCGCCGTTTTACCCGCGCCGGTTTCGCCCGTAAGCACCGTGAGTCCTCGCGCCGGCTGAAGCGCCGCCTCGCGGATCAACGCGAGGTTCTCAACCTGAATCTCATCGATCATCGCGCACCTCTTGCGTCATCATCTTCCAGGATCACCCAGTATACCAGCGCCACTCCGCTCCGAGCGCATGCGATTCTCAAGGCGCAAGAACGCCATTTTTCGCGTGAAGCGTCCGCACCGCTTCACGCGCGCTAAACGCATGCTACAATCTATGATTAAAAGGCATAGGTTATACATTTCGGACAGGGGAAACTATGATTTCCTACGAGCCACTGTGGCGCACCATGAAACTTCGCGAAGCTACAACGTATACGCTCCAGGTCAAGGGTGGCATAAGCAGTTCAACCATCAGGCGTATCAAAGCCGGCGATTCCCTATCAACGCATTCAATAGATGCGCTCTGTCGCATCCTTCACTGCCGTGTGCAAGATGTCATTGAATACAAGGAAGACCCACCCGAGCCGCCCGGGCCAGACACCTAAGCATAAACCCACAATTGCGCACACACTGTGTGCGCAATTGGTCTAGTCAGAATGAACAACCCGACTCACCAGGCAATTCTGCCGTCAACGCACTGTGTGCACAATTGGATTAGCCATGAAATTTAGTGCACAGTGCGTGAATGGAGGATATGTCTTTTACTCCTCCTCCGCGCTTGAAAAACGAACTTATGTTTGCTATAATATCTTTCATTATTACTGGTTCGACACTTTCATGATACGTTCCTAAGTGTCAGGCTGGGTTGTGTCCCTAACTTCGCGCGCTGCAGCGGAGGACAGCCGCTTCTGGAAAGGAGGCTGTCATGGGACAGCTTTACGATCCGGCTTCCGACGAGGCCATCTATCAGTCCGTTCGTTCCACCCTTGAATCGGCACGTGCAAAAGCCGCAGTCGCAGTGAATGACGCGATGGTTTCGGCATACTGGGAGATCGGGCGACAAATCACCGAAGCGCAGGGAGAGCGCGCTGAATATGGTAAGCATCTTATGGAGTACCTGTCCGAACGACTAACAAAAGAGTTCGGAAAAGGATTTACAATACGAAACCTCCAGGCAATGAGGCAGTTTTTTCTCGCATTTCCAATTGTGAACACACTGTGTTCACAATTGAGTTGGTCGCATTACCGTCTGCTTATCCGGATAGAAGATCGGGAGCGACGCGAATTCTATGCACACGCTGCCGTTGAAGATCATTGGAGCGTTCGACAACTTGACCGGCAAATACACTCATCTTACTACGAACGACTCCTCGCTACGCATGAAGACCACCGCGAGGTTGTCCGTAAAGAAATTCAAAAAGTCGAACCAGTAACGAAAGCAGACGATATCCTTAAAGACCCTTATGTGCTTGACTTTCTTGATTTATCCGGCTCCGCTTTTCTGGAGGCCGATCTTGAACAAGCACTGATGGACAAACTCCAAGAGTTTCTGCTTGAACTTGGTAAGGGTTTCGCTTTCGTCGCTCGCCAATATCGCATTACCACAGCAAGCGACAGCCACTATTATATTGACCTCGTGTTTTATCACTGCATTCTCAAGTGCTACATTCTCATCGACCTCAAGACAGGAAAGCTTACGCCACAAGATGTCGGTCAAATGGATTTTTATGTGCGATTATTCGATGATCAATGCACCCAACCTAATGACAGCCCCACCATCGGCATCATTCTTTGCGCTGATCGCGATGAAACTGTAGCACACTACTCAGCTTTAGCCGAGGACAAGGGGATATTCGCATCCCGCTATCTCACCTATCTGCCTACCGAAGAGGAACTCGCCCAAGTCCTCGAAACCACCTACACACTTGCAAGCGGTGAAGCGGAATAAAAAATTATTGCGCCTAATGCCATTGAGCGGGCGTTTTTACTCAAAACACCCGCTCTAAATCTAGCAGTTCGGCGCTTATGCGCAGTAGGCTTTGATGGTGTCGCGGAGGAATTCGGTGGCGCCGGGGGCGATGGCTTCGTAGTAGGACTTGAAGCGCTCGTCGGCCACGTAGCCTTCGGCCAGCGCAGCATGCGCCTCCTTGGAGTACGTGCCGTCAGCCCAGAACTTGCAGAGCCACTGGCGGTGCAGGTCGGCGGCGCGCCAGGCGTGCTCGCATGAAGGGTTGCCCTTCGCCATGGCTGCCAGAAGTGCCTCGCGCATCTGCTCTTCCAACTCCTGCGTGCGGGCGTACTGATCCTCGCTCATACCCATCACCTTTGCGTTGCTTGCGTCGGCCGCAGCATCACCCCAGCGCTCGCGCACCTCGGCACCATACTTCTTCTCGTTCTCGTCTACGAGGCCTTTCTTGAACGCCTCGAACTTTTCGCGGTCTTCCATAGCCGCGCCTCCTTCCACATGGGCGAGCGTTTTTTCCACGCTCGCAATCAAACTTTCCAAACGCTGCGCACGGCGGCGCAGTTCGCGCAGGTGGCCCGCCAGCGCGTCGCGAGCATTAAACGAAGGATCGTCCAACAACCGCGCAATGTCTGCAAGCGGCAGGTCGGCCTCACGATACAGCAGCACCTGCTGCAAGCGGTCAACCTCAGCTTGCCCGTAGCGCCGATACCCGTTCGCCGCGCGCTGCGCCCGCACAAGCCCCAGCTCATCGTAGTGATGCAGCGCCCGCACCGTACAGCCCGAAAGCTCGGCCAACTCATGCACCGCGTAGGTTCGTTCCTTCGTCATACCCGCTTCCTTCCCGACGTCGTGACGACAGCATACGCCCTCACGTAACGTGAGGGTCAAGCAGAAAATCAAAAATTCGCGCGAAATGTTTCACGTGAAACACTTGTACGAAAAAGTGCTGAGCTTCTGTCTGACTGAGGGAGCTATCGCATGCGCCCGAGGCGCAGCTTCAGTACGTCCTTGGGACAGGTGTCGGCGCAGGCGGCACATTGGATGCACTCGGCATCGGCGATAGCGCCATCGCACAAGAGTTCCTCCACCGGCAGGCTCATGGGGCAGGCGCGTTCGCATTTGCCGCAGTGTATGCAACGGTCTGATTCGGCCGCGATGTGCAGCTGTGGTATGCGGAGCACGCGGCCAAGCTTGCCGCCCAGCACCATAAAGGGAGCCATCCAGCAGATGCAGTGACACATGGCCCGGCGCCCCAAAATCAGGTTCGGGATGAAGAACAGCGCTACTATGCCCAGATAGATACCCAATCCCATAAGGTTCGCCACCGACATGCCAGCCGTTGTGTGGTAGAGGGGGTCGACGATAGAGAAACCACCGGCAAGCCATGCGCCTGCAATAATGGTGAGCACCCAGGGTACCCAGATCACGTACTTAATGCGCGTGCGCCACCCAAGTTTTGCCGGCTTGCCCGCAACATCGGCCTCGATTTCCTGCAGGCCGCCAGCCGCACAGAGCCATCCGCAGAACGCGCGGCGTGCTACCAGCGAAACCAGGAATTGCAGCGTGAACACAAGTAGACACCCAGCAACAACGCCCTCAAACGCACCTGAAATGGCGAGCACCGGCGAGAAATAGAAAATAGTTACCGGGAATTGCAAGAACGACACGAGTAGCACAAGCCGCCGCGCGCGTTGCCGCGTGGTTCCCGCCTTCCGGGCGCTCATGATTGCACCGCGCAGACAAAGGCACGAAACGCCGCGTCCATGCGCTCAGCCAACTCTTCGTCGGTGAAGTGCGAGCCGCAGGCTATCATGGCCGCCATGCCGTGTGTGTAGACGATCATGTTCAGGTACAGCTCACGCGCCGCCTCGGGCGAAAGGTGCCCCAGGTCCTCGATGCATTCTTGCACACCGTCAATGGCTACGCTTTCGTACACCTCCGCGAAACCCGTTGCCTCCATGTGTGGCGACAGATACAGGAAGTGAAACAGGTTGCGCTCCGTCCGCGCGAGACGCAGATGCGAGAGGCCGTTCGACTCGAAGGGATTCTTGCCGTCGCACTCGTGCTCGCGATTGTAGGCAGCCACCCAGGCGCGTGCATGATTGTAGAGCTGCCGCACGAGTTCGCGCATATCGCCGAACTGGCTGTAGATAGGCTGCACGGAGCAGCCCGCGCGCTCAGCCACCGTACGCGCGCTTAACGCCGCTTCCCCCTGTTCACGCACTATGGCAAGCGCCGCATCAAGCACGGCCTCTCGCGACACCTTCTGCTCGGGCATAGCTCCTCCTTGTATATTACACTCGTTATATTACGACTGTAATATACAAGGTATCGAGAGCACGGTCAAGATGGTTACGCAGGCTGGTTCGCTGCCATGAAAGATTTGAGTTCTTGTTTGCGGGCGGGGTCGAGTTCTTTTTTGGGGATGCCTTGCACGGCGCCCTCAAGCGCGTAGAGCATGTGCAGACACACGCCGGGGTCGATGGTTTGCACTTTGAGCCAGGCTTGCTCAGCGCCCAGTGCGATAAGTTCCTCGGCAGTGGTGATGCCCACTTCGGTGAGCTGCTGTTCGGCATGTGCGCCGATGTTGGGAAGATCGCTGAGCTTTGTCATAGGGTGGCCTCCACTTCGGCGCGCAAGCGCGCAAGGTCGTCATCGTTCGGATGGGTAAGAGCCTCGTCGAAATTCTCAATGAGCTGGGCCATGCGCGCAGCCTGTGCGGGGTTCGCTTCGGCCTGTTGCTCGTAGCGTTCGCGTACGCTCATAGGCATGCGTCCTTGACACATGAACACCCCTATCACATGTGCCGTACTGGGTAGATGTACCAGCACGCGCGCACCGACACCGGCAAAATACGTCGCGTCCGCACCGAAGCCCGCGGTGCCGAACAGGAACACTTCCTTGTTATCGAGCGAGGCCAGCACCTCAGCCATCTCGTCAGTGCAATCGCCACGGTTCGTCCAAAAACCAGCGTACACCCGCTCCGCTTCCGCAAGCACTGCAGGATCCACCTCGCCGACACGTCCGTATGCGAGCCGCCCTTCCTCCGGCAGCGCGTCAGCCACGGCTCGTGCAAGTTCCTCAGTATTGCCCGTCCTGCTGTCATACACAATGGCGTAGGTCATACCCCAGTCCTTTCTCGCTTCGCTTCGTTATACGCCGCAGTGCGCACACGGTCAACTCCGCAGGTGAGAATGCTATACTTGCGGCACATGCGACAAGGCGAAGGGAGCACACACTAATGCGAGCGGTTATTCAGCGAGTTGCGCGGGCGCAGGTGGATATCGAGGGGGAAACGGTTGGCTCCATTGGACGGGGGCTTGTTATTTTGTTGGGTGTGGGGCACAACGACACTGAAGCCGAGGTCGAGCGCCTTTGGAGCAAAATTTCCCGGCTACGTATCTTCGAAGATGCCGATGGTAAGACAAACCTCTCACTAGCCGATGTCGCCGGTGAGGTGCTTGTCGTGTCGCAGTTTACCCTGTTCGCCGACTGCAAGAAGGGCAATCGTCCCTCGTTCACCGAGGCCGGTGCTCCCGACGAGGCCAACCGTCTTTATGAATGCTTCATCGAACGCGCCCGCCGCGATGTACCCCGCGTGGAAACGGGCCGCTTCGGCGCGTACATGGACGTGAGCCTGGTAAACGACGGCCCCTTCACCCTCTGGCTGGACACCGACACGCTCTAAACCTACAGAAGCGCCTGTTCCCACTCGGGTTCCTTGAAGCCCACCAGCACAAAGTCCTCGCCCACCACGATGGGACGCTTCACCAGCATGCCGTTCTCCGCGAGCAGCGCGTACGCTTCGCTGTCGGCCATGCCGGCATCCAGCAGCGCCTTCACGTTGCGCTCGCGGTAGAGCATACCACTCGTGTTAAAGAACCGCCGCAGCGGCAACCCGCTCTTCGCATGCCATGCGGCCAGCTCTTCGGCCGTTGGGTTATCCTCCACAATGTGGCGATCTGTATAACTCACCCCCTGCGCATCAAGCCACGCCTTCGCCTTCTTGCACGTCGAACACTTCGGATACTCCACAAACAGCAGACCCATTGCAGCCCTTTCTCTCACCGACAACCATACCCCTCACCGAAAAAGTGTGACTATCGCTTACCAATCCATGATGTCGTAAACAATCCCTTGCTCCTTCTCCAAGCGCTCAAAGAAGTCTGCCGGCGAACACCAGGCAACATTCGCAAGCTTGAACCCCTTTTTGTCGCGCGTCAGGAGATAGTCTGCCTTCACCTTATCGGCGCAGCGTGCCACCAGACAATCCTCAAAGTCAGGCCATTTTGATTTCGCCGACTCGACGATGTCCTCTTTATCAACACTACACACATTAAGATACGTCAGGTTATCTAAAAATATGTCCTGAATAGTCTCACTGGTAAACTCGTCCTCTCCCCTCATCAGGTAGAACACATCAGTGAAAGACTTCGCGGAAACCCACAGTTCAGCCTCATTGAAAAGCGCCATGCCCTTGAGCGCATACGCTTCCTTAACAAACTCTTCGCGACAGGCGAACAGGTCGAGCATGATGTTGGTATCAAGCAAAAGACGCATGCTCATCCTCCTTAGTTAGTCGAAATATTCCGGATAGCGCTCACGCATGGCTTCTTCGCGCAATTCATCGAACGACTTGCCATTCCACGATGACGGAGCTTTCAATGTCGTACGATCGATAAAAGCTTTGATCTGCGCTTTTTTCTCAGGCGAGAGATTTCGATGGCGATCCGCCATTTCTTCAAGCGGGGGAGCAACCGTCGGAAGTTCTTCGTAATCCAGCACATAGCGATACGCCGCATTGATCAATTCGGTAGGAGACGAGCCAATTCTTTTCAGAATTGCATTGCCTTGCTCTTTGATCTCGGTTGGCACGCGAGCTGTGACAATGGCATCGACACGAGAAGTCCTTGACGACATGGTGCGCACCTCCTTCTGCAAAACAGCTTCCATACAAGCCTCCTTTTCCACACGTTTTACTATAGCGTAATACGGTATTACATTCAATAGTTCGAACGTGTGTTCTCAAAAAATTCTTCAGAAGGTGCTTGACCGCTGTGTATCTACTGATTATAGTGTGCATATTGGGTATATACACCTAGCACACGCAAAGGTGCCCACCCGAGCCGGAGAATGCGGGGAACGTGCCCGCGGACTCCGAGGTGCGAAGCGGGACGCCGCGACGCACCACCGGGCGCGCCGGGACGCCGGAGCGCTCACGAAGAACGGAAAGGGAGCACGTTGGACATCATCATTTCGAACGCGAGCGACAAACCCATCTACGAGCAAATTGTCTCGCAGATGAAGGGCCTCATCCTCGCAGGCGAACTGGACGAAGGGCAGCAGTTGCCCTCCATCCGCGCCCTGGCCAGCGACTTGCGCATCAGTGTTATCACCACGAAGCGCGCGTACGCCGAGCTGGAGGCGCAGGGCTTCGTCGAAACGGTGCAGGGCAAAGGCAGTTTCGTGGCCGGCGGCAACAAAGAGCTGCTGCGCGAAGAACACCTCCGCACCATCGAAGACCTGCTCGCCCGCGCCGTACACGAAGCCCGCACCGCGAACGTGACCACCAACGAGCTCCACGACATGTTGAACCTCATCGCAGAAAGTGACGACTGATGAACGCCTCGTACAACCCAAACGACCTCCTTTGCATCCGCAGCCTATCGAAGCACTATGACGGCTTCGACCTGGTCAACGTCGACCTCACGGTACCCGCTGGCAGCGTCGTCGGCTTCGTCGGCTCCAACGGTGCCGGCAAAACCACCACCATCAAGTCCGTGCTGGGCCTCGTCTTCCCGGACGCGGGCTCCATCGAACTCTTCGGCCAAAACGTGGGCGAACACGCCAGCGCAAAAGCCGTCAAGCAGGTGAAACAGCGTGTCGGCGTGGTGTTCGACACGTGCTCGTTCCCCGAGGAAATGACCGTGGAAGCCGTGGGCAAACTCATGTCCTACAGCTACGACGCGTGGAACCCCACCGACTTCGAGCAGCGCCTGACCCAGTTCGGCCTGCCGAAGAACAAGCTGGTGAAGGACCTCTCGCGCGGCATGAGCATGAAGCTGTCGCTGGCAGCCGCACTCGCGCACGACCCCGACCTGCTCATCCTCGACGAAGCCACGGCGGGCCTCGACCCGCTCGCGCGCGACGAGGCGCTCGACCACCTGCGCGACTACATGCGCGACGGCCGCCGCGGCATCCTCATGTCGAGCCACATCACCAGCGACCTCGAAAAAATCGCCGACTACATCATATGCATCGACGAAGGCCGCATCGTGTTCGCCATCGAGAAGGACGCCATCACCGACCTCGCGGGCGTCGCGCACTGCCGCGCCGCCGAATTTGAACACATCGCCACCAGCGGTTTCTTCGCGCCGGGCGAACTGCGCAGCATCCGCCACCCCTACGGCATTGACGTGCTCGCGCCCGACCGCTTCGCCTTCGCCGAGAACTTCCCGCGCATCGCGCTCGACAAAGCCGACATCGACTCTTACATGGGCCTTATGCTGAAAGGAGACGTCCAGTGAAAGCCATGTTCATGTCCGACCTCCAGGTCGCTAAGAAATACCTGATCCAGCAGCTTATTGTGGCCCTGCTCGTGGGTTGCATCATCGGATTTACCACCGAAAGCCTTTACCTTATTGTGCCCATGCTCACCGTAGTCATCCCGTTCTCGCTCGCTTTCACCATCATCGCGTACGACGAGCGCGGCGACTGGCAGCAGTTCCGCCTGGCGCTTCCCCTGTCGCGCGCCGACGTTATCGCAGGTCGCTATGCCAGCATCGCGGCGCTCGTACTGATTGGTGCCGCCATCGGCCTCGTGCTCACGGGACTCATTGTTGTGGGAGGCCAATCAGCGCTCGGCGGAATGGTGCCACCTACGCTTTTCGAAGAACTGTCGTGGCAAGGCATCGCACTGGCCACCGCGCTTGGCATCGCCATCATCCTGTTCATGCTGTCGGTAACGTTGCCGCTGGTGTCGCGCTTCGGCATGACGAAAGCCGTGCGCTACCTGCCGCTGGCCATGGTGCTCATTGCCCTGTTCGTGTTCGCAAGCGGTCAGGAATTCCAACTGCCGCCGTTCGTGGTTGACTTCATCTACTGGGCAAGCACGCCCACCGGCACCGTCGTTGTCGCAGCAGCCATCGTGGGCGTAGCCGTCATCATCTACCTGCTGTCAACCCTGCTGTCCATCAAGCTCTACGCGAAGCGCGAGCTATAAACCACTAAGCGCAAGGAGCGCCCTGTGAAAACCATGCTGCAATTCGATTTCCTCATTTTGAAGAAATCGCTGATAAAGAACGTGGTCCTCTGGGCGCTCTACGCGACTGGCGTCTGCTTGGTGGCAGGAGGCGTACCCCTCATCATCCTGCTTGTGGGCTTCCCGATGTCGCACATGGTACTTATGCCAATGCTGATGCGCGACCAAAACCGCACCTGGTTCGCGTTTCGCCAAGCGTTGCCATTCTCTCGCGCGGACGTGGTGGCGGGGCGCTACGCAAGTGTCGCCCTCGTCGCACTCGGATGCATGGCAACCGGGATGCTGTCCTACGTCCTTGCGTGCACCCTCGGCCCCCTCATACCGGGCCTTCCCCTCTTAGGGCACTTCTCCTTCGACTTCAACACGCCCGTAGCAGTGGCAATGGTGGGCGCCACGCTCACGCTTACCCTGATCATGTACGCACTGGTGTTGCCATTCATGCTGGCGGGAACCTATCGGAAAGCCGCCACCTACATTCCCTTCGCCTTCATGCTTGCAATCTTCGCTGGTATCTTCTCGCTGAGTACGGTCGATTACACTGCACTTCTGCCAATCATCAGCATAATTAGCAGCGCCGCCCAGTCAACGGGCGGCGCATGTGCCGTAGCGGGATGTTTTGTGGCGGCCTCCTGCGCGTTTTACCTCGCATCGGAGCGCGTGGCAGCACGCGCCTACCAAACGCGCGATCTCTAACACAACGAAAGCGCGCGGCCACGAATGCGCGAATACGCGCGGCCCCTACGCCATGGCCACCAGGTCGGCCAACGTCACGCCATCCACGTAGTCCTCAATGGCTTTGTCCAAACCGCGCCAGAAGTTGATGGCCACGCATTCGTCGCGGCGCGGACACGCATCCGCCCCATCTTCCAGGCACGACACGGGCGCACAACTTCCCTCCGTGGCACGCAGAATGTCGCCCGCCAAAATGTCCTCAGCCGGGCGAGCCAGCAGATAGCCGCCGCACACGCCGCGAATGCTCTTCAGCACGCCGGCCTTCACCAATGCGCCGCCCAGCTGCTCCAAATACTTTACCGACAAATTCTCGCGCTCGGCAGCTTGGCGCATGGTGACCGGAGATCCGTCCTGCTCCCGGCTGGCGATATCGATCATGAGCCGCAAGGCGTAGCGCCCCTTCGTCGAAATCATCATAGTCTCATCGCTCCTCACCGCTCGTCATGGTTGCGCCCTTCACGCAACACGGAGAACTTGCCGCGACACCTTGGTGCCGCTTGCTAAGCTAAGTATAGCGTAAGGGTAGTATATCCGGCACGGTAATCCTTGCGAGAATGTAAGACGCGAGCAAGCAGCAAGTAAGGTTGCCTTAAGACGCGCGCGGTATCGTAAGAATATGCCAAAAACAATGGCTCTGAACAGCAGAAACGCACGGAAGAAAAGAGGCACGTATGGCGCGCAGCAAAGCCCACGCATCCACCGGAGCGTCTGTTTTGACGTTCATCGGGCGCGTTTTGGTGGTTGTGCTGGTTCTGATAGCGCTGGTGATCACCTATTTCATGGCGCGCGGCTTCCACCAGTACCGCGAGGCGCTCGACGGCCTACCGCTCTCCGAAATGCAGCAGCGCATAGAAAACAGCCAGGATTTCACGCCGATTGAAACCCTCCCCGACCTGTATGTACAGGCCGTCGTCGCCGTGGAGGACCACCGCTTTTATATGCACTTCGGGTTCGACCCGCTGGCCACATTGCGCGCGCTCGCAAACGACGTGAGGGCCGGTGCCATTGTGGAAGGCGGCAGCACCATCACCCAGCAGCTGGCGAAAAACGAATACTTCACTCAGGAGCAAACCATCGAGCGCAAGATAGCTGAGGTGTTCATGGCCGTAACACTAGAGCAGCGCTTCTCAAAAAGTGAAATTTTGGAGATGTACGTGAACTCCATCTATTTTGGCGACGGCTACGAAGGAATTGGCCAGGCCAGCAGGGGGTATTACCACATCAGCCCGTCAGAGCTGAGCGCCAGCCAGTGCACGCTTTTAGCCGGCGTACCGAATGCCCCCAGCGCGTACTCGCCCACCGAGCACCCCGAGCTTGCCCAGCAACGCCAACACCAGGTGCTCAAACGCCTGGTGGCCTGCGATTATCTGAGCGAATCGGAAGCGGTGCGCATAGCGTTGCAGCCCGCGGCCTAGATTTGTCAGATGCGCCGCCAGTTTGTTAGGATGTTTGCATGATGCGAACATTCAAGAGAACCTGCTGGGCGCTTGGTGCCCTTGTTGTTGCGGCCGCGTGCTGCGCCGCCATCGCTTTGGCTGGGTGCGGGGGTGCCCCGGCGGCGGATGCGCCGGAGGCGTACGTGAGCCCGTATGACTGGACGAAGCTTGAGCGCACCGACGACAGGCTGGTGTATCAGGACGGCGAGAAGCGCTCTCAGCTGGGCGTGGACGTGTCGAGCCACCAGGGTGCGATAGACTGGCAGGCCGTTGCCGCCGACGGCGTCGACTTCGCGTTCGTGCGCGCTGGCAACCGCGGCTACACCGAAGGCGGCCTGTTCGTGGACGAGCGCTTTGCGGAAAACGTCGACGGTGCTTCCGCGGCGGGGCTTGACGTGGGCGTGTACTTCTTCTCGCAAGCCATCACGGCGGAAGAGGCGCGCGAAGAGGCTGACCTCGTGCTGAAAGCCCTGGCCGGGCGCTTTGTGGCGCTGCCCGTGGTGTTCGACCACGAGCCCGTGCCCGATGCGGCCGGGCGC
Source organism: Gordonibacter faecis (assembly GCF_030077735.1). Classification (NCBI taxonomy): domain Bacteria; kingdom Bacillati; phylum Actinomycetota; class Coriobacteriia; order Eggerthellales; family Eggerthellaceae; genus Gordonibacter; species Gordonibacter faecis. The sequence goes on along the minus strand of NZ_JASJEU010000013.1, from coordinate 22,007 downwards.
GCGAATAACCTCAGCCGCGATACGCTGACCGCCTGCGCGCTCGCGTTCTGTGAGCGGCTTGAGGCGGCCGGCTACGACACCATGATCTACGGCAACAAAGGCGACATGGCCCGCTACAACCGCGAAGCCCTCGGCACCCGCCCTGTCTGGTTCGCCGAATACGACGCCCAAAAACCCAGCGCCCAATTCGACTTCGCCATCTGGCAATACACCAACGCCGGCACCATATCCGGCATCCCCACCCCTGTTGACCTGAACCTGCTTCTGCCCGAGGTAGAGTAAGCGCACCCAGAAACCACACAGGCGCGCCCGTGATGGAAAAGCGCGCCTGCGGGTTGTGCGGCGGGGAGACATACCCCAACCGGTATCGTTTTCGCGCTTCACGCCCGCCCTCGTGCATGCAAAGTGCGGTTTTTGGAACAGTTTGGGGCAGATTGCTGCGAGAAAAGGTCGATTTGATGCTCCGCGGACGACACTTGGTGCTTTCCGGAAGAGGTATATATCAGGGATAGGCACATTCCCTGCGACATTACTGATGGCATCTACCCACCGAGATTCAACCCGGTCCCATCTGGCAGAAACCGTGCTTATGACAGGGGGTGAAGGGACCCTAAAGCCGTCGCCCTTTGATGAAAGGTGGGTTGTCGGGAGGTGATTCACGAAGAGCCTTCTCCGTCGCAGAATTCAACAATGACCTGCGTTTTCGCGCTTACGCGCGAACGGGGCTGTAACAAAAGTCCCCTACAGTGGTTGTCCCACTAGTCAGACGTCGCCTACCAGTCAGTCAGCCCGCGTCGTGGAGATAGGGCGTTGGGAGATTCGTGGCGTAATCAGTAGCGCGTAAGCGCGTCACACTTTTCCCCACAAAAAAAGGGGCGCTTGCGCGCCCCTCAACTTGCTGGCTCTTTCTTACTTCAAGTAATCAATGTGCGAATAGCCCGTGGTGTCGCCGAACTTTACTTTGTACCAGTCGCCTTCCATGGCTAGCACGTTCACAGTTTCACCCGCGGCGAACGAGCCGATGATGCGAGCGTCCATGCCGGGGGCTGTGCGCACGTTCAGTGGCGCGGTGGTGACCAGGCTGTTCATGGTGTTCTTGCCGGCGGTGCTTTCCGCATCCGGCGTGTAGCCGCCCTGGCCAAAGCCCAGATACCCGCCGTAGCAGTACGCATCCTGGCCCTGATAGTTCACCGTAAACCAACCGTCATGCTTGGCAACCACCGGCACGCCCTCGTCCACGGCAAGCGAGCCCAAAATGGCGCTCTCCGTGTTCGGCTGCGCACGCACGTTCAGCGGCGCGGTGGCGTACATCGTGGTGGTCTTGCCGTCGTGCACGGTACCCTCTTGCGTGCCCTCAAAGTTCAGGTACTGGAAGTAGCAGAAGCCCTCTTTGTCCTGGTACTTCACGTGATACCAACCGCTGTCGGTCATACCGTACACCGGCACCGACGCCCCCTGCGGCATGACATCAATCACCGCGCCGTTCAGGCTGGACGCGTCGCGCAGATTCAGCGGCGCCGTGGTGGCCATCGTTGTTACCGCCTCGGCTGCGAACGCCGTCGTGGCCAGCCCTGCCGTCAGTAGAACCGAGGCACCCAGCGCCCCGAGCATCGCCTTGCACGTCTTTGCTTTGTTCATGGATCCTCCTGCGCTCTCATGCACTAGAAGCCGCACCCCTGTGCAGCTATCCCATCAATGCTAGCATCAGGGGAAACACGAGCGCAGTGGAAGACGATGATCCAACGGATGGTTGAAGGGAAGCGAGAAGGGGAAGCGGAAGTAAAAGGGGCAACAAATGGAAGACGCCGAGCGCGAACCTCAGGCCAGCGCACGTTCGTACACCCGCGCCGCACGCCCGCGCGAGCACCACCTACAGGAAACGGTAACTCACCGTACGTAAGCCCCAGTCCTGGCACGACGTGGCGCCGAAAGCTTTCCACACGCCCGGCTGCAAGTCGAGCGAACGAGCTCCGTTCTCCATGCCACCACAGTCATTCACCACAGCAAATACCGTTTGTCCGCCGTACGATATTTCCACCGTGCGACCATAGTACTGCCAGTAGCGATCCCACGACGTGGGCACTGCCACACCCATCGACCAGTCGTCACATACCGCACCGGTTGCCGTGGTGCCTGGGTTCGGCGTGTAGGGGTCGGTTGCTCCGCCGTACGCCGATGCCACGCCCGAGAGCCACCCCACCGTGTCACCCGGCGTGGGCGTAGGCACGTCAGGCTCAGGCGCCGGCGCCGGTGGTGCAGGATCGGGGTTGGGCTGCACCTCAGCATCAGGGCCCACCACATCGGGGCGATCCACCGTGTCCGCGCCATCAACAATAACCGGCCCACCCGACTCGCCGGAATTCGCCAGTTCGTCGGCCTTGCGCTTCAGTTCCTCCAGGCGCGCGGCGTAATCATCCCGCGCATCGGACAGAGCCTCCGTGGCGCTTGCCACCACGCGTTCGGCCTCGGTTTTCTTCTGTTCCAGGGTGCGCAACTTCTCGTCCTGGGCGTCCTTCTGCTCGTCCAGTTCCAGAATGAGTGCGTCGAAGTTATCGGAGCGTTCCTTTTGCTCGGACACATCTTCGGCCTGGCGACGCATGATGGCATCAAGATACCCCATGTTGCGTACAAGGTCGTTGAAGTCGGTGGATTGCAGGAGCAGCGTAAGCATCGACTGCGCGGAGCCGCCATTGAGGTATTCCTGCACCGCCGTTTTGCCCAGCGCTTCGCGGCCTTCAATAAGCGCCTGCTGCGCTTCGAGCGCTTGGGCCGCCATCTCGCTGATGCGCGCTTGCAGCTCGTCAGATTCACGCTTGATGGCTTCGTACTGGGCGGTGAGTGCGGTCATGCGCGCTTCGGCGGATTCCAGCGCCAGCTGCGCGTCGTCGAGCGCCTGTTCGGCATCCGCCGTTTCATCGGCAAAAGCCTGGGCGGGCTTTTCCGCTGGCTCCAGAACCGGGAATCCGGACAGCGCCATCACGCACGCAAGCGCCGTCGCCACCACAACGTGGGCGGGCGCGCGGCGCGTGGACGAGCAGGGCCTGCACTGTCGATGAGCTTTTTGCATGGCGACCATGGTAAAGAACCAGCGGCACCTCTGGCGAAACGACCGCGGAATCTCCACGAATTGCCTGATAATCGGCCTTGCCTCACCGGCGAAGTGAGGGTTTTGCCTTGGTGTCACAGTCATACGGGCACGGGCCTTCGTGGGGACGGAGCGCTAGCCAACCAACAGGCGCTCGCGCGCTTGGTCGAGCCCTTTCACCAAATCGACAATCAGATGCTCGTTGTCGGTGAAGAATTCGTCGTCGTAATCGGCGTTGGACATGATGGCCACCAGGTAATCGCCCGTTTCGGTGCGCACGATGCCGGCATCGTTGAGCGAGCCCATGTCGTACCACGGCGTGTCAATTTCGTAGCCCGCCTTCGCCAACACCGCGTGCTTGTCGCCGAGCGCTTTGCGAATAAACGACGTGCTTGTCTGCGACAGCATGTCTTCGCACAGGCCGGAACAGCCCTGGCCGCCGCGCAGGTATTCGCCTACCACCAGCCAGAGTTTCGCCAGGTCGCGCGGCGTGTAGTTCGGGTACCACTCGCCCACCCACTGCGAGGCATCCACACCAGCCGCGCCGGCCCACGCTTCAAAACCCTCGCCGTATTCGTCGCGCAACAGCGCGTAGCCGGTGTTGTCGGAATGGACGATGGTGTTGTACATGACTGCGCGCACGTCGTAGGTGTCCTCGTCGTCGGTGGCCATGACGCCGGTGCCATCCATGATGACGTCTTCGTACACGACGTCGTCGAGCGAAGCGCGCCCGGCGTCCACCACGTTTTGCGCGACGTAGGTCACGAACGGCGCCTTGATAGTGCTGGCCGAGAAGCACGAGACGTCGGCGTTGTAGGCAAGCCCACGCTCGGTGGCGAAGTCGTACACCACAAAGCCCACGTCGTTGCCTGCCTCGCGAAACGCTGCGAGCGCGGCCACCGCGTCGTGCGCCTCGGCGGGGTCGATGGCGCGCCTGGCACCCGTCGCGTCGAACAGGCTGATGTTGGTGGTATTGGGAATGGTATCGAATGCCGAGCGAGCCACTTCCACTTTTTGGAGCGTAGAGGTTTCTGCGGGCGCGATTTCGCCGCCCTCGGCGCTTGCGGTGTTGGCGCTGGAAAGCGGTGCCGCCTCGGCATCGGTTGGGCCGCCGAGGCTTTCAAGAGGAACTTCGGGAACCTCCGGATTGACCGCGTTTACGGTGAGAGCCCACGCCGCGCCCGCGAACGCAGCCAGGCAGCAGACGCACAGGGCAGATACCTTCGCCCACGTGGGCAGATGCCTCAGCTTGCGCTTCAGCCGCCGCACCGTTGTCCTCGCGTCCTGCTCCACGTTGCCTCTCTTTATGCTCTAGGCGCTCACTTGCGCGAACCCCCCGCCCGCACCACTCGTGAACCCCTATTGTGGCAAATCATCCCACCAGGGGGTGGCGGTAACGAAATATCAACATATTTGAACGGCAAGTGGCGCCCCCTTGTCACCCCGGCGGACACCACAAGGTACCCCCCCCCTTGTCATCCTGAGCGGAGCGCCGAAGGCGCGTAGTCGAAGGATCCCGAGCGGCGTCAGCAGGGAGTCTTACGGTTGGCACCGCACGGGATCCTTCGGCTACGGCGGCTTTGCCGCCTCCGCTCAGGATGACAAAGGGGGGCGTCTTTCGGTGCTTCAGGTCTGGTGCATTAGGTGCTTTCTCCTTAGGTGCTTCCTGTACTTGAGGATGACACTTTTTTTGATAGAGGTGCTTGCCAAGTAGTAGATGAGGTCTTATAATTGAGGAGGTCTGAAACACAGGAGCCGGGAGCATCGCTTCCGGCTCTCCTGCTTTCTGGGCGCCCTCTTCCGCATCGCCCTCCCCACCGCCTTCCCCCACACTCCAACCACGCGCCTGCCCCCTCGCCACACCCTCTTCCCCACGCTCCTACCGCTGCCTTCGCGCCACTCCCGCCCCCTCCCCTCCCCTCCCCCTTCCTTCCCACTCCCCACGCGCTCGCGCGCCCCGCACGCACGATTCATCCCCCCGTGCGGACAAAAATCAACAAGGCCTAGTACGCGCGGGTCGATAGGGGCCCTCCCGCGGCCGGTACAATGGCCTCATCTTGCGCTTTCGCGCACGTCAATCACGAAACTTCGAGCAATCAGAGGGGATGAATCGATGAAAGCCTACAAGACGGTTATCTACAGCTTCTTCATCGGCGGCCTGTTTGCGCTCATTGCGCAGGCTCTCGTTACGGTGTGGACCCAGGTGCTCACCGGCACGCCTATGCAGTTTTTCATCGGCGGATCAACGCTCATCAGCATGGGCGTGATCGGCTGCATTCTGGGCGGCTTCGGCGTGTATCAGCTGGTGGAGAAATGGGGTACGTTCGGCGCGCTGCTGCCGTTCTCCGGCTTCGCCATGGCTGTGGGTATGAAGATGGTGGGCCCCTGGACGAAGAATAACGCCACAACGGGCAAGGCCGTGTGGCAGGGCCTGTGGCTGGTGATCTGGTTCAACGTGGTAGCTGCTTCCATCAGCATTCTGTTTGGCTACGTGTGCGGCGTGATGAACATCGAGCCCGCGCTCGTGGTGGAGAAGAACACCACCGCGCTCGTATTCCCGCTGGCGTTTTTGGTGGGTGGCCTTCTGTGCGCGCTGTTCCAGGTGGTGTATCTGGTAGTGAAAAGCATCACGCCGAAGTGCAAGCCTGTGTGGATTCTGCTGACGGCTTGGTTCTGCGGTGCCATCTTCGCACCGCTGGGCGTGTCGGGCGCGCTGGCGAACTTCGCGGGACAGGGTTTCAGCGTGATGATTCCCGTCGGCGGTTATAACATGTACAACGTGGGTGTGTCGTTCGCAATGGGCGAGTTCGGCGAGGGGCTGCTGCACCTCGGGTCGTTCCTTTTGGCCGTGGCGGGACTCTTCTTCACGGGCTTGGCAACGTTCCTCATTTACAATGCGAAGTTCGGGCGCACAAACATTGGCGAGGTGCACCGCGCCAAGGCACAGGGGCTCATCGACGAGCTTGACGGCGCAAAGGCTCCGGCGGCCGCTGCGCCACGTGCGGCTGCGGCAACCGAAGAGGCACCGGCCGTAAGCTAGCCCACCGCGACAGGTATAAGACCTATTCTCAGAGGGTAGGTTCAGGGGAAGGAGACGCATGGGCAGGAACAAAAAGGGTGGTGCCGCCAAGGCACGTGCCGAGATCGAGCGCCTGCAGGCGTGTCGGCGCAAGGACCTCATCAAGATTCTGGCCGCGCTGGCGCTGATGATGCTCATCATTCTGGCCAAAACGACGCTGGAGTACAACGGCACTATTGAGATGGGCAACATGGTACTGAACGGCGCCATGTGGCTGACCGCGTTTGTGCTGGCCATCTTCGCCGGCTCAGCTGGTGTCGACATGGCGAAGTGCGGCCGCGGCATCGAAGAAGCTCGTAAACGAGCCGGCCTCGACAAGAACGGCCGCTAACCGCGGACCAACAAAGTCTACGCGACAGCGTATTGCAGAAGCGCCGCCCCCTCCGGACGGCGCTTCTGCGTTTACGTGCCACGGAAGATTTTGCCCAGAACCATACTACCCGTGGGAGGGAACGCCGCGCGCCCCTTCCTATAATGGCCGCGATACGAAAGCCATCGTCACCCCAAGGAGGAGCCATGATGATTCTTGTCCCCCTTGCGTTCCTCATTGCAGGAACCGCTGTGGTTATGATCCTTCTCTACCGCAACCTCGTACGCTTGGACGGAGAAGCGAGCGAAGCGTGGCGGCTCACCCAGACCGAGCGGCTCGCGCGCATCACAGCCGCCACTCATCTTGCTGACACCCTCACCGCCACCGGCCTGTTGGACGAACAGGCTGCCAATCAGGCGGAACGCGCCCTTGCCGCATGCCAGGCAGCTGACGGCCCGGAACAAGCCTCTTTTGCCGACACCGCCCTTGCCGAGGTGTTTCACCGCTACGAGGAAGCGACCGCAAATGCAACGTCTTCGCCTTCGCTCGCCACGCGTGCTGCCCTCGACGAGTTGCGCGTTGCCGACGAACACCTGGCCTTCCAAGCCGCGCTCTACAACAATAAAGCGACGCTCTACAACAACGCTGGCGTCACCTTCCCCGCCCTGCTCATGGCCCGGTGGGCGCATTTCGAGCCGCGCACCACGTACCGCCCGCCAAGCGAGGCGCGCGCCGATGCCGACCGCGAATCGCTGGCTGAGAAGTCGCCCCACATCATGAACGCCTACATGCTGTGGGCTGTTGGCATGTCCGACACTACAATGGAAAGCACCGAAGAGTCCTCCTAGTCCTCCAGGCCCTTGTCAGCGCCAAGCGGAAGCGCCATAAGCACCGCGTCTTCAGGCGGATCGTCGTAGAAGTTCGCACGGCGCGCCACTTCCTGAAAGCCCAGTCGCTCGTAAAACGCCCGCGCGCCAGCGTTTGATTCGCGCACCTCAAGCGTGAGTACGTCCGCGCCTTCCTTGCGCGCACGTCGCGCCGCCTGCTCCACAAGGATGCGCCCCACCCCGGCCCCGCGGCGCGCCGGGTCAACGGCGACGCGCACTATGGCTGCTCCCTCCGGCGTGCTCCACCACCCAAGATAACCCGCCACCTGGCCTTCCACCACCGCTACGCTATAGCGCGCGCAGGGGTTGTGCCGCACGTCCAGCCCAAATGCCAGCGGCGTCCACGCGTCGCGAAACGATGCCACCTCAATACCCATCACGGCACCCAGGTCGTCCTCCGTAAGCGGCCGCACGACCACACCACCATCAGACCCGGTCGCATCACAAGCGGCAGGCACCGCAGCAACCCCCTCCCCAAACACGGGCCCCGCATACATCCACGGCTCTTCCCCTAGCGCAGGCTTCTGGCCAATAACCACAAACGACTGACTGGAAAAGTAGTAGTCCTCCTGCGCAAACAGCGCTTCCCACGCATCCACCAGCGCGTGAATCTCATCCGCCACCACCTCGCTAACACAGGGTGGCACCACACGGCGAAAGTACACGCAGCGCTCGAACAGCGCGTGCCGCTCATCGGGCGTTTTACCCGCCGTATCAACAGCGAAGGTACGCACGCGCACGTTCTCAAAACCCGCCCGCCGCATGAGCGTATAACACTTCCGGCCGTTGGAGCGATCGGTATGCGCCGTGTGTGGCGTATTCGGCAACACGTGGCGCTCGTATAGCGCGAAGAGTCGGCACATCACGTCATCGGGGTCGGGATACGACACCTTCACCCCGTCGTCGATGGTTTTCACCACCACAAACCCACCCGGCGCAAGCAGCCGATACGCCTTCGCCAGCGCAGCCTGCGGATCGGCCACATGCTGCAGCACGTGCGAGAAGTACACAAGATCAAACCGCTCACCCTCCGCCGGTTCGTAATCCTTGAACGCGCAACACTGGAAGGCGAATCGCGCATCATCGGTGCGCGCCACCGCTTCGGCAACAGCCGCCGCGTCGGGGTCGATACCCACCACGCGCTCAATGCCCGCATACGGCGCAAACTTGAGCACCGTGTTAAACCCATCGAAGCATCCCACATCTAACACGCGCACGCCGGCGCGCCCGGCCAGATTCACGGCCTCAAACGCCGCGTAATCCTCACGCGCGGTCCGGTACGCCTGCTTCGTGATCTGCGCTTTTCCCCACGGCATGACCTTCCCCTTCCCCCGCTACATCACCAAGCGCTGCCGCACCCGTCGCCCCGTACTTCATCCGCAGCCGCCCGTTCGCCGGCTTACATAGCGCCCCGCACACAAGTGACATCAGCGCAAACGCAGGCACAAGCACAAAGAACGCCTCGTAGCCGCCCGTCCATTCGAAAAGCGCGGCCGCCACCAGTGGAAACACCAGGTTGAACGGTGCCAGCACCACAGCACTGATGCCGGTATTCATAGCCAGGTCGCGCTGGCCGAACGTCGTGCGCATATACGAGGTGTTTATGGCGGCATACATGCCGTACAAAAGCCCCTGGATCAGCAGAAACGACGCGAACAGCCACGGTATCTCGAACCAGTACGCCACGGCCATCCCCACCGACACCGCCAACGCCAGCGCCGGCAGCACCACCAGCGTGCGGTTCTGCCCAATGCGGTCATACAGAATGCCGCCGAGCGGCCGCCCGAACCCGTTACCCAGCCCAAGCACGCCCACCGCCGCCGTGGCAAACGCGATGGACGACCCAATGCCCGTCATCATGACGGATGCTTCGGCAATCACGGCGCCGCCCGCTCCCATCACCACGCTGCGCCAGATACAGAACAGCCAAAACGAAGGCTCGCGTACGGTCTTTGAGCCGGGCAGGCTCACACCCACCGCGTCGCGCTTCGGCTTGAGGGCAGCCACCTCTGGCGGCGGCTGTTGGATGAAGTTGATGGCCACCAGCGCTTCCACCAGCGCAAGCGTCGCAATAACCACGAACGCCAGCCGCCAACCCAGCGGGGAGTAAATAAGCGCCGAGGCAAGCGAGCCCAGCACGAGCGCACCCATACCAAACCCCATCACCAGCACGCCCGACGCGAACCCCACCTTGTCGCCAAACCAGGCAAGTGTGTTCGTCGTCCACACGGTATAGCTCATGCCCGATCCCAGCCCGCAGCACACGCCATAGAACACGTAGAGCTGCCACAGCTGTGTAATGAACTGGCACGAAAACAGCCCCACCACAATCAGCGACGTGGAAGCCACAAAACACGCGCGAAGCGAGAACCGCTTCGACAGCGGCCCAATAGACAGCATGCCAAACGACAGCCCAATCATGGCGACGGAAAACACGAGCGACGTTTGGCTGCGCGTCCAGCCAAACTCGGCTTCAAGCGGCGGGATGAAGATGGACCAGGCGTAGATGGTGCCGAACATGAGCATGGTAAGGATGCCGCACACAAGAATGGCGTAGCGGTTCTTCCGTATGTCAGCCATGCGGCTCGCCTCCGCTTCCTGCGCGGGCCCGCCGCCGGCCGCTCGCGCGCCTGATCTGTTGGTGCTGCAAACCTAGCACGGAGGGCCGCGCAAATCCTACCGTAAGGAGTATGAAAACGGGGGCATCTAGTACGCACGACTATAAGCGCCCGCGCGCGCGAAGGGCACAATGAATAGTGTCGCACGGCGCGCCCGCGCTGTTTGGGCGCGCATTTTAACCGCTGAAAGAGAGGGGATTTATGCCTGACCTTACCATTGGCCAGATCAAGAGCAAGCGCATGCTCTACCTGGCCTTATCCACGCTCACCCTGCTGTTCTTGGGGCTGATCTACGCGTTTTCAATGTTCGCGGCTCCCATCTGCACCACGTTTGGCCTGGAGAAAAGCGCCGTGGGCCTCACGTTCAACATCATGATGATCACGTTCTGCATTGGCGCGGTCATTGGCTCGCAGATCGAGCGCAAAATTGGCGTACGCAACACGCTGTTTGTGGCCGCGGTCATGTTCTTCTGCGGCTTCGCGGGTACGGGCCTCTTCGGCAACGGCAGCATTGCTGTGGTGTATGGCTGCTACGGTGTGCTCGGCGGCCTCGGCGTGGGCATTGGTTACAACTCCGTCATTGCCACCACGAACATCTGGTTCCCCGACAAGGTGGGCTTCTCGTCGGGCGTACTCATGATGGGCTTTGGCCTGGGCTCGCTCATCCTGGGCACCCTGTCGGTGAACCTGGCGCCGTCCGTGGGGCTCGGCACCGTGTTCACGGCCATCGGCGTGGTAACCGCGCTCGTGGTAGTTGTGCTCGCCTGCACGCTGCGCCGCCCGCCCGAGAACATCGTGGCGCTTATGGCGCCTGAAAAGGCCACGTCGTCGGGCTACGACCCGGGCGACCAGGACGCGCCGCTCAAAACGGGCACGTTCTACGTGTACTGGATTTGGGCCATCATCGTTATTGCCATCGGCTTGGCCACCATCGGCAACTGCGCCTCCGACGCCCAGCTCGTGGGCCTCGACGCCGCCTTCGCCACGCTGCTCGTGGGCTTGGTGTCCACGTGCAACGGCCTCGCGCGCGTGGTCATTGGCCTTATCTACGACAAGACGAACGTGAAGGTGACCATGCTGGTGGACGGCCTCATCGCCGTGGCTGCCTGCGCCTGCATCATCGGCGCACTTACCACAGGCGTGTCGGCCCTCTACGTGGTGGGCGCGTTCTGCTGTGGCTTCTGCTACGGCGGCGTGCCGGTAGTGGCCTCGGCGTTCGCCCGCCAGCGCTTCGGCGCGAAGAACTACCCGCTCAACCTGTCGCTTGCGAACTTCGCCATCGTGTTCGGCTCCATCCTGAACATCATCGTGCAGGGTGCCGTGGGCGGCGCCGACAACCGCCTGGCCGTGTTCATGGTCATGGGCGTGCTGTCCCTCGTGGCCGCGCTCGACGTGCTGCCGTTCTCGAAGAAGTGGAACAGCGATTTGAAGATGCTCGAAAGCCGCAAGGCGCAGGCTTCCAGCGCTTCATCCGCGCAGGCCGGCGATACCGCAACGGCCGCGTCGTAAGTTTCACGCTATAAGCTGCGGAGCCCTGCATGCACCGCGCAGGGCTCCGCCCGAGAAGGAAGCTTCACACCGCTTCTTTCTCGGGCGGACAAACCCGCGCACCAACGGATCAGGGGGAAACCATGTCGAGGAATCGCAACGAACGGCGCACGAAGGCCTTCGAAGACATCGAGCGGCTGAAGGCAAGTCGTCGCAAGGACATCATTAAATGTGCGGCATCTCTTGCCGCCATACTTATCGTGCTTTCCGTGAAAATGTACCTGGAAACAAGTGGCCTGGTAGAAGTGGGGAATTTGGCCATTGGTGCCGTGGTTATGATCTCAGCCGTAGGCCTTGCCATCTTCGCGGGCACCGCAAGCACCGATTTTACGCGGTGTGGACGCGAAATAGAGGGCATCCGCGCGCGGGCTGGCATCTCAAAAGCCGACCTCAAGAGCCGCACGCAGCGCTAAAACCCTCAGCCCTTTTAACGCGCGCGCTTGCGCGCGACGAAGCGTAGGGTGCGTCGGTCGGCCAGCCACACGCCGCGCTCGCTATCCCACAGGTCGCACTCGCACGCCTGCTCAAAATCCTCCAGCAGACGTTCGCGGTCGGACGGGCGGTACAGCGCCAGGCTTTTTGCGAAGTACGTGCAGGCCCACTGCCGCAAGCCATCGCGCCCACCCGGCAGTGGTGCGCGGTACTGCTGCACCTCCATCGACGCCACGTCAAAGCCCATGATGCCCAGCAAGCGCCGGTAAGATTCCTCGCGCGGCAGGCAGAACTGGCAGGAGTAATCGCCGCTGTGTGCGCGCAGCGCCTGGGCGTACCCCTCTTGAATGCGCGCCACATCCCCCTCGGCACCCATCTGGACCACCAGAGCGCCGCCCGCTTTCAGCGCATGAGCCACACTGGTCAACACTCCCACCTGATCGGGCGTCCAGCTGAAGGCACCCTCCGAAAACACCACGTCAAACTCATTTTCAAACGGCAACGAACACGCGTCAGCCACCTGCACGTCACAACCAGGATGCGCAGCACGGGCGCGCTCCACCGCCTCGGCGGAAGTATCAACACCCACCACCTCACCAAGCGCCGCAAGCGCTTCCAGGTGTTCGCCGTCTCCGCAACCCACCTCCAAAAGGCGGACACACCCAGCAACGCAGGGCATCTCCGCAACAACCTGCCGCAGAAGATCCACGAGACCTCCCCCAGCCTCGCCCGCAACGCCCCTGTCCATAGCCCCTCCTTTTTCGCATTCTCACTGATGCGATAGACCGGCGTTGCAACTCCTCTGCAACGCCGGTCTATCGCTCACGTCTTCCTTTGTCCCACGCCCGTACCGCAGCGCTAGCGTATGCCCGACCCGGTTACTCCGTTGCCGGTTAGCTCGGTGGCCAGCACAAAGGCAACCAGAAGCAGCGCCAACACCGCCCAGCCAATGATCTTCGCCGTCTTGGTGGACACCGGCCCAATGCGGTCGCTGCGCGGATCGTTCTCCTCCGTGAACGCCACCGCGCGCACTTCCTTGGTAAACCGCGTGCGACACTTCGTGCAGTGGTCCTCCGCTTGCGACGTTTTCCCACAGAAAGGGCAGATCACAGCCATGGCGCGCCTCCTTGGAACACAAACAGGGAACAAGGATCCCCGCGCGTCGCGCGCCCGGGGATCCTCCTTATTGCATTGCAGCCCCGCGGGGTGCCTCAACCGAAGCACCCCACGCGCGGGCCACAACTCGTCGAACTAAAACCTTAGGCCTTGCTACCAGCCACGTCGTCGGACGCAACCCCGGAGCTCGGCTGAGCAGTATCGTGCGCTTCATCGGCGATATCGTCGATGTTCATACCCTTGGCACCCTTGGGCAGCAGGAAGCCGGCCAGGAAGCCAAATGCCATAGGAGCAGCAAGCAAGGCAATGAGCGGGGAGAATGCCCAACCCGCAGCCTTCAAACCACCCAAGATGATGGGTGACAAAATACCGGCCGACTTGCCCAGCGCAACGATGGTGGCCACGCCAGAGTTGCGGAACTCGGTCGGATAGGACTCGGACATCATCGGCTGAGCAGCGGTGATGGCGTAGTTCAGAGCAAAGCCCATGAACACGAACGCAATGAGGTACGGCCAGAAGCTTGTCTCGGCAGGCAGTTTCACAACCTGCGAAACAATGAGGCACGCAACCACGGACAGGCCGTAGCCAAAGATGAGGTTGCGCTTGCGGCCCATAGCCTCGGAAACGAAACCAGTCGTGCAGTTCGCCACAACCGAAGCGGCGTTCTGTGCCATAGCCAGCATGTAGGACGCGGTCACCGCGCCGCCCGTGGCCTCAAGCATGAGGGCCGGCAGCCAGGCGTTCACGCCGTAAATGCTGAAGTTGCCCGCGAAGTAAATAACCACGAGCGCAATGGTGGTCTTGAGGTACTTACCCTTCCATACCTCAGCCGGGCTCGACTTCGCAGCAACCGGCGGCACGAGGATGTTCTCGGGAGCCAGCACGTAGGGGCTCGGCTTCCCCGCACGCTTGTGAATGCGCTCAAGCGTGCTTACGGCCAAGTCAAGCTTGCCATGCACGGCAGCCCAGTGAGCCGACTCGGGCGTGAACTTCCCGAAGATGAACGCGTAAATCACCGGCAGCGCGCCAATGGCGTAGCACCAGTGCCACGTGGCAATCTGAACCATAACCGTGCCCACCAGCGCGGCCACAACCCAGCCCACAATCATCCACGCCATACCAAACGTGATGAAGAACGAGCGCTGCTTCGTGGGAGTGAACTCCGTGAACAGCGTGGTAACGATAGGCGTGCACACACCCAGGAACAGGCCGGCCAGCACGCGGAACACCGCGAAGACCTCGTAGGTCGGCGCAAAGATGCACGGGATGGTAAGCAAGCCGTACATAAACGTGCCAATGGTGAGAATCTTGCGGCGGCCAAACTTATCGGACAGCGGGCCAGCAGCAAACGAGCCCACCACAATGCCAATAGTCGACCACGACGAGAGCGCACCCTTCAGCGCATCGTTGCCCGTGGGGCCGAAGAACTCTTGCATAATCTGAGTGTTGGTGTAGGAAATGATCATGTAGTCATACCCATCAAACATCATCGCCAAGCCGACGAGGAAGAAGATGGAAATGGTGAACTTGCTCACTCCAAATGAATCGATGTACTGGGAAATGGTGAATTTCCCAGACTTGGTAGCTGCACTCATAAATCCGCTCCTTGCGACGTTTCGCCACAGCTCACAGGCGAGGTGGCGAAAACTGATAAGCGTTTAACCTGATCGAGGCAGATGCCGAACGGCTGAAATACTACCTGTGCTTTCAAGCTCGGCGAGGCGAATGCGCAGCTCAACAAATCAGTGCGACTCGTTTCGCCCTGCTTGTACTTCCCCTTTGCGAATGCGCTTGGCACTGTGCCGAACAGGTGACGGATAGATGATGAGGGGGTCCCCATCCCGCGGGACAAAGACCCCCTCACCTGTTGGAACTACTCTTCTCCGAGGACTTTCTCCACGGCTTTCTTGTCCTGATTCAGGCGCTCTGCGTCCGAGATCGGCTTAAAGGTAGCCCCCTCGATCGCCTCATCGACGACCTTGTCAGCACCACACTTCTTGCACACCACGGCGTCGGCCGCGTTGAACGTGTTGCAAGAGGGGCACTTCCACAGAATCTTCCCCAATGGAGGCGGACGGAATCCGCCTTTCTCCTGACGAGCCATAGCTCTACCTCCTTCGTTCCAACATTACTTCGTGAAAAGCACCATATTGGGCTTCTCAGCCGCCTTTTGGGCCAGCTCGGCAATCGGTCCGTAGTACATGATGCCGGCCTGGCAGTGATGCACGCAGCTGGGCAGACGACCCTCGGCCGTGCGCTCGGCGCACAGGTCGCACAGATCAGTCGGCAGCGGAAGGAACGTCCACTCCCAGTCGCCCTTAGTGTTCTTGACGGGGCCGTACTCCAGCGTCTTGATGCCATACTGCCCAATCGGAAGATCGTGCACCTTCTTGCACGCAACCTCGCAGGTGTGGCAGCCCGTGCAGAACTCGTAGTCGATCAAAAGACCGTACTCGTTAGCCTTCGAAACGGGTGTAGTCATAGCCACCGAAACCCCCTTCCCTGGTTACAATTTCGCTCGGAGAGCAGTCGTTCTCGGGCGTCACCTTGTAGCACTTGCACAGGGTGCACTTGTACGGAGCGCCATAGTGCGTCGGGCCGTACACGCCCATCGTGGTAAGGTTGTTGCCATTGCAATCGAACACGCCGTACAGGTTCGGCTCGGCCGCCTCCTGCTCGGGGAACCACCAGCCGTGACGGGCACGGACGAGGTTCGGCATGAGGCCCGGAGCAATGTGAGCCTGCTGCTTGCACTTGCCACGCTTGTTCTCGAACCACACCCAGTCGCCTTCTTTGATTCCCTGCTCTTCGGCAATCTCGGGCGAGATGTCGGCGATAGCCGTCGGGTGCACTTCGCGCATGGTCGGCAGCTGACGATGCTCGGAGTGGAACAGGCCAATGTGACGATGGCCCGACGTGTAGATGTACGGATACTCCTTGTACAGCTCCGGCGTGCGGTACGGGCTCTCGTACGGCTCCATGTGGTGCGGCAGCGGATCGAAGCCCCACACATCGAACAGCGGCGAATAGATCTCGTACATACCGGTAGCGGTCACGAAGCCGGGCTGGCCGTCTTCACGCAGCAGGCCCTTCTCGTACTTCTTGTACGTCTCGTTGAAGTCCCACCAGTCGTACACTTTGTGGGTGAGGTCCTCGAACGTGTAGTCGACGCCGTTGCCGTCGTCCTGGATCATCCACGTCAGGAAGTCACGCACGGTCTCGAACTGGTTGAAGAAGTCCGGGTTGAAGCGCTTGCCCAGATAGAACACCAGCTCTTCGTCCATCATGCACTCGTAGTAGCGGTCGGCTGCCGCGGTCAGCGTACGCAGCGGCTGCCACCAGGAGCGGAAGGAGTCGCGCTCGACGGACATGGCCACGGGAAGCACCAGGTCAGCGAACGCCACAGCCGTCGGAGTCAGGTAGTAGTCAACGACAACCGTGTAGGGGACGTTCTTCCACGCGCGATACACGCGAGGAGCGTCGCCAGCCATGTTGGCGATGGGGTTCGTACCATGCACCCAGAGCATCTGCACCGGGTACGGCACGCCCGTCTCCATTGCCTCAAGCAGCAGATCAGGCGGAATGAACGGCGTGTAGCCAGCCTTATGGATGGGCGACTGAGCCGTACCGATACGGCGGTCAAGCATCTCCTGGGAGATGAACTCAAGGCCGCAGCCGTACTTCTTGGAGCTGTTGTACGCGTAGCGAACGAGCACGTTGCCACCGGGCGAATCGAGGTTGCCCGTGATAGCCACCATGTCAGAGATAGCCGCGGAAGCTTCCATAGCGGAAATCTGCATGTCGATGGCGAGGCCCCACTGGATGCCAGCCGGCTTAGCCTTGGCATACATGCGAGCAGCATCGATGATGTCCTGCTCCTCGAGCCAGCAGATCTCAGCGACCTTGTCCGTCGGGTACTCCTGGACGCGGGCCGTCAGCTCGTCGAAACCGTAGCACCAGTTCTCCACGAAGTCGTGGTCATACAGGTCTTCGTTGATGATGACGTTCAGCATGCCAAGCGCCAGCGCGCAGTCGGTGCCAGGACGCACCTGCAGCCAAATGTCAGCCTTCGACGCGAGCCAGGTGAGGGCCGGGTCGATGACGATGAACTTGGTGCCCATGCGCATGAGGTCCACCAGCCAGTGGCCCACAAAACCGTCGCCGTTGGAAGCGAGCGGCTCGTTGCCCCACACCACAACTACCTCGGGCTTAACCCAGTCGGCGTTGTCGTAGCGGTCGGGGTGCAGCTGAGAAGCGTCAAGAATCCAGCAATCGCCTTCTTTGAGGAGGTTGGCGGTCATACGCGGCTGGTAGCAGGAGTCGGCCGACAGGAAGCCGAACGACATGTTCGGGGAGCCGAACACGGCACGCAGGCACATAGCGCCGTGCCACATGGCGTTACGACCCGTACCGGACAGAGCAACAATGCCCTCAGGTCCAATACCGTTGTAGTCGTCGTGGATGGTCTTGCAGATCTTCTTGTAGGTTTCTTCCAACCAGTCGAAGGCCTCGGACCAGGTGATACGCTTCCACTTGTTCTCGCCCTTTTCGCCATCGCGGAGGAGAGGCCACTTCAGACGATCATTGTTGTAGATGTTCTCCACCATGTTCAGGCAGCGCAGGCACAAGCGTCCCTGGTTGTACCCGAAGTTGGGGTCGCCCTCGATCTTTTCGAGCTTGCCGTCCTTGACGTACGTGAGTACGCCGCAGCCGTTGTGACACCCAGGTCCGGTCCAGACCGAGGTGCGGGTCACTTCATAACCATCCTCGTACCAACGCCAGTCTGTTTTGTACAGATCTTGGTTGATTTCGTTGATCATGAAAAGCCCCCCTTTCATAAAGAGATACCAATACGAAGAACTCTTATTCTTCCGAAGCTTTGAATCGCACAACCCACCGAAGCGGCCTCCTCAAACGCGCTTCGGCGTGCTCCGCGCCCGCTCGGTCTCCTCTTCCGATGCGAGTGCTCAAAGCTTCCAAAAGACCAGCAGAACCCTTGCGCGACATCTGCGCGTAGACGCGCTCGGTCGTGATGCCGCAGGGTGGCCGTCCGAACGCGCTTAGGCGGTCGGAGGCTTCGGCGCGCCCGGCGCCTTCGGAGCGCTCGGGGCAGCAGGAGCGCCCGGAGCTTTGGGAGCGCCCGGAACCGGAGCGCCAGCGTCGGCGCCCGTACCAGCGACGTCCGAAGCCGGAAGCTCGGCGCCGCACTTCTTGCACTTTTCGTTCTCAGGCGGGTTGAAGGTGCCGCACTCGGGGCACTTCTTCATCATTTCATCGAACGATGGCGGTCTGAAGCACATGTCGTGTTTCCTCCTCTTCTCGGTGAACCTTGTTAGACAACTATTCGGGTGCAAATACAGGGGGTGCATTCACAAGGCGTAAGCTACCATGCGCCGTTTTGCCGGCTGTACCGAGGCGGGTATGAAAACGGGTGATCTAGTACTTGCGGCATAGGGATATGAGTGCTTTAGTTTCGTTGGTTCACCTGGGAAAACAAGGAAGTACGCGGAAAGGCCCTGAAACGCGCGAAGGCCCGCGTGTGCGGGCCTTCGAAGCACAGGAAATGGTGGCCTGAGGGGTTACGAAGCGGGTTCTATCTCCACTTCGGCGGCTTCCACCAGACGGCGCATTGCCTTTACGCGCGCAGCGGCATGGCGCGCCTCTTCAACCTTGCCGTTCTTTTCAAGTTCAGCCGCAAATTCGGCCGGGTCGTCGCAGGCAAGGTACTCGTGCAACTCCGATTTCGGCACGTCGATGTTTGTGGCTTCAATAAGCTTGTCCAAACCGGCGTTGAGTTTCAGCTGGAAGGCAACGTCGTCGCGCAGTTTCTGCTCGTATTCTTCCTCGGTCATGCGCTCTTCGCGCAGGTACTGCGCCTTCGTCATGCCGAACGAGGCCAGGCGCTGGTCGTACTGAGCACGAGAAGCCTCAACGTTTTTGTCGAGCACCTCATCGGAGATGTCGGCTTCAACGCGGGCCACCAGGGCGTCGGTGCAGCGCTGGAATTTCAGGGCATTCCAGTCACGCAGATAGTGTTTATCCAGGTCACGCTTAATGGCATCGCGCAACTCGGCCATGGTGTTCATGCCATCGAACATGCTGCGCACCCATTCATCGTCCAAATCGGCAATGCAGGTAATGTGCGAGTCTTTATCGGCCGAGGCCACGTATTCGAACAGTTGGGCATCCACGTCATCGTCCTTCGCGTGCGGCAAAGACGGCATGGTCAAACGCACGCGCTCGTAAGACGACAGCGTGACGGAATCCAGATCGAGTTCGGGCGCGGTTGCAGATTGTTGCATGGGCAGTGCTCCTTCGGTTTTGGCGGGGCCACAGCCCCGATGGATGGTTCGGCGGTTTCGCACAGCGAAGCGCCGCAGCGGGATCAGTCCCCGCCCTTTTCGTGTGATTTACTGTCCTGCTCGCGGAAGGTCTCTATCAAGCTGAGCATTTCCTGCGACGAATGCACCCCGAGTTTGTGATAGATGTTCGCGATATGGGTCTTGGCGGTATGCAGCGAGATGATGAGCGTTTTTTGCACATACTCGGCATTGCGACCCTTCGCAATGAGGAAGAATATTTCCGTCTCGCGCGGCGAGAGTTTATACAGTTCAGCCATGGAACGACACGTGCGTCGCCAGGGAGTTTCAGAGCGCTTGACCGCGTCGTCCTGCTTGGCCGCAGACGCGCCTTGGGTGGTGCTCCCTTTGCGTCGCGTTGCAGGGGTAGCGGTAGTTGAAGGCTTGCCTGGCGGTGCACAAACAGGAGCCACACCAGCTTCTTCTTTCTGCGTCGTCTCGGTAGCAGGGGTGCGAACTGAGCTGTCATCAGGCGCTGCAGATAACGTTGGCTCTGCCACCTTTTGCTTCGCAGCCTCTGCATCCACGTCTTGCGCGGGGCTGGGTTCCACTATCCCCACCCCTTCGCCCGCCGACACACCAGCGAGCACAGCCTGCGGCTGTTCCCGTTCACGAAACGGCGTGAGCACCGTGGCCACCAGCATGACAATGGAAACGCCACACAGCGAATACAACATGAGCGACGCATCTAAACCGGACAGCTCCGACACTGCGAATTTGCCAACTACCAGGCCTAACGACAGGCTCATATACACCAGCACACGCCCGCCGTCCACCAGCAAAAGCGACCCGGGCTTGAGCTTGCGCGCAAGCCCGACGCCGAGAATCATCCCGCTAAAGTCGAACAGGTTGAAACCCGCGAGGATAACAATTTCTGAGGCAATGAGAAAGCCCCCCCCCCCCCCGGGAAATGCGAGTCCTACCACTCCCAACACGAAAAAGAGGAGCGAAAACCGGTGGATCGTATCAATATCCGCGTTGGTGTCGGGCGCCTCGGGAATAAAAAAGATGATAATGCCCGCTACCACAACGCCCAAAAGCACAAACGCGCTTCCCGCCATCAACAACGCCACACCGCTCACGGAGAAGCTGCCCTGCAGCATACCGAACACAAACGCGTACACCGCGGTAGGCAAAAGCGTCTTCAGCGAATGGCGCGCTACGGCGCGACGGGACGGGCGTTCCACCACCGAGGGCACTTCTCGCGGCTTGAGCGAGCGCCAGTTTGCAATAAGCGACACGGTGGCCACGCCGGGTAGACACAACGCCACAATAGAATCGAGCGGGGACACCAGGCTGCACGCAAGAAACGCCAGGACTCCTCCCGCTATCATGTCAACCGCAAACGACCGGAACAGATGGCCAGCCGCCGCCTCCATGTAGTAGTGTAGCCACAAGAACATGAGAAATGCTTCGGAGAACCCCAGCGGGACAACGGCCGCCAGAAGGAGTTGCTCGCTCGCGCCCACGAGCGCCGTCGATAACGCCGTAGAGGCGGTAGCCAGCACTCCCACCGCAGCTATGAGCCATACCGAGGGTGTGGTTTTGTTGCGTTTGAGAAAGAACCGACCAAATATCACGAGTACCGCGAATGAGGCTGCCAGTGTGAGATAGAGAACAAGCTGTCGCTCGGTGAAAAACGTGATCGACGATTCAATGGAGCCCACAAACAGCGGCGAAAATAAAACGAGATAGTGCCAGCCTAATACAACCTTGAACCCTACCATGGTCAACGTCTTAACGCCCGATGCGTTCCCCGTCCCGGGCTTCGGTGCTGGTACCGTCATGCAGCTCGCTCCCTTCCCCCTGATGAAACCGGAGCAGACGCTTCGTCCATCGCTTCTGAACTCTACCCTCTTTCACCCGGAGGTCCCTATGCCCCGAGTACTAGAAGACTCGAATTCATACCCCGATGGGTACGCTTGGCGCACGCTCCCGTGTTAGGTTGATCGACATTGGCCCGCGCGCGGACTAAGTCGAAAGTATGACAGTATAGGGTATTTTAAGCGTTCCTTGAACCACCCAGTAAAGGAGGCACCATGCCCGGAGGATGTTGGGTGTGCAATCCGCTCTGCGGCAAATGTCAGCCGGCACCCAAAAAAGCAGGACGCTGTCCCGCGTGTGGCACCTGCACGATATTCGACCGCACTGAGGTATCGGCAGATGGGCCCCTGTTGTGCAAGAAATGTGGGGCAGATCTCACGGATGCCGTGCGACCTCAGCCCCTTCGCTGCAACTACAGCGGGCTCCTGTGCGCCTACCCCTGTGGCAAAGGCACAAGCGCCCACCCCGCCCACGGCTTCCAAGTATGCAAGCGCAACACCCCACCCTCGGAAGAATGGGTAGCGCAGCATCCCACTGCTTGAGCGCACTCCCCCGCTTCACGAAAGTGTGACGCGCTTACGCGCTAACGAATGCGCCAAGAGAGGGCTACCCTCCCTGCCACTATGACGAGGGCATACTACGTAAATAAATATAACTTGTTTGGTAAACTTAGTAGTCCAGCTATAAAGAGTCAATAGGTAATTCGGGGTTTTTCTCGTTTGTTTTGGCTGCTTTTGATGACTGGATGG